>CAZFZB010000004.1:44120-62714 GCA_964523415.1 uncultured Chromatiaceae bacterium | reverse complement strand
GCGCACCTTCACCGGGGAACACGGCGGTTCCTTGCAAGCCGGCGAGCCCGTTGCCTGTAACCTCTGCCATAGCCTGGACGACAGCTTCGAGAGGTAAACTCAACCCCTTTTGGGAGGCAAGGTCCTGCCCACCAGCGCCCTGATCGATCGCCAGGGGCGGTTGCGCTACCTCGGGCTTGGCCCCCTCGAGTGGGATGGGGTCGAGGCCCTCCTCGCGGAGCCTGTCTCCGCCGGGGAGGGGGGTGAGCACCGGGGCAGGATGGGGTCTATCAGGGTCAAAAGGCCTTCCTGACCACCTTTGGGCGGTGGATCTCCAGTAGATATTGATTCGCCGCGGATGGGCAAATGCCCCGTCCGGCTCAAGTCCGGAGAGGGTAGGCCTGATAGCAGAGTCGAACTTCCCCTTGCCTTCCCACTTTCAAGCTCTAAGTAACCAATCTTGTCCTGGTGATATGACCTTAAGGTTTTATTAAGCCTCCCGGTTGTACGTTGATCATGCAGTTGGCGATGACCGCCGTCGAAGCTGATGATCCACATCCCACCCCACAGGAGAGGCAGATGACCACCCCCCAGTCATGGTGCCACGAGCACCACCTTCCTAGCCCCGATCAGGACTCGCCACAGCGACGACCTCTAGGTCGTCGCCTGGGTCTCGGAGTGCTCATTGCTGGCTTCGCCCTGGCTGGTATTGCCCAGGTCGAGGCCGCCGACGATGTTGGCGTCGCGAGCAGCGCTTTGAGTATCGACAGTGCCTCCTGGAACAACAAGGAGCGACGTCTGCGCGCCACTGGCAACGCGCCGGCCAAGGTTAGAGTCAGACTGGTCAATGCCTTCAACCCAACCCAGTTTTTGGGTTCGGACGAGGCCGAAGACGATGGCGACTGGTCCATCAAAAAAGATAGGCCCAGCCCGGTACCCTGTTGGGTGCGTGCCGTGACGCCAGACGGCAAATACGTCGATCGTGCCGTGACCAATGCCCCTTCCACCTGTTCCCCCAAGGCCCCCTCTCCGACCAATCAGGCCCCGACGGCCAAGGCCAATGGGCCTTACAGTGGCACTACGGGCACCGCCATCAGCTTCAGCAGCGCCGGTTCCAGTGATCCCGACGGCACCATCGCCAGTTATGCCTGGACCTTTGGCGATGGCGGCAGCGCTACCACCGCGAATCCGAGTCATACCTACGCGACAGCCGGTACCTTTAACGTGTCGTTGACGGTCACGGACAATCTGGGCAAGGCCTCAACCGCGTCCGCCACCACCGCGACCATCACGGCTCCGGTCAATCAGGCCCCGACGGCCAAGGCCAATGGGCCTTACAGTGGCACTACGGGCACCGCCATCAGCTTCAGCAGCGCCGGTTCCAGTGATCCCGACGGCACCATCGCCAGTTATGCCTGGACCTTTGGCGATGGCGGCAGCGCTACCACCGCGAATCCGAGTCATACCTACGCGACAGCCGGTACCTTTAACGTGTCGTTGACGGTCACGGACAATCTGGGCAAGGCCTCAACCGCGTCCGCCACCACCGCGACCATCACGGCCGCGGTAGCCTGCACCTCGCCGATCCCGGAGCATTGCAGCATCACCGCCTACACGGGGCCCGAGGTGTGCGTCGCCTGCCATGAGGGCGAAGCGCGGGATATGCATGGATCCGTCCATTACCAGCAGGGTGGTGCCTTCCCCAACGTGACCAATATCCCGTCGGACTTCAAGGCGGCCGGTGAGCGGCCCGCCAAGGCGGCGGCGAGTGACCTGGTGGCGACCGGCATCAACACCTACTGCGGTACCCACGAGAACTCCCCGCGCTTCACCTGCGCCGGTTGCCATGTGGGTAACGGGCGCTTCCCGATGGCCCAATCCCTCTTCGAAAAGCTGGCCCCCAGCTCGGTGGAGGCTCATACCCAGTTGGCGAATATCGACTGCTTGATGTGTCACCAGGAGGTTTACAAGCGCTTTCCCGACTGGACTTCCGCTGGCCTGGGCTTCAGTGATTTTAGTCTGCTGAACCTGACCACGGACCCCACCACTGGCAAGCTCGTTCGCTCTGACGGCGACGCCGTGATCCGCACTGGGTTCCAGGGCATCCCGAACGTCAGCGCCGCCGGTGACTTCCTGTTCAAGCCGGCCGGTAAGGACACGCTACCCGCCTCGGTACCCATGGCGCCCATGGCGCTGACCACTCTGGCCGCGGCCCAGAATGTCCATGCCACTACCCGTCAGTCCTGCCTCAACTGCCATGCCGGCGCGGCCGGTGCCGACGGTGCCAAGCGGGGTGACCTCTCCAAGGAAAACATCAACCCGAGCTTGACGTTGGACATGCACATGAGCCCGGCTGGTCAGAACCTGACCTGTTCCGATTGTCACGACGCGGTCGGGGCTAATGGCGAGAGTCACCGGGTACGGGGTCGTGGTCTGGATCTGCGGGCTAATGATGTACCCGGGCGTTTCACCTGCGAGAACGGTGGCTGCCATACCAGCACCCCCCATGGCGACTTCAGTAACACCACTGGAGCCAGCAAGGATAAGCATGCCATGAAGGTCGCCTGCCAGACCTGTCACATCCCGTCCTACGCCAAGGCGGCGGTGGGCACCGAGGTTGCTCGCGACTGGCAGGACCCGCATCCGTCGGACTCCGCCTGTAATGGTCGTGGCGGTTGGCTGCCGCGGGAAGATAAAGGTGGCTTGGGTAGCACCTCGCTGATTCCCAGCTATACCTGGTTCGACGGGACCTCGGAAGTCATGTACCTCGATGAATCACTCACTGGCGTACCCACCGTGCCCCTGGATGCCACGATCGCGGCGAAGTTTGTTGGGGGTTACGTGGGCGGCGAACCCGCCTATGCCCTGGGCATGCCCAATGGCGACGTGACCAGCAGTACCGCCAAGCTTTATCCCATGAAGCAGCATTGGGGCAAGCTGGCCCGTAACGATGCCACTAATAGCCTGGTTGGCCACTCGACCTTCGAGTTCTTCCGGACGGGCAGCTTCTGCCGTGCGGTGGCGGTGGGTCTTGGTGTGGATGAACCCAACGCCGCTGATAGTTCGGTCTGCGCTGGCACCCCGGGCGACCTCGAGATGCCTCCTGGCACCACGACGGTTCCGGTCTTCACCTACCAGACCATCAACCACGGCGTGGAGCCCAGTGCCAATGCCCTTGGTGGTAATGTTGCGGGTTGCGGTTCCTGCCATCAGGCCCTTGCCCCCACGGGTACCACGGCGCGACTGGACACGGACAGCCTGGGCTACGGGCTCCGCACCCAACCGAGCGTGGTGGTCAGCACCAACAGGACCACGCTGAACGGCAGTCTGGACAATATCTGCAGTCAGTGCCATAGCAACAAGACAAGTGCCAGTGATCGGGCCTTCGCCGAGGTGCATAACCGGCACGTGTCCAGCAAGAAAAAGGATTGCGCCGCTTGCCACAACTTCTCGAGACCCGAAAGGGGCTTATCCCTCAGCAAGAATTAAGGGTTTGATCCGCGGGTGAGTGGGCGGGGCAGGGATGCCCCGCCTTTTTTTGGGAGGCCCTTGTAGCGATAACCCATGCTCTGGAAATCGCATCGGGACCAGCGCCAATCTCTGCTAGGCCGCCGCCTGCTTGTGTTAGTATCCCTGCTTTCAAAGGCACTAGGCGCAGTTGAGGCGGTGGAAAGGCGCACCTTTATGACGAGAAGTATCCTGTTATCCTTGGGCACCTCCCTTGTGTTCCTTGTTGGGGGTTGTACCTCCATTCCGGAAGATCAGCGTGATCCCCAGGATCCCCTGGAGTCCTATAATCGGGCCATGTTCGATTTCAATACGCAAGTCGATGATGCCTTCATGAAGCCCATTGCCAAGGGTTATAAGGCCATAGTGCCCAAGCCCGTGGATCAGGGCGTCACTAACTTTTTCAATAATATCAATGATATTGATTCGGCTATCAATAATCTTCTCCAGTTCAAGGTCTCCCGGTTCGGCACCGATGTGGGACGCGTCGTCGTCAATACGACCGTCGGCATAGGCGGCCTCATCGATGTGGCCTCCAATATGGGACTACCCAGTTATAAGGAAGATTTCGGGCAGACCTTCGGCTACTGGGGCGATGTGGATAGTCCCTATCTGGTACTGCCCTTGCTGGGCCCCAGCACCTTGCGGGATACCGTGGGGCTCCCCGGTGATATCGCCGCGAACCCCTTCTTTCATATCTGGAATACCAATAAGACCGCCAACTGGGGCATGATCGCCCTGGATGTGATCGATACACGGGCGGACTTGTTGTCGGCCACCGATGTCATGGAGTCGGCCGCCATCGATCGCTATGCCTTCGTCCGCGACGCCTATCTCCAGAAGCGGCGCTACGCCATCTTCGATGGCAATCCTCCACCCGATTCTCGGGAGCCCGACATTTGGGCCGAGGAGGATGCAGCCAAGGCCGCCAAGGGGAAAAAACCCTGATCTTCCGTCTGGGTGGGCTAGCCGTACTGGCCCACCCATCCTCTCAACCCCTTGTTTACATGTGATCGCCAATCCCCGCGCGGGTATGACTGGCTTGCGAGGATTGGCGGTGCCTGTCAGGCCTCACCTGCCATATCCAGGCGCCAGCCGATGGACTCCCCCCCGCGCAGGGGTTTGACCCGGGTGGGTCCGAATCCATAGCTGTCGGGCACCAGCCAGGACTCGCGCCGGAGCCGGATCACCTCCCGGTTGCGGGGCAGTCCGTACCAGTCAGCGCCATGGAAACTGGCGAATGCCTCCAGTTTGTCCAGGGCCTCTGCCTGGTCGAAGGCCTCCGCGTAGAGTTCGATGGCGGCGTGGGCGCTATAAATCCCCGCGCACCCGCAGTCGCCTTCCTTGGCTGGCTGGGCATGGGGGGCGCTGTCAGTACCCAGGAAGAAGCGGGGATGGCCGCTGGTAGCCGCCGCCACCAAGGCCTGGCGATGCTGTTCGCGCTTCAGGACGGGAAGGCAGTAAAAATGGGGGTGGATGCCGCCGGCCAGGATGGCGTTGCGGTTGTAGAGCAGGTGCTGGGGGGTGATGGTAGCGGCCAGGTTCGGGGGTCCCCCGCGGACCAGATCCGCGGCTTCCTCGGTGGTGATATGCTCGAATACGATCCTTAACCCAGGAAAGTCTTGGAGCAAGGGCAGCAGGGATGCCTCGATAAAATAGCGCTCGCGGTCGAAGATATCGATAGCCGCCGCCGTCGCCTCTCCATGCACCAGCAGAGGCATCCCTACCGATTCCATGGCCTCCAGTGCCGGGTAGAGATATTCCATGAGGGTGACTCCGTCCTCCGAATGAGTCGTGGCCCCGGCAGGGTAGAGCTTGGCCGCGATGACGATATCGGAGGCCTTGGCGCGGCGAATCTCCTCCGGTGTCGTGCGGTCCGTCAAATAGAGGGTCATCAGGGGCGTGAAATCCATGCCCGGGGGCAAGGCCGCCTGGATGCGCTCCCGGTAGGCAATCGCATGGGTCGTGGTCACCACCGGCGGCTTCAGATTGGGCATGACGATGGCGCGGGCGAAGCATCGCGCGGTATGGGGGAGTACCGAGGCCATCTCGACCCCATCGCGGAGATGCAGGTGCCAATCGTCGGGGCGGGTGATCTGAAGTTCCTGGATCATGATGGCTGTGGAGCTGGAAAGGTGGCAGGGGATCATGGGCTGGCAATGGGCGTCATCCACCTGGCCCTTGGGCACTGGCCCCACGAGGGGGTGGGGATGCCGGCATCAGGATCGCCAAGAAGGAGGCGGCTTCTCAGCCGCCCTGCTCGAGATGCGGATCCTGACCTGGGGATCAGTTCTTGGTGGGTGCCGGGGTGGCGGGAGTCGGGGTAGTCGGAGCCTTGGCAGGCGCGGCAGGCGCCTGAACCGGGGCAGCAGGTGCCTTGGCCGGAGCTGCAGGCGCCTGAACCGGGGCTGCGGGGGCCTTGGCCGGTGCGGCAGGCGCCTGGACCGGGGCAGCAGGTGCCTTGGCCGGGGCAGTGGGTGCCTGAACCGGGGCTACAGGAGCCTTGGCCGGTACGGCAGGGGCCTCCACGCCGGCCTGTTTTTCACCCTTGGACTTGCAATAGGCGGCGACTGCCTTGCCGTCCTGACGGGTATAGCCGCTGACCCAGGAACATCCGGCGTTGGCGCCACAGGCGGCTTGGTCGAGGCCCTTGCACTCCGTGGCGGCCTGGAGGGAGAGACTGGGAACCACCAGAACGACGCCTAGGGCAAGGATGGCATTGGGTTTGATCATCGGGGTGTCTCCTGTTGCTTTCTTGTTGGTAAGGGCGAGGCCTTATCCCTCGCCAAGGCGAGCATAAAGGAGACTCATCCCGCCCTCAAGCTGGAAAATTCCGGCCCTGAGGGGTTAGGGTAGGGGCGAGTTCAGGGCGAGCTGCAGGTAACGGGCATGGAGGTCCGCCGCCTGGGCCATGAGGTGCTCCAGGTTCCCGCTGTTGTCGATCAGGTCGTCAGCGCCCTGGCGGCGGGTTTCACGCCCCACCTGGCTGGCGAGAATTGGGCGAATCTCCTCCTCGGTGAGCCCGCCGCGGCCCAGGACCCTGGCAACCTGCAGGGGTTCGGGCAGGTCCACCACCAGGATGCGGTCGGCGAGGTCAGTCCAGCCGGTCTCGAAGAGGAGTGGGATGGCGACTATGGCATAGGGCGCCCGGACCTGGCTCAGTTCCTCTGCCAGGCGGGCGCGGATCAGGGGGTGGAGGATGGCCTCGAGCCTGCGGCGGGCATTGGTATCCCCGAAAACCCGACGACGCATGGCGGGTCGGTCCAGGCTGCCGTCGGCGGCGATGACCCCGCATCCGAAGGACTCGGCAATGGGAGACATGGCCGCGCCACCCGGTGCCGTGAGGGCGTGGGCGATGACATCGGTGTCGATGACGGCCGCCCCCAGTTCCGCCAGGCGCCGGGAGACGCTGGTTTTACCGCTGCCGATGCCCCCGGTCAGGGCCACGACCAGCCGGGGGCGGCCTGAGGGGATCAAGGACTCAACCCATCCCAATCCATTGGAGGTAGGCGCCATTGATGCCTTCGCCCCAGAGCAGGGCGATCCAGCCCGCGGCGGCGAGATAGGGGCCGAAGGGCAGGGGGGTGTGGCGATCCTGACCCCGCCGGCACAGCAGGGCCAGGCCCAGGATGGCCCCGACGACGCTGGACAGAATCAGGATCATGGGGAGGGCCTGCCAGCCGAGCCAGGCCCCGAAGAGGGCGAGGAGTTTGAAATCCCCGTAACCCATGCCCTCCCGGCCCGTGGTTAGTTTGAAGAGTTGGTAGACGGTCCAGAGGAAGAGATACCCCAGAACCGCCCCCAGAATGGCGTCTCTGGGATTGGTTAGGCCGCCATCGAGGCTAAGGAGCAGCCCCAGCCATATCAGGGGCAGGGTGATGCTGTCCGGCAGGAGCTGGGTATCGATATCGATAAAGGCGAGGGCGATCAGGCCCCAGGTCAGGAGCAGGGCCGCGGCGGCCTCCCAGCTCACCCCGAAATGCCAGACCACCAGGATGGATAAGAGGGCAGTCCCCGCCTCGACCAGGGGGTAGCGGACCCCGATGGGCATGGCACAGGCCGAACAACGTCCCCGCAACAAGATATAGCTCAGGAGCGGAACATTCTCCCATGCCTTCAGTGCGTGGCCGCAATGGGGGCAGCGGGAACCCGGCAGGGCCAGGGACAGGGGTTCCGCCGCCGGGGCCTCCTCGCCGGCCAACTCGGCGCATTCCCTGCGCCAGGCCTGCTCCATCATCCGTGGCAGGCGGTGGATGACCACATTGAGAAAGCTGCCTACCGCCAGGGTGAAGAGACCGACCGTGGTATAGAGCAGGGCCGGGGTTTGCATCAGGAGATCGAGGGCTGACATGGGGTTGACTTACACCGTGGCGGCCATCTTGAAGATGGGTAGGTACATGGCGATCACCAGGCTACCGACCAGGCCGCCGATGACGACCATGATCATGGGTTCCAGCAGACTGCTGAGGGCATCCACGGCATTGTCCACCTCCTCCTCGTAAAAATCCGCTACCTTGCTCAGCATATCATCGAGGGAGCCGGCCTCCTCGCCGATGGCCGTCATCTGAATGACCAGGTGGGGGAAGAGATTGGCCTGGCGCATGGAGAGCTGAAGCGACTGACCGGTGGCGACCTGCTCGCGCATATTGAGGGTGGCCTCGGAATAGATGACGTTGCCCGTTGCGCCGGCGACCGAGTTGAGGGCCTCCACCAGGGGTACGCCAGCGGCGAACATGGTGGCAAGGGTGCGGGCGAAGCGGGCGATGGCGGCCTTATGGAGGATAGGGCCAATGACGGGAAATTTGAGCATGGTCCTGTCCACCCCTTCACGAAGCTTGGGTGAGCGTTTGAAGGCCTGTGCCAGGCCGTAGCCGGCACCGCTGAGGCCTAGGCCGAGCAGCCACCACCACTCGACCATGAAGTCCGAGATACCGACCACCAGGAGGGTGAAGGCTGGCAGGTCCGCCCCGAAGTCATCGAAGAGCGATTTAAAGGCGGGAATCACGAAAATCATGATGACCGTGGTCACTATGATGGCGACGATGATGACCGCCGCCGGGTAAAAGAGAGCCTTCTTGATCTTGCCCTTGATGCTTTCGGTTTTTTCCTTGTAGGTGGCAATCTTATCCAGCATGGTCTCGAGTACGCCAGCCTGCTCGCCCGCCTGGACCAGGTTACAAAAGAGATCGTCAAATTGGAGGGGATGCTTGGCCAGGGCTAGGGTCAGGGCGGTGCCACTCTGGATATCGTTCTTGATCGAGAGGATGAGGTCCTGCATGGTCGGATTGTCGTGGCCTCGCCCCACGATGTCGAAGGCCTGCACCAGGGGTACGCCGGCGGACATCATGGTGGCGAGCTGGCGGCTGAAGACGCTGATGTCCTTGCTGGTGATCTTCTTCTTGCCACCGCCTATACCCTTGGATTTCTTGCGAATCTTAATGGGATTGATGCCCTGCCGCCGCAGATCGGCGCGCACCGAGGCCTCGTCGGACCCCGGCGAGGTGCCCTTGACGCGCTGGCCTCGACGGTCCATGCCCTCCCAGGCAAAGAGCAGGTTTTTTTCGGGTTCGGTTTTCTTGGCGACTGGCAGGGCCATGGTCATCATTCCTTGGTTACACGATTGATTTCCTCAAGGCTGGTGATGCCTGCCTTGACCTTGAGCAGTCCGGAATGGCGAAGATCGAGGATGCCCTCGGCGCGGGCCTGGTCACCCAGTTGCAGGGCGTTGCCACCCTCCATGATGAGGCGGCCCATGGCCTCGGAGATGGGCATGAGTTGGTAGATACCGACGCGGCCACGATATCCCTGATAGCAATGTTCGCAGCCGACGGGCTTATAAAGGGTCAGCCCCTCATCTATCTCTTTCTGAGTGAAGCCTTCTACCAGCAGGGCCTGGTTGGGAATCTTGTCAGGCTTGCGGCAGCGGCGACATAAACGCCGCACCAGGCGCTGGGCCATGATCAGGAGGACCGAAGAGGCGATGTTGAAGGGGGCGACACCCATGTTGGCCAGGCGGGTTAGGGTTTGGGGGGCATCGTTGGTGTGCAGGGTTGAGAGCACCAGGTGGCCGGTCTGGGCCGCCTTGACGGCGATTTCAGCCGTTTCCAGGTCCCGGATCTCGCCGACCATGATGATATCTGGGTCCTGGCGCAGGAAGGCACGCAGGGCGGCGGCGAAGGTCAGGCCGGTCTTGAGGTTCATATTGACCTGGTTGATGCCCGTCACCTGGATTTCCACCGGGTCCTCGACCGTGGAGATATTGACCTCCGGCTTGTTGAGAAGGTTGAGGCCCGTATAGAGGGTGACCGACTTACCCGACCCGGTGGGGCCCGTGACCAGGATCATACCGTAGGGCTTGTCGATGGCGGAGAGGAAGGTTTTCTTCTGGTCCTCCTCGAAGCCCAGTTGCTGAACCCCGATCAGGGTGGTGCCCGTCTCTAGGATACGTAACACCACCTTTTCCCCGTAGAGGGTCGGCAAGGTATTGACGCGAAAATCGATATCGCGGGTGCGGCTGAGTTTGAGCTTTATGCGCCCGTCCTGGGGGACGCGCCGCTCGGCGATATTCATGCGTGACATCACCTTGAGGCGCGCCACCAGGCGGTGGGAGATATTGACCGGTGGCGAGGCGACCTCGTGCAACATGCCATCCTGGCGAAAGCGGATGCGAAAGGTCTTCTCGTAGGGCTCGAAGTGGATGTCAGAGGCACCACTGGAGATGGCATCCACCAGGATTTTGTTGATGTAGCGCACCACCGGCGCCTCGTCGAGATTGAGTTCCTCCTCGGTTATGGGGCGTTCTTCGGCGGCGGCCTGTTCGAGATTGACCAGATCCGAGGCAATGATCTGGCCCATGACCGATTGGGTGGATTCCAGGGCGCGATTGATGGCCTTCTCGATCGCTACCACCAACTTGTTCTCCTCGACCAGCACGGCCTCGGTGGTCAGGCCGGTATTGAAGCGGATCTCCTCCAGGGCCTGGTGATTGGTCGGGTCGGAGAGGGCGACGAAAAGGCGGTTACCGCGACGAAAGATGGGCAAGGCCCGGTGTTTGCGCACCAACCTTTCATTGATCATATCAACGGGCAGGCTGCTGGCGTCGATGGCGTTCAGGTCCAGAAGGGGAATGCCGAGCTCCTCGCAGGTGGTCATGGCGATACGGCGGCTATCGAGGATCTTCTCCTCGACCAGGTACTGGACGAAAGGCTTGCCGCGTTTGGCGGCGTCGGCAAAGGCGCTGAGGGCCCGTGACTCCGTGAGCAATTTCTCACGGATGAGACAGGTGGCTAACCCGGATAGGGGTATGGCGCTGGCGGGGGTGGCCATGGGGTAGTCGTGGCGGTGGGATATCCAGGGACTTCAGGTAATGGGGGGCCGTCCTGCCTGTCAGCGATTGACCGTAAAGGCAAGCCGGACGTTATTGGCTACCAGGCCATTGTCCTTCTGCTCGCTCTCGTTGAGATAGAACTCCAGGACGGTGTCACGGTTCATCAGCATGTCCTCGGTTACCTCGTCCGCGATCTCGTTGGCATGGCAAAAGACGCTGGTATAGGGGGAGCCCTCGTCCCGAGGGTCCGTGATCCAGAGATTGGGGGAGATGAGATTCATGAATCGCAAGAAGCCGTAACCCTTTTCTGGAAACCACTTGGTGCAGATACCTCGCACGCAGGAACCCGGTTTGCCCCATTCATTTCGGGGTTCATAGGTGATGGGCAGGAGCTCCGGGATCATGTAGCCGGAGTAATAGGCGTCTACCTCCTGCTGAAGCTGGCGCGAGACATTTTTGAATCCGATGAGTTCGACGCGGCAGCCTGTATTCTGCAAGGCATTGACCACCTGGAGGAA
Source organism: uncultured Chromatiaceae bacterium (assembly GCA_964523415.1). GTDB lineage: Bacteria > Pseudomonadota > Gammaproteobacteria > Chromatiales > Chromatiaceae > M0108. The sequence continues at coordinate 51,383 of CAZFZB010000004.1, read as the reverse complement.
ATCACCATCCCCCGTGACCAGGAGCACCTGGTCGAGCTTGCCGGCCTGCAGCATGGCATCCACGGCCATGTCCAGGTCGGCATTGGCCTTGGTGGTGACATTGCCGTTTTCGTCCGTGTAGCGGCGCACATACTTAACGGTGATCTTCCAGCCGAAGTCGCGCACCATCTGTTGGTAAGCGCGGGATTTTTTTGCGTATTCCTGATCTTCCTTGGCCCGCTCGAGATCGAAGGCCAAATAGGTATTGAGGCGCTGGAGTACCCCCTTCTCACGCGCGGCAAAGCGCCTGAGGACGTCGTAACGCATTTGGTAGCCGCCGTTGTAACGGACATTCTCGGCATCGACGAAAACTCCGATTCGCATATGTGGGTTCAAATTTAATGGCTCCTGAAACGAAAGCGACGGGGAGGCGAAAGCCTCCCCGTCGTAAATCAATGACAAATCAATTTGTTCCCTGCTCAATCAGACCCCCTGCATTTCCTGTCGCATTGCCATCAGTCGGGGCTCTTGGTTTCATCAAGGGGCCCGGGCGGGAAGAAACCGCCCAGGCCTGGTCCCGGGGTTACCGGTTGGCCCGGTTCTCGATCAGTTCGTTGACCACGGTGGGGTCGGCCAGGGTCGAGGTATCACCCAGGCTATCGATTTCATTGGCGGCAATCTTGCGCAGGATGCGGCGCATGATCTTGCCCGAGCGGGTCTTGGGCAGGCCCGGGGCCCACTGGATTAGATCAACGATAGCGATGGGACCGATTTCGCCACGTACCATGGCCACCAGTTCCTTTTTCAGGGCGTCCGTGGGTTCGACACCCGCCATGGGGGTCACATAGGCGTAGATGCCCTGGCCCTTGATGTCATGCGGGTAGCCGACGACCGCGGCCTCTGCCACCTGGGGGTGCAACACCAGGGCGGACTCGATCTCGGCGGTACCCAGACGGTGACCGGAGACATTGAGCACGTCATCGATGCGCCCGGTGATCCAGTAATAGCCATCCTCGTCGCGGCGGGCACCGTCACCCGTGAAGTACTGGCCGGGGTATTGCCGGAAGTAGGTATCGACATAGCGCTGGTGATCCCCATAGACGGTGCGCATTTGCGCCGGCCAGGGCTGGGTGATGACCAGGGCACCCTCCCCAGCCCCCAGGATGGGGGTACCTTCCGCAGGGTCAACCAATGCCGGGACCACGCCAAAGAAGGGGCGGGTGGCCGAACCGGGCTTGAGGGGGGTAGCCCCGGGCAGGGGGGTGATCAGATGACCACCGGTCTCGGTCTGCCACCAGGTGTCCACGATTGGGCAGCGTGCATCGCCGACCACGCGGTAATACCACTCCCAGGCCTCGGGGTTGATGGGCTCGCCTACCGAACCCAGGATGCGCAGGGACTTGCGTGAAGTCGCCTTGACCGGCTCCTCGCCGGCGCGCATCAGGGAGCGGATGGCGGTGGGGGCGGTGTAGAAGATGTTGACCTGGTGCTTGTCCACCACCTGCCAGAAACGCGACATGTCCGGGTAGTTGGGGATGCCTTCGAACATCAGGGAGGTGGCCCCGTTGGCCAATGGGCCATAGACGATATAGGTGTGGCCCGTCACCCAGCCGACGTCGGCAGTACACCAGTAGATCTCGCCTTCCTGGTAATCGAAGGTGTACTTGTGAGTCATGGCGGCGTAAACGAGGTAGCCGCCGGTGGTGTGCAGGGCACCCTTGGGCTTACCGGTAGAACCGGAGGTGTAGAGGATGAAGAGGGGATCCTCCGCGTCCATCGCCTCGGGCTCGCAGACGGAGTCGGCGGCGGCCATGGCCTCGTGGTACCAGACGTCGCGGCCTTCGGTCCATGCCACGTTGCCCCCAGTGCGCTGGACCACCAGCACGGTGCCGACATTCGGGCACTCGGTGAGGGCGGTGTCGGCGTTCTTCTTCAGGGGCACGTTGCGGCCACCCCGTACGCTCTCGTCAGCGGTGATGAGCAGGCGGCAGTCGGAGTCCAGGATACGATCGCGCAGGCTGTCCGGGGAGAAGCCGCCGAACACGATCGAATGAACGGCCCCGACACGGGTACATGCCAGCATGGCCACCGCTGCCTCGGGAATCATGGGCAGGTAGATACAGACCCGGTCCCCCTTCTTGACGCCCTTGGATTTGAGGACATTGGCGAGCTTGCAGACCTGGGTGTGCATCTCGCGGTAGGTGATTTTCTTGTCCTCCGCGGGATTGTCGGCTTCCCAGATAATGGCAACCTGATCACCGCGCGTGGCCAGATGCCGATCGAGGCAATTGTAGGAGACATTGAGCTGACCGCCCTCGAACCACTTGATGTAAAGATTCTCGGGGCTGAAGCTGTAATCCATCACCTTGTCGAATTTTTTACTCCAGGTGATGAATTTCTCCGCCTGTTCGGCCCAGAAACCGTTCGGGTCCTCGACCGAGTTCCTATACATGGTCTCGTATTGCTCGGCGTTGATGTGGGCCTTGGCGGCGATGGCGGCGGGAACTTCGTAAATCTTGATTTCCGACATGGGAACCTTTCTCCTGATCTGAGGTGGTGAATTGATATCTGCCGGCCTTAGGAGGGGCCGGAGGTAAAGGGCTTGCCTGTTGGGATCGCCCCACCCGGGGGGAGTGGGCAGTCGCTATTCGTGACGCGACAAGCGCATGCATGTTGATATCGGGCGGCTGTGGGGGTTGATGCCGCCGCTGTGTTTGTCCTCGGTTCCCCCGGCTTCATGGCTCGGGGTTTGTAGTTAGTGTCCTCCTCCTCGCGTCCAGAGCCAGGGGCGGTGGTGTAAACACCGCCCCCTAATTGGAATATCCCCCAAGTCTAAACGCTTGCAGCGGCCTTCGCTAGCACTTCGCCATACCGGGGCCGTTTGGGCCATCAGACGAGGAATTCCCGCAGGGCGAAGCCCTTGCCACTGTCACGTTGAGCGGCTTGGGCAAGGAAGAGCTCGCCAGCAGCCAGGGCATCGCTGAGGGCGTTGTGAGCGCCATAGCGGGGCAGGTTGTAGCGAGCCCCCAGATTATGCAACCGCAGGTCTGAACCTTTGAAGGGGGTCTGACGTTGTTGAAAGTTGCGTAAGGCCACGGCCTGTGTGTCAACGATGGGCACAACCAGGGGTCCCCCCAGCAGACGCTTGCAGGCCAGGTCGATGAAGGTCTCCTCGATATAGGAGTGATGGGCGATCATGACCTTGCCCGCCAGTTCCAGTAAAAATTCCGTCAGTACCGCGGCGAGGGGCTCACCAGTGGCCGCCTGGTCATCGAGAATCTGGTGGATCACAGCGCTGGCCTCGGGGATGGCGCGGTCAATGTGTACCAGGCGATGGCTGGCGTTGGCAAGGTCGATGCGGTTGCCGTGGAGGGCCACGTAGCCAAAGCTGAGGATGCTGTCCTGTTTGGGATCCAGTCCCGTGGTCTCCAGATCTACCGCCAGGTAATCCACCTGGCGATAGTCCGTCGCTGGGGCGGGAAAGGGTCTGGCCAGGTAGTCGCGCAGGGGGCCCGCCGCCATTTTGCGGAGGTACCAACGGCGGCGAAGTTCCGGAGTCAGAGGCCAGGTCATCGTGACTCGTCAGCCAAAACGTCCCGCTTGATAACGCTGCTCGAGGACATCCTGCATGGTGTTGATGAGAGAGAAGGCATCCTTGAGGTGCCCCCTTTCCAGTCCAGACAGGGAGTCCGGGGCCAGGAAATTGTCCGCCTTCTGACCTTGGCGCAACTGCTCTGTCTGGTGGCGCAGGCGGAGGGCACCAATCAACTCCAGCGCATCAATGAGATTGGCAGACCCCTCACGACTCAGTGCCTGGGATTTGGCGGCCTGCTCCAGGCGCTCGGTGGTGTTGACGGCGGGTTGACCCTTGGTCAGGGCATAGATGCGGGCCATGTCGATGATGGGCACCGTGCCGCGATGCTTGAGGTCCAGGGTCTTGTCGTGGTTGCCACCGCTAATGAGGACGAAATTTCGGAAAAAACCCAGGGGCGGTCGATGTTTGAGGGCGTTGGATACCATGTAGGCAATGAAGATGCGGTTGGCGCGACTCAGGTCGAGAACATGCTCGCGGAGTTCCTCCACCATGCCTTCGGGATCGTGAATCGCCCTCAGGTCGAAGAAGATGCTCGAATGCATCAGCGCCAGGGGCTCCGGCCGTTCGATCCAGGAGTTGAAATACTTGCGCCAGATACGCAGGGGCTGGCGCCACTTGGGGTTGGAGGCCATGACATTGCCCGGGCAGTAGACATAGCCGCAGGCATTGAGGCCATCGCAGACGATGCGGGCCAAGGAGGCGAAATAGTCGTCGTCCTCCGGCCTCATGTGGTCGGCGATGAGTAAGGCATTATCCTGGTCCGAATGGGACGATTGCTCGCGTCTGGCCTGGGATCCCGCCGCCATCCAGGCGTAGGGCACGGGTGGGGGCCCCAGTTCCTGCTCCGCCATCTCCAGCAGTCGCGTGGTAATGGCATCGGTGATGGCGCTTACGGCCTGCCCCACCTGATCCGTCGTGGCCCCACTCCTGACGAGGTGGACCTGCAGGTTCGCCACCTTGGAACTGAGGGCGACCAGGGCGTCCAGGTCCTTGGCCTTGCGGATGTCGCCAACCAGGTACACCGAATTGGAGCTTTGGAAGCGGACCAGATCCGAGGTGGAGAGCATGCCAACGACCAGGCCATCCTCCAGCACCGGCAGATGATGGACATTCAACCGGGTCATGGTGATCAGGGCGTGAAAGGCCAGGGTACCACTGGTGATGGTATGGAGATGGGAGGTCATGATGCGGGTGACCGGTTCCTCGTAGGAAAGGCCCGCCGCGATGCAGCGGGTGCGCAGGTCCCGGTCCGTGATGATGCCCGCCAGCCGCTCCCCATCCATGACGAAGATAGAGGCGACGCGATCCTCGCTCATGGCGGTAGCGGCGGTACGGATGCTGGCCTCGATCGGGACGCTGGTGACCTTGCGACCCCTTACGAAGTCACGGATGTTGACCGTCATCAGGCTGCCGCCGTCCAACGGCTGCTCCATTTGCAGCTTATCCAGGGCCTTGCGCAACCGCTCGCGTTGCGAGTGATCGAAAAAGGTGGCGAAATCCGGGTAATCCTCCCGCAGTCTGGCGAGGTCGGCGCAGGTAAGGAGATAACAGAGGGTATCCTCGGCGGTAGTACCCGCGAGGGTTATTGCCATGCCCGTCTTCAGGCAGTCCGTCGTGCAGAGGTCGCCCTCGGCGAGTTTGCTCAGCAGATCGCCGCTAGGGTCGCGCAACTCCACCGCGCCGCGCCGGAGGATGTAGAGGTAGGCCTGATCCGCGTCCTTGGGGGGGAATACCAGTCCCCGCCGAAAGTAGCGAACCGACAGCTTCTTGGGCAGGCGATCCAGCACCCCAGCCGGCAGCAGGTCGAAGGGATGGTGAGAGGCAAGGAAATCGCGGATTTCGAGTAGTTCCACGTCCATCGCAGGAGCCCTTTTAGGTTGGCGCAAACGATAAACATACACGAACCAACCGAACTCGTGCCTTGCCCTCGCTCAACAAATCCGTGCTTCCGGGCCTGGCCCCGGGTGATGGGGTCATGGCCAGGGGCATTGGATTCAGAGGCAGGGGCGGCGCAGGTGCGATGAGGATCGCGCGCGGCGCCGCTGTGAGCCAACCGACCTATGGCCTATTTCTTGCCCGAGGGCACCGCGGGGCGGATAAGCGGGCTTTTGGTGGAGGCGGATCGGCTGGAGGCCGGGCTACTCGGCGGGATGTCGGCGTTTCCAGATGCTACGCCCTGGGAGGCGGTATCAGCGGTCGCGGAGGCATCGGTGGTCGGGGTATCGCCTCCGGCCTCGGCCAGGGTCTTGGCACGTTCCAGGGCCTTGCGCGCCTTGTCTTCCGCCGCGTTCAGGCGCTCCTGGGCTTGCCGGGCCTCCTCCAGGGCGCGGGCCGCCTCACTTTGCTCCTGGGCGCTGGCCTGGGCCAGGGCCTGGGCGGTACGCGCCTGAGCCTCGGCGGTCTTGGCTTGGGCACGGGCGGTCTCGGCCTGAGCGGCCGCGGTCTCGGCCTGTGCCTGGGCCTCCAGTTCCAATTGGGCCTGGGCATCGGCGATCTTCTTGGCCGCTTGAGCCATGATCTCCTGGCGTGCCCGCTCATTCTCCGCCGCCGCTGCCTTGCGTATGGCCTCGACCTCGGCTCGGGTCTCGGCCTTCATGCGCTCGATCAGTGCTTGGGCCTCACGCCTGGCCGCCTCCGCCTGATCTCTGGCCTCGGCGGCCTGCTTGAGGGCATTCTGGACCTCCGCATGGGCCTGGGCGGATTTGGCCTGGGCCTCAGCCTGGAGTTGGGCGGCAAGGGCCTCGGCCTTGGCGGCATGGGCACGGGCCGTGGCGGTCTCCGCCTGGGCCTCGGCTTGGGCACGGGCTACCTTCTCCTGGGCCAGGGCGACCTCGACCTGGGCCTTGGCGGCCTCCGTCAAGTCCCTCACCAGGGTTCCTAGCTGTTTGGTGGATCTGTCTTTGGTGGTCATAGGGGTCTCCTCGTTAGTAGACATAGGGGGCTCATCGACATTGGACATAAGGGGCTCCTCTTGTAGTGACTTTGGGGTCTCCTCGTAGCGGGCGCTCTGGGTTGATCGCCCAGGGGCGATTTACTGGCCCCACCGGCGTAGGAAGCGCGATTGCCTCGCCTGGCAATTGCGTAATGTTAAGGGATTGTGACGTTCGGAGGATAAAAATCGCGCCCCGGGTTTGGCCAGGTCACGACATCATCGTGGGATTTGTCTGGACCCACCCATGGGCGGCGTCTCGTCGCGGTCCCCCAATTCAGATCAGGGCATAACCCGGGGAACTATCCCGTAAACCCGAACCCGGTTCCTAACTACCCTGAAGGCTGTAGTTGAAGACATCGAGTGGAGGGATGCCGCAACCGTGGGAACCCAGAGCTCAGGTCTGGAATAGCAGGGGGAAAAGGGGCTGGTAGCGGCCCGAGGTTCCGGCAGGGGTGGTTCTTAGGTGGGGCCCGAGATGATGATTAATGCTCGCCGTTCTTGCCATAGCCAACGAACTTATGTCATTGTGTTTTCGCAATGGCGCTCATGTCAACCTCTAAGACCTGGCTCGGAAGCTGCCGGATCGACGGTTAACCCGAGTCAAGGCTCAGTCCAGCCCTTGCTGGGACCTACCTGCGAAGGTAGGGCTAACCTGACCCCGACCCAGATGTCGTTGGGGTTCCCACCAAAAAATATGAGGAGTCATCATGTCGATTCATGCAACCAAAGAATTGCAGGCCTACTGGAAGGAAAACCT
>CAZFZB010000004.1:29881-44020 GCA_964523415.1 uncultured Chromatiaceae bacterium | reverse complement strand
GTCCTCAGCTTCGCGGCATCCGCCTTCCTAACTTGACGCCTAACTTGACGAGGTACTCAATAACATGACAATTCTACAGTGGACTTGGATCCTTACGGGCCTCAGTTTCGGGGTTTACATCTACATCGCCTATTGGGCAAGGGCGAGAACCACCGGCGATTTTTATGTAGCCGAGAAGTCGGTTCCCCCTTTGCTGAACGGCATGGCCACCGGCGCCGACTGGATGTCGGCGGCTTCCTTTATCTCCATGGCGGGTTTGATTTCCTTCCTCGGTCGCGATGGTTCCTACTACCTGATGGGGTGGACCGGGGGCTATGTGCTGCTGGCCTTGCTGTTCGCCCCCTACCTGCGCAAGTACGGCAAATTTACGATCCCCCAGTTCATAGGTGATCGTTACTACTCCCAAACCGCTCGCCTCATCGCCCTGCTCTGTGCCATTTTCGTCTCCTTTACCTATGTAGCGGGCCAGATGCGTGGCGTTGGTGTTGTCTTCTCGCGCTTCATGGAGGTGGAGATCAACACCGGGGTCATCATTGGCATGGCCCTGGTCTTTTTCTACGCCACCCTTGGAGGTATGAAGGGGATCACCTATACCCAGGTCGCCCAATACGTCGTTCTGATCACCGCCTATCTGATACCGGCCATCTTCATCTCCATGCAGTTCACCGGCAACCCGATCCCTCAGATCGGCTACGGTTCTCAGATCACCACTGAGGGTGCGGCACTGCTCAACGATCCCAGCACCCAGGGGAAATACCTGCTGGATGTATTGGATGGTTTGAGCAAGGACCTCGGCTTTGCCGCCTACACCAGTGGTCAGAGGCCGATGATCGACGTCTTCTTCATCGCCCTCTCCCTCATGATCGGCACCGCGGGCCTCCCTCACATTCTGATTCGCTTCTTTACGGTGCCCAAGATCCGGGATGCTCGCTCCTCCGCCGGCTGGGCCCTGATCTTCATCGCCCTGCTGTACACCACAGCCCCGGCCGTGGCCGTGTTCGCTCGCACCAACTTCATCAAGACGGTCAACGATGTGCCCTATGTCAATGCCCCCTCCTGGTTCAAGAACTGGGAAAAGACCGGGCTGGTCGGATTCAAGGACAAGAATGGCGACGGCATCATGCAGCTGCGCCCCGGCAAGTGGGATGACCCCAAAAGCGCCAACGAGGTCAAGATAGACCAGGACATCATGGTCCTGGCCAACCCGGAAATCGCCAAGCTCCCCAACTGGGTCGTCGGCCTGGTCGGCGCAGGTGGCCTGGCCGCCGCCCTGTCCACGGCGGCGGGACTCCTGCTGGTCATCGCGGCCGCCATTTCCCACGACCTGATGAAGAACATCCTCAGACCCAATATGTCGGAAAAGGCTGAACTCTGGTGGGCGCGAGGTGGCGCCGGCGTGGCTGTGGTCATCGCCGGCCTGTTCGGTATCTATCCACCCGGGTTCGTGGCCCAAGTGGTAGCCTTTGCCTTCGGTCTGGCGGCGGCCTCCTTCTTCCCAGCCATCCTGATGGGAGTCTTCAACAAGAAGATGAACCGGGAGGGTGCCCTCGCCGGCATGATCGTGGGCATTGTCTTTACCGCCTCCTATATCTGGTGGTTCAAGTACGGCAACCCGGCCGCCAACAACCCGGCTGGCTGGTGGCTGGGTATCTCACCCGAGGGGATAGGCACCGTCGGCGCCGCGCTGAACTTCCTTACCAGCTATGTGGTCAGCAAGTTCACCAAAGAGCCCCCCGCTGAGATCCAGGATCTGGTGGGCAGCCTGCGTTACCCTGGTAAGGAGGTCCCCGCGGCGAGCAGCCATTGATCGAACCGTCACACTGAACTGAACCGATGGCGGCTGCCGAAAAGGGTGGCCGCCATCCTTGATATGAGTGTGACGATCGGGAGTCATTCCCTGGTTGCGAGGGGAAAACCGACACTGGGCAGATTAAACATGATCAAACGCCTCAATGGCTTCATCTTGTCCAAAATCCTGGGCATCCGGCTTCGTCCAACAGGCGCCGTCCTTCTGGGGGGCTTCGCTGGCCTGAGCTTGACGACCAGCATTCTTCCGACCGCCATTTCTCTGCTAGGTATCACCGACGAGTTCTCGGTGCGTCTCGATCTGGCTGGCTTTGCCGTCTACTCCTTTCTGCTATGGGCGGTTGGGGGCTGGGTGACCCAAAGAAAGGCCAGCCTTCAGGGAGGCGCCGTCATTCTGGGTCTGGTGGGCTTGGCCAGTGCCGCCATTTTCGCCGGTCTGGCTTATGGCATTGAGAAGGAATTGATATTGATAAGCGCCGCGGCAGGATTGGCTTACGGCTCCGTCGGCGGCATGCTCATTGCGTTCGCCCTAGGCGAAAACCCTAAGGCAACCTCGGCTTGACTCGCTGACGGCTCTACAACCGGGCCATCACTCCTGGCTTGGGGCTGATACGATAAAACGGCCCGGACCTATGCCAGAGGTCCTTCTTCCCCGCTGATGGAGGTCTGGTCTAACAAGGCCGCTTAGCCCAATTCTGGGTCGAGATTAGCATGGACTTGGCGAGGAAAATAATATATCGTGCCGATCTGTCCGGGAGTATCCCAAGTCTCCAGAGCCGTTTCTGGTTATAATTCAGGGCGCTACGAACAGGTAAGGCATTCCCGGGCTGGCAGGCCGCATCTGCTCTGGTCCGCCCTGCGCGGTTAGGGTGGGAATGCCATGGATAACCAATGCGCCGGTTGCCTCACTGCCGCCCAGGGAGGCTGATAAGGTCGGCGCCCCCCTTGACTCCGATTCCACCAACTCCTTACCCATCATCAGGAGGTAATGTTGTGTCCATAGAAACATGGGGACAGATTCGGGCAAACCCGAAATTTCAGCAATTCGTCAAGAAACGCAACCGGTACTCGATTGTCATGTCCATCCTGGTCATCATCGCGTACTTTGGTTTCATCCTACTGATCGCCTTTGACAAGGCCTTCTTGGCGCAAAAGATTGGCGCTGGCGTCACTTCGCTGGGTATTCCCCTGGGCGTGGGTGTCATCGTCTTCACCATCATCCTGACCTGGATCTATGTCCGCAGGGCCAACACCGAGTTCGATGCCGAGGCCGCGGCCATCCTGGAGGAATCCACGAAATGAATTCATCTATCAGGAGTTTGATCGCGGTCGCCGCCATCACCATGATCGCCGCCTTTGGTACGGCCTTCGGCGCCGGCCCGGATGCTGGCCAGACCACCCAGCAGTCGACTAACTGGGTGGCCATTTCCATGTTCGCCATTTTCGTCATCATCACCCTGGCCATCACCAAGTGGGCGGCCGCCCGGACCCGTACCGCGGCCGACTTCTACACCGCTGGCGGTGGCATCACCGGTTTCCAAAATGGGCTGGCCATCGCAGGGGACTATATGTCCGCCGCCTCCTTCCTGGGTATTTCCGCCCTGGTGTTCGGCAGCGGCTTCGACGGCCTCATCTTCTCCATCGGCTGGCTGGTGGGGTGGCCCGTGTTGACCTTCCTCATGGCGGAACGGTTGCGCAACCTCGGCAAGTTCACCTTTGCCGACGTCGCCTCTTACCGCTTTGCCCAGACCCCCATGCGGAGTTTCGCGGCTACCGGCACCCTGGTGGTGGTGGCCTTCTACATGATCGCCCAGATGGTCGGCGCCGGGCAGCTCATCAAGGTGCTGTTCGGTCTCGAATATCTCTATGCCGAGATTCTGGTTGGCACCATCATGCTCATGTACGTCCTGTTCGGCGGCATGACCGCCACCACCTGGGTGCAGATCATTAAGGCCGTAATGTTGCTGGGTGGCGCCACCTTCATGGCGGGGGCCGTGCTGTTCCACTTTGGGTTCAGCCCCGAGGCCCTGTTCGCCAAGGCGGTCGAGATACATCCCAAGCATGACGCCATCATGGGTCCCGGCGCCTTGATCACGGATCCCATCTCCGCCATCTCCGTGGGTATGGCCCTCATGTTCGGCACCGCAGGCCTTCCCCACATCCTGATGCGTTTCTTCACCGTCCCCACCGCCAAGGAGGCCCGCAAGTCCGTGGCCTGGGCTACCACCTGGATCGGTTACTTCTACATCCTGACCTTCATCATCGGCTTTGGCGCCACCTACTTCCTCATCTCCGATGCGGGTACTTATTTTGCCAAACCGATCGCCGAATGCACTACCGGCCCCCTACAGAACTGCCTCAAAGGTGGTGGCAATATGCCGGCCGTGCTGCTGGCGGGAGCCGTGGGTGGTAATGTCTTCCTGGGCTTCATCTCCGCCGTTGCCTTCGCCACCATCTTGGCGGTGGTGGCCGGTCTAACCCTCTCCGGCGCCTCGGCGGTGTCCCATGACCTCTATGCCTCGGTTTGGCGTCATGGCAACGTCGATTCGGACACCGAGCTGAAGGTCTCCAAGCTCACCACCCTGGCCTTGGGTGTGGTCGCGGTGCTGCTCGGCATCACCTTTGAGAAGCAGAACGTGGCCTTCATGGTGATGCTGGCCTTCACCATCGCCGCTTCGGCCAACTTCCCGGTCCTCTTCATGTCGGTCCTGTGGAAGAACTGCACCACCACGGGAGCGGTGGTGGGTGGTGTCGTCGGTCTGATCATGTCCGTGGTTCTGACCGTGCTCTCCCCCGGCGTCTGGGAGGCGACTCTCGGCAATCCCAAGGGCAGTGCCTGGTTCCCCTACTCGACCCCGGCGATTTTCTCCATCACCGCGGCCTTCCTCACGATCTGGATCGTCTCCCTGATGGACCGTAGCCAGCGGGCAGCCAAGGAACGCGCCCTCTATCCGGATCAGATGACTCGTTCGGAAACCGGCGTCGGAGCTGCCCAGGCCTCCAGCCATTGATGCCTCGAGCCCTATGAAGGCAATGCCCGCTTCGGCGGGCATTTTTTTGGGTCGGCCTATGGAATGGCGTGAAACCTGGTACCCGGGTCCCTGACCCCCAGCTAGCCAGCCTGGCCCCCGCCCTGCACTTGAATTTGACGGCAAATCTACCAACCTTCAACATCCCCATCTTCTTCAGGAACGGCTCGCGGCTCCGGGTGCAGGGCCGTTCCTGTATGCGATCATCTCAATCTGAACTCTTCGGCAGCCAGCAGGACCGCACATGCGCTATATCAGTACCCGCGGGGGAGTAGCCCCCATCGGATTTGCCGAGGCCGTCATGATGGGTCTGGGCACGGATGGTGGCCTTCTGGTACCCGCAAGCCTGCCGACCCTGGACGACGCGACTCTCAAGACTTGGTCCCGTTTACGTTTTCAGGATCTGGCCCTGGAGGTCATGTCGCCCTTCGTAGGTGACGCCATCCCCCGCGATCACCTGGCGGACATGATCGAACGCTCCTACGCCGGCTTCACCCACCCGGAGGTGACCCCGGTCATCCGTCTCGGCGACCAGTGGCTGCTCGAACTCTTTCATGGTCCGACGGCGGCCTTCAAGGATGTCGCGCTGCAGTTTCTGGGTAATCTATTTGAATATTTGCTGGAGCGGGATGGTGGCCGGCTCAACATCCTGGGCGCCACCTCTGGCGATACGGGCTCGGCGGCCATCGCCGGGGTACGGGGCAAGTCCCGCATCCACATCTTTATCCTGCATCCCGAGGGGCGCATCTCGCCGATCCAGGAACGCCAGATGACAACGGTTCTGGACGCCAATGTTCACAATATCGCCATCCGAGGCACCTTCGATGATGGTCAGCGCCTCGTCAAGCAACTCTTCAGCGACCTGGAGTTCAAGAGCAATCTGAACCTGGGTGCCATCAACTCCATCAACTGGGCGCGCATTCTGGCCCAGATGGTTTACTACTTCTACGCCTGGGGTCGGCTGGCAACGGCTGACCCGCGCCACCCGGTCAGTTTCGCCGTGCCCACGGGCAATTTTGGTGATGTCTTCGCTGGCTACATGGCCAAGCGCATGGGTTTGCCCGTGGACCGTCTCATTATCGCCACCAACCGCAACGATATCCTGAGCCGCTTCGTCCATACCGGGGTCTACGCGGCGGGGGAGGTCTATCCGACCCTGAGTCCAGCCATGGACATCCAGATCGCCTCGAATTTCGAACGCTATCTCTATTTCCTGCTCGGCGAGGACCCGATGGCGGTGCGCCACCTGCTCGAGGGTATGGCCAGGACCGGCCGCCTGGAAGTGGAGGGTGAACGCCATGCCCAGGTTCGTGCGGATTTCGAGGCCCTGGCCGTCAGCGATGCGGAGACCCTGGATCAGATGCGCGCCACCTTTGCCCAAACCCATTATGTTCTGGACCCTCATACGGCGATTGGCGTGCGGGCGGCTCAGGGTGCTCCGGACACCATCTGCCTGGCCACCGCCCACCCCGCCAAGTTTGGCGAGGCCGTTACCCAGGCTATTGGCCACGAGGCAGCTCCGCCTCGGTCCCTGCAGGGTCTATGGGAAAAGGAGACACGATGTGCCCATCTGGAGGCCAGCCCCGCCGCCATCAGGGCCCATATCCTCGCGACCCTGGAGGCGGCAAGCCAATGAGCGGCCATGTCCCCGCCGTCCTCATTCTCGATACCACCCTGCGGGATGGCGAACAGACACAGGGCGTCTCCTTCTCCCCCGAGGAAAAGACCCAAATTGCCATGGCGTTGCTGGAATGGGTGCGAGTCGATCGTATCGAGGTGGCCTCGGCCCGTGTCTCCAGTGGCGAACTCGCCGCCGTGTCGAATATCGTCGAATGGGCCCAAGACCAGGGCATGGATGGGCGCGTCGAGGTCCTAGGGTTCGTCGATCATGGCCGCAGTATCGACTGGATCCGCCAGGCCGGTGGACGTGTGCTCAACCTCCTTGCCAAGGGCAGCGAAAAGCATTGTCATGGCCAACTCGGTAAATCCCTGGACGAGCACGCCCAGGAGGTGCGGGATAATATCCAACTGGCCCAGGACCGGGGGTTAGGGGTCAATATCTATCTGGAGGATTGGTCCAACGGCTACCGGGACAACCGGGACTATGTCTTTGGTTTGGTGGAGCGGCTGGCGGGAACGGGGCTAGGCCATATCATGCTGCCGGACACCTTGGGCGTCATGACGCCGGAGCGGGTCTTTACCTCCCTGTCGGAAATGCGTCAGCGCTTCCCGGGGCTCAGGTTCGATTTTCACCCCCATAATGACTATGGTCTCGCCACCGCCAATGTCCTTGCCGCGGCCCAGGCGGGGGTGGCGGCGGTCCATTGCACCGTCAATTGCCTGGGGGAGCGTGCCGGTAATGCCTCCCTGGCCGAGGTTGCCGTCAATCTGCGCGACCACCTGGGTATGAAGTTATCCATCGATGAGACCCACCTGGCACGGGTCAGCGAATTGGTGGAATACTTCTCCGGCAAACGCATTGCGGATAATGCCCCCATCGTCGGTGAGGACGTCTTTACCCAGACCGCCGGCATCCACGCCGATGGCGATCGCAAGGGCAGCCTTTACCATACCCAGTTGAGTCCGGAACGTTTTGCCCGGCGTCGCAAGTACGCCCTTGGCAAACTCGCCGGCAAGGCCTCCCTGGCCAAAAACCTCGAAAAACTCGATATCAGCCTTTCGGAGGAGAATCAGCGTAAGGTACTGCAACGGGTCGTGGAGTTGGGCGATTCCAAGAAGACCATCACCACTGATGACCTGCCCTTTATCATTGCCGAGGTCTTGGAGAGCCAGGACTACAGCCATGTCCAGTTGCTCGCCTGTAACGTCAGCAGCGCCATGGACCTGCCTTCCACCGCCAGCATACGCGTGCGGGTCGGGGAGACCATCCACTATGCCGCTGGCAGCGGCAACGGGAGCTTTGATGCCTTCATCAAGGCCCTCGCCAAGGTACTGCGCCGTCATGGTTTCACGCTGCCCGGTCTGGTCGACTATGAGGTGCGTATCCCCAAAGGGGGACGAACCGATGCCCTCACTGAGTGCATCATCACCTGGGCAGACGAGTCGGGACCGGTCCGTACGCGCGGCGTGCATACCAATCAGGTCTTCGCCGCCATCGCCGCCACCTTGCGTCTGGTCAACCTCATGGTGCACCGCACCTCGCCCCGGGAGGGGCCCGCCTTGGCGGTCGAGAGTTAGGGCTTGTTACCTGGTTTGGTGACTTCTCGACTCGTCCGGCTGGGAATTATTCTGGTGGCTTTTCGGGTCATTCTGTCAGAAACTAAGGACTATAAGACCTTTGGCGCGGGAGCCTGGACCCACGGGTCCCGGTTGGCATCCGGCGCACCATCCCTTCCCCTGTTGGTGGCGAGACGATGCGAAAGATGATAACCCTCCCGATGCTGGCGGCCCTCCTGTTGACGGGTTTGCCTTCCGCCGCTACTCAGGCGGCCGAAAAAGGCTCCGACCCTAAGGCGGACAAGGTCTTTGACGAGGCCATGCGCAGTCAGGACCAGCATCTACTGACGGCATCGGGTATGCGTTATGAGACCGGCGTCGGTGTCGGACAGGATGCGGACAAGGCGGTGCGCCTCTATTGCCGTGCGGCCCAGATGGGGGATGGCGATGCCAAATATCGTCTCGGCTACCTCTATGCCTACGGCCGGGGGGTAAAACGTGATTTGGATCTCGCTGCCGCCTGGTTCGCCGAGGCCGTCAAGGACCGTCACGCCATGGCCGCCACCCAGCTCAAGCTCCTCAAGGTTTCTGCCGCTCCCAAGAGTCGCCCCTCCTGTACCCCGGGTGGCGGGACTGGGGGTAGCACCCAGATAGTCGCCATCCGGCCTCATCCCGCCTCCGGGGAGATCGCCAAACTCGTGCATAGTCTGGCCCCCAAATATCGGCTTGATCCCAGCCTGGTGCTGGCGGTCGTCGAGGTGGAATCCAACTTCAATCCCCAGGCCCGCTCGCCCAAGGACGCTCAGGGTCTGATGCAACTCATCCCCGCTACCGCCGACCGTTTCGGAGTCAAGGATGTCTGGGATCCCGAGCAAAACCTGAACGGGGGCATGGCCTATCTTCGCTGGCTTCTCGACCACTTCGATGGCGACATCAAGCTGGCCCTGGCTGGCTACAACGCCGGAGAAGGGGCGGTGGAGAAGCATGGCGGGGTACCCCCCTTCGAGGAGACCCAGTCCTATGTCGCACGTATCCTGCGCCGCCTCGGGCTCGAGGAGGGCCCGCAAAGTAGCCCAGGTTAGGGCCGGCGTGGGACCATCAGGGCGAGGTGGCGGCTCGTGCCGCTCGTGCCTGCCCCCATTCCAACGAGGACAGCTGTCATGAGCGCCATTCCCCAGGAATTTATCCGTAAAACCGCCCGTCTTTCGGATGCGGCTACCCAACCCTTTACCCGATCGCGCAAGATCTATGTCCAGGGATCCCGAACCGATCTGTGCGTACCTATGCGGGAGGTGAGTCAGACGGCCACCCAAACCCAGGGTGGTGGTGTAGAGGAAAATCCACCGATTTATATCTACGATACCTCGGGTCCCTATACGGATCCGCAGGCACGCATCGACCTCCTGGCAGGGCTGCCGGATCTGCGTGGGGCCTGGATCAAGGAACGGGGGGATACACAATTGCTGGGGGGCCCCAGTTCCGCCTTTGGCCAACAGCGCCAAGGGGATCCAGGCCTGGCCCACCTGCGCTTCGAACACATTCGCGTCCCGCGCCGAGCTAAACCGGGCCACAACGTCACCCAGATGCATTACGCCCGCCGGGGGGTCATCACCCCTGAGATGGAGTTCGTCGCCATCCGTGAGGCTATGCGCCTGGAGGAACTGAGGGCCGATCCGCGCTACGCCAAACTGCTACGCCAGCACCCGGGGCATGGCTTTGGCGCCCGGCTGCCGGAGTCCATTACCCCCGAATTCGTGCGCGCCGAGGTGGCAGCCGGTCGGGCCATCATACCCGCCAACATCAACCATCCGGAACTGGAGCCCATGATCATAGGGCGTAACTTCCGGGTGAAAATCAACACCAATATCGGTAACTCGGCGGTCACCTCCAGTATCGAGGAGGAGGTGGAGAAGATGGTCTGGTCCTCTCGCTGGGGGGGCGATACCCTCATGGACCTGTCCACCGGTAAAAACATCCACGAGACCCGCGAGTGGATTCTGCGCAATGCCCCCGTGCCCATCGGCACCGTGCCCATCTACCAGGCGCTGGAGAAGGTGGACGGCAAGCCCGAGGAACTGACATGGGAGCTATTCCGCGACACCCTCATCGAGCAGGCCGAGCAGGGGGTAGACTACTTCACCATCCATGCCGGGGTGCTGCTGCGCTATGTGCCCCTGACCGCGGATCGGGTCACCGGCATCGTCTCCCGGGGGGGATCCATCCTCGCCAAGTGGTGTCTGGCCCATCACCAGGAGAACTTCCTCTATACCCACTTCGCGGACATCTGCGAGATCATGAAGGCCTATGACGTGGCCTTCAGCCTGGGCGATGGCTTGCGCCCGGGATCCATCGCCGATGCCAACGACGCTGCCCAGTTCGCCGAACTCGAGACCCTGGGGGAACTGACCCGGATCGCCTGGCAACACGAGGTTCAGGTCATGATCGAGGGCCCCGGGCATGTGCCGCTCCAGATGATCAAGGAGAACGTGGACAAGGAACTCACCGATTGCTATGAGGCGCCCTTCTATACCCTGGGGCCCCTGATCACCGATATAGCCCCCGCCTACGACCACATCACCTCGGGCATCGGAGCGGCCAACATCGGTTGGTACGGCACCGCCATGCTCTGCTATGTCACCCCCAAGGAGCACCTGGGCCTACCCAATAAGGATGACGTGCGCGACGGCATCATCGCCTACAAGATCGCCGCCCACGGGGCCGACCTCGCCAAGGGTCTGCCTGGCGCCCAGGTGCGCGACAATGCCCTGTCTAAGGCTCGTTTCGAGTTCCGTTGGGAGGATCAGTTCAACCTGGGCCTCGACCCCGAGCGCGCCCGCGCCTACCACGACGAGACCCTGCCCCACGAGGCCCACAAGGTCGCCCACTTCTGCTCCATGTGCGGACCCCACTTTTGCTCCATGCGCATCACCCAAGAGGTCCGCGACTATGCCGAGGCCCACCGTATCAAGGATGTCGAGGCGGCACTCGCCGAGGGCCTGAAGGAAAAGGCCGATGAATTCCTGAAAGACGGCGGCCGACTTTACCGTGAGGTTTGACGGGGATTGGGATTGAATATGAGGGGGTGTCTTGAGCTGGGTTACCCCACCAGGTGGTTATCCCACCAGGATGACAAGGCTGCAATCACAGGTACCATGATTATCCCTCCCATCCTGTTGGGCGCCCCCTATCAAGGTCCCGTCAACCTTCTCGTTACCTCATCAGCCTTCTCTTAGGTACCCTTTTGAGTTTGGCTAGGCTGGGCCCCGCGCATACTGGGACCAAATCTACTATCAGGGGAATTGGTGGACATCCCCCTTTGTACGTGGCCGACAGGTGCCATGCCCCCTTATTCAATCCATTTGCAGGAATCCCCTAGCCAGGAATGCCGCCATTTGTTCGCGGGTGACGCTAGCATTCGGGCAGTAATCGTTATTGCCACAGCCCCGGGTAATCCCCATCTCCACGAAACGCTTAATGTAATCACAGGGCCAATCGGTAGGTGAGACATCCTTGAAGGGGGCTACCCCACTGCAGTAATTTTCGGGGGGTTCACCTTCAATAGCACGGACAAATAGGGCGGCAGCTTCCGCACGGCTGAGCGATCTTGCAGGGCAAAAGTTCGTGGTCCCGCATCCGCTGGTAATGTCGAGTTCATCCAGGCGCTTGATGTGAGGACATGACCAGGAACTCGCGTCAACATCACTGAATGGGGCCAAGCCGCCACAGTAATCGGGAGCCGGGTCACCTTCGATGGCCCGAACCAGGAAGGCCGCCATTTCCTCCCGGGTTACCAGGCGTTGCGGGCAGAAGTTGTTATTACCGCAGCCGCTGGTGATATTGGCAATGCTAATGGCGCGTATGTAGCTGTAGGCCCAACTGTCGGCAGGCACGTCGTCGAACTCGCCAGCCAGCTTGAACTCAGCGCCCACCTCTACTGCCTCCTTCATAACCAGATGGCAAGCCTCCAGTCCCGTGCAGGCCCCGCTCCAGCCCGCAAAGTAGGAGCCCGGCGCTGGCGTGGCCGTCAGGGTGACGAGGGTGCCGAGGTCGAAATCGCCGGAGCAGGCGACACCGCAGTCGATGCCGGGCGGTTGGCTGGTGACCGCGCCAGTACCCGTCTTGGTGACCGTCAGCTTACCCGTCGTAGGTAAACCGGGGCAACCCGTGCCGGCAAAGGGCAAATCAGGTGGCAGGACTTCGACATCGGTGGTAAAGACACGTTCGGCGGCCAGGATACCGGAACCCAGGAGCCTGCCGGGATAGGTCAGTTCCAGTGAAAAGGCCGTCCACCCCTGGGTCGGGGGCGGGACATATCCGACATAGACGCCCTGGCCGTTGTCGACAAGTTCGGTGCTTTGCCATGCCGGCCCAAGGGACTCCAGACGGAAATCCCTGGCTAGAGGATTGGTAGCTTGCCACAAGCGCACCCGTTCGGGTGGGGTCACTGTCTGAAGCCGTATGACCCCATCGGGCTCCAGGGTCCAGGAATATACCGGGGCCGGCTCCTCATGCAGTATGTCCTGGAGCCAGGATAGAGTTGAAATCACAAGGTTCGACAGGTCCTGAAGGTTCTGCCCTTGGGAATGATCCGTGTTGAAGGTATAGCGCAGTTGCTTAGGCTCCGGCAGGTCAGCGAGGTAGAGTTGGGAGGAGTCAGGCAGAAAAAATTGATCGCCCGCCGAGTTGATCACCAACTTCGGCATCGTAAGACGGTCGAGATAGGCATAGGGATCAATGATGTCCAGCATCGACTGGCCGGCTGGCGTTTGCGAGCGGCAAGGAAGATCGAAAGCCGCGTAATCCTGAATGGCGGGGGTATAGAAGCCGTAAGCCTCCCAGTGCCGCATGAAATGCTTGCCCATGTTCAGCAGGTCGATGGAAATGGGAAGGATCGCCTTGACCCGGGAGGGACCGTCCTTAGCCGCTTCGACGGCGGCGGTGAGCCAGGTTGCCCAGCCGCGCTTGGAGCCGCCCGCCACAATGAAGTCCTCGATCGAGGGTGGCTTATTCAGCAAGCCCCCGTCCATCCCATCGACGAAGGATTGAACGGTATCCATTGCGCGCACGACCGCCTTGGTCATGGGCAATTGCGTCAGCCATTCGGGGTCACTCGTGGTGAGGTATTTATCCATGCCATAGGCAAGAAGGGCATCTTCCGTTCGTTCCGAGCCTTCATCCGCGAAGGTCAGCGGTTCGTTGGGGATTTGACTGACCATCGCGCTCACCGCGCCGGTCGCGACAGAGAGCAGACCTATCAGATCGTCGTTCCCCGAAGCCGCCTTTTGGTTATGGCCGCCGTTGACGACCAAAAGAGCGGTATGCAGGTTCGAAGCGATAGGGAACCAGGGCACGGCAATCAGTACCTGATGTTGCCATAAGGTACGGTCGACCTCGGCTGGTGTGCGCCATGCCTGAGAGGTCATGGTGATCTCATAGATGGTATAGCCTTCGCCTATCCGGGTTTCAATTGGGGTGTAGCCATAATGGGTGTCTGGCTTGGCTATGTAGAGGTCGAGTGCCGTGGTCTCCGCACCCGCGACAGACGCCCAGGATGCGACGAGCGCCATGGCTAATATCGAGCAAAATGCCTGGGTTTTCATGGTAGGCTAGACCAGATTCGCTAAGGTTAAGGACTTGAAAGTGCCGTACACCTAACACGACTCAGCTTGTTTCCCTAGCACCACTCGAAGGGTGTTCTTGAGGTTCCAGGAACCCTTCAGCGCTGCCTTGAGGGTCTTCTGCCAGGCTCCATCCCGATCGTCAGGAGCGGTGTGAGGCCAAGTGGACTGATCCAAGGTCCCAGAGGTACCACCTGAATTTCCCCCCTTGAGTTGTATAACCGCTGATCGGAAGAAAAGCAAACTCCTGGGCCGCGTTCTAGCCCTGACTCTTCTCGGGTGGGAGGAATATATTTCAGAATCCTTCTTCCCAGCCTGGGAACAGGCTTGGCGCAGTTGAGCAGCCCAACCAACTTGCTCGGCGCGTCTTCGCCCTCAGAATGCGATACACCCCATTCCCCCTTTCGCCTTGCACTCAGCAATGACCTTGAGACCACGGCCGCATCGCCTTTTCGGTGATGGGGTAGGGACCAGTCGGCGGGTGAGTCAAGTTACGGGGAGGCGGATAA
>CAZFZB010000004.1:1462-29781 GCA_964523415.1 uncultured Chromatiaceae bacterium | reverse complement strand
TGGCTACCCCCCTGCTGGCTCAGGAGGTTCCCAAGGGCTTGCCCGTCATTGTCGCCGCAGTCCGGCTGGAGGCCTTCGCGGACCCGGTGGAGGCCTTAGGGACCTTGAAGGCGAGGGAGTCGGTTGCTCTCACCGCCAACGTCACCGAGACGGTTTCCGCAATCCACTTCGAGGATGGTCAGCGGGTGACGGCCGGCCAGGTTTTGGTGGAGATGACCAGCGCCGAGGAGCATGCCCTCTTGGAGGAGGGCCAGGTCAGGGTGGCGGAGGCCTCTCGTCAATACGAACGGGTCAAGTCCCTGGTAACTCAGCGCGCCGCCTCTGAATCCCTGCTCGACGAGCGTCGACGCGACCTGGACGCGGCTCGCGCCCAGTTGGTAGCCATCGAATCGCGCATCGCCGATCGCCTGATCAAGGCCCCCTTTGCCGGTGTCCTTGGTCTGCGCAATATCAGCCTTGGGGCCTTGGTCCGGCCTGGTGATCTCATCACCAACCTGGACGACGACAGTGCGATGAAGCTGGATTTCACCCTGCCCAGTCTCTTCCAGACTGATCTCCGGTTGGGTATGGCCATTTCGGCCAGTTCCCGGGTCCATGGTGGTCAGTCCTTTCAGGGCGAGATCGCCGCCATCGATAGCCGTGTCGATCCCGTGACGCGCGCTATCCAGGTTCGCGCCCTCATCCCTAATCCCCGCCAGGATCTCAAGCCCGGACTGCTCATGCAGGTGGAGGTACCCCGCAATCCACGCCAGGGCCTGGCAATCCCCGAGGCCGCCCTGATGCACCGAGGGCGGGAACATCGGGTTCTGGTGGTGGGGGAGGGCGATAAGGCCGAGGAGCGGCAGGTGGCCATAGGCAGCCGTCGCCCCGGGGTCGTGGAAGTCACCTCTGGGCTGACCCTGGGGGAGCGGGTCATCACCCATGGTAACGACAAGGTCCGGCCGGGTCAGGGGGTACGGATTCTGACTGTGGATGATGGCACCAGAACCTTGAGGGAAATGTTGGAGTTCGGCCAATGATCCTGTCCGATCTTGCGGTCAAGCGTCCGGTGCTGGCTGCGGTCATCTCGTTGCTGCTGATCGCCTTTGGCCTGCTGGCCTTCGACCGCCTTCCCCTTCGTGAGTATCCCGATATCGATCCACCCGTGGTATCGGTGGAGACACGCTACCCCGGCGCCGCCGCCAATGTGGTGGAGATCCGCATCACTCGCCTCATCGAGGACATGGTGGCGGGGGTGGAGGGCATTCAAAGTGTCGAGTCCCTCAGTGAGGATGGCCGTTCCAATATCACCATCAAGTTCGATGTCGGTCGCGATATCGATGGGGCCGCTAACGATGTCCGCGACCGGGTATCCCGGGTCACCGACGACCTGCCGGACGAGGCGGAGCCGCCGGAGATACAGAAGGTGGACGCTAACGAGGACGTCATCCTCTGGCTCAACCTGGCCAGCGATCGCCTGAGCATTCCGGAATTGAGCGATTATGCCCGCCGCTACCTGGTCGATCGCTTCTCTGTCATCGACGGCGTGGCACGGGTGCGGGTCGGTGGTCGCCAGACCTTTGCCATGCGTGTCTGGCTCGACCGCCAGGCCCTTGCGGCCCGAGGTCTGACAGTGGACGAGGTGGAAGAGGCACTGCGTGCCGAGAATCTGGAACTGCCAGCGGGTGGTGTGGAATCCCGCCAGCGCCAGTTTAGCGTACGCACCGAAAGGACCTTCCAAACCGCCGAGGACTTCGCCCGCCTGACCTTGGCTCAAGGAAAGGACGGCTCCCTGGTGCGTCTGGGTGATGTGGCCCGAGTGGAACTCGGCACCGACGAGGATCGCATCTCCTTCCGCGGCAATGGCCTGCCCATGGTAGGCATCGGGATCATCAAGCAATCTACCGCCAACACCCTGGCCGTTGCCGAGGCGGCCAAGGCGGAAATGGGGCGCCTCAACCAGACCTTGCCCGAGGGCATGAAGCTCCATCAGAGCTATGATTCCTCGGTTTTCGTCCGTGGCGCCGTGCATGAGGTCTACAGGACCCTGGGGGAGGCCCTTCTCCTGGTGGTGCTGGTCATCTTCCTCTTCCTCGGCAGTTGGCGCGCCACCCTGGTGCCCGCGGTGGTCGTCCCCGTGTCCCTCATCGCCTCTTTTCTGGCCATCTGGGTGATGGGCTTTTCCATCAATATCCTGACCCTCCTGGCCTTGGTGCTGGCCATTGGCCTGGTGGTTGATGATGCCATCGTAGTCCTTGAGAACATTCATCGCCGCCTGGTCGAACTTGGCGAGACCCCTCTGGTGGCGGCCTATCGTGGCACCCGGCAGGTGGGTTTCGCCGTGTTGGCGACTACCCTGGTGCTGGTGGCCGTCTTCGTTCCCATTGCCTTTCTGCAAGGAGACGTCGGCCGTCTCTTTTCCGAGTTCGCCCTGACTATGGCCGCCGCCGTCGCCTTCTCCATGTTGGTGGCCTTGACCCTGTCGCCCATGATGGCCTCGAAAATATTGCCTCAAGCCCATGCCCCGGGTCGCTTGAGCCAAAGTCTGGATGGGCTATTCGTCCACATCCGGCACGGCTATGGGCACACCCTGGGCTGGTTTCTCCGTCATGCCTGGGTGACGGGTTTATTCCTGATGGTTACCCTCGTCGTGGCGGTCTGGCTGTTGCAGGTTTTGCCTAGGGAATATGCCCCCCGCGAAGATCGTGGTGCCTTTGCCGTCCAGGTCAATGGTCCCGAGGGGGCCTCCTATGCCTACATGAAGGAATATATGGATGAGATAGAGCGGCGCCTCATGCCCTACATCGATAGTGGCGAGGCGACCCGGCTGCTGGTACGGACTCCCCGTGGCTATGAAGGTACCCAGTCTTTCAATACCGGTAACGCGACCCTGGTGCTGGGGGATTTCGGGCGCCGCCGCTCTGGCTGGGTCATCATGGATGAGATTCGCGTCAAGCTCGCCGACCTCCCCGGCGTCAAGGCCGCGCCCGTCATGCGCCAAGGCTTTGGATCTCGTACGCAAAAACCGGTCCAGTTTGTGATCGGCGGGGGGACTTACGAGGAGTTGGCCCAGTGGCGGGATATCCTTCTGGAAAAGATCGAGGACTCCAACCCGGGTCTGACCAATCTCGACTGGGACTACAAGGAGACCAAGCCGCAGCTGCGGGTAGAGATCAACCAAGATCAGGCGGCGGACCTGGGGGTTTCCGCCGAGGCCATTGGCCGTACCTTGGAGACCATGCTGGGCTCGCGCAAGGTCACCAGTTTCCTTCGTGAAGGTGAGGAATACGACCTCATTTTGGAGGGTCAACGCGATAGCCAGCGCACGCCGGGGGCTCTGGATAACCTGCAGGTGCGCTCCCGGCGCAGCGGCGAACTGATCCCACTGGCCAATTTGGTCAGGGTAACCGAGTGGGCGGACTCTCGCAGCCTCAATCGCTACAATCGGCTGCGAGCCATCACCCTGGAGGCAAATGTGGCGGAGGGTCTGGCCTTGGGAAGGGCCCTGGACTATCTGGAGGGGCTGGTGAAGACCTATTTGCCGCAGCAGGTCAGGGTCGATTACAAGGGTCAATCCCGAGATTTTCGCGCGAGCGCGGCAGGTGTCCTGTTTGTCTTTATCCTGGGGGTCGTGGTCGTCTATCTGGTTTTGGCAGCCCAATTCGAGAGCTGGATCCACCCTCTGATCATCATGCTCACCGTGCCTCTAGCTATGGCAGGCGCCCTGATGGCACTCTGGCTGAGCGGTCAGAGCCTGAACCTCTACAGTGAAATCGGCCTCATCATGTTGGTGGGGCTGGCAGCCAAAAACGGCATCCTAATCGTGGAATTCGCTAACCAGTTGCGTGATCAGGGGTGGGAGTTCAGCGCCGCCCTGAAGGAGGCGTCGGAAATCCGTCTTCGCCCTATCGTCATGACCAGTATTACCACGGCGGCCGGGGCCGTGCCCCTGCTGTTGGGTACTGGCGCCGGTGCCGAGACTCGCCTCGTCATCGGTACCGTCATTCTCGCCGGGGTTCTGGCGGCGACCCTCTTTACGCTTTTCGTAGTCCCGGTGGCTTACCAGGTCGTAGCCCGCCGCACCAGTTCCCCCGGAGCTGTTGCCCGTCGTCTGGCTGCCGAAGAGGCGGCTGGATTGGAGCAGTGACCGGGTTGTCCGAGGAAACCTCTCGGCTACAAGCCTGACAACAGCACCAACCCCTGCCGTAGCTGGGGCAGGACCTGAACATCACAGCCGAATCCGATAGTCCTCCAGGTTTCCGCCGCGTTCCAGCAGTTTTTGTACCCAATCCGGCCGCCGTCCGACCCCATCCCAAAGTTTTCCTCGTCTACTGCGGTACAAACGGGGGATATTGTCGTTTATGAGCGGAAGAACATACTTGGCTCTATGGCCTGTAGCGCCATTGGTGAAATTTAATTCGTAGGGCCTTATTTTATATTTTTTGATCTGTGTATTTAGTTCCGCAATAGCGGCAGTCCTTTCCGCTTTAAATATCTCATCATATTGTTCTTGCAGGGCGGCGATTCGCGCATTGATCGAACGAATATCCGTATCCTCTTCTAACGGCGGTTCAGGAAGCGATATCAAGGTAAGAAATACTCAAGTCTGACATCCCGGCAGTTTACAAAGAAGCCCAATTGGGTTCAAGACGACCGGGGAGGAATGTCGGAGGAAAGGGCCCTGCTCGCAGAATGGATCGATTCCGGATGGCAACCTTTACCCTATTTGGATTGATGAGTGAAGGGTGGTCACTACGCGGAGAAGGGGTTGGATCAGTATTTCCTCCGGTGAATGTTTTGGTAATGGGACATCAGGTAAACAATTTACCTCCGGCCAATGCCATTTCCCAATTCCGCTAAATGGTGTGGTGTCGGTGTTGTCCCGATCATCGCTATAGATCGACCAGTGTTCGGGACTGGGGCAGGCTCAGTGCTCGGCTTCTTGCAGATCCTGGGAGGTATCCCTTTCCAGGTCTGCTGTGAGGTAGTCCAGGGTCAGTGGCAACCCCAGTTCCATGCGGGCGATGTGTTGCAGACTGATGCGGATGTGGCGTGGCCGGCATTCCAGCAGGTGTCCTCCCCGACGTTTGTCCGCCGTAAGAAAGTGCAGGTGGTACCCGGGGACGGCGACGGATTGCAGAAAGCTGGGCGTCCAGTAACCGACGAAGCTGCCTTCGATATCTGTGAACACGTATTCGGGTTGTTCCCTCGCCACCTCCACCAAGGGACGGTAGGCGTCCTGACGCGGCATGGCCCGGACGCGCACATAATCAAACAAGCCGTCTATACGGATGGCGTAGAGCATATTCTTCGATGGCAGCAGGCGGTCGAACAAGGCCAAGAGGCCGGGGTAGTCCAATGGCTGATCGATCTCCTCTTGGCTGTAGGGCCGGAAAAAGGTGACGCAGGCAAAGGGGGTGCGGGTCTCGTCCGGTACCTCATAGGCATTGCCGTCTGAACGGAGCTGATAGACCTGGCTATCGATGATGACCATCTCACCGTCCAGATCGTTGAAGGTGCCGATGCCGAAATCGCCGAGCCCCAGGATGTCGGCGATAGTGGCGTCCTGCCGGTAAAGGCCCTCGACTAGGGCATTCACCGGGGCCGAAACATAAAGCAAGGTATTGCGGGCATTCATGCTGATACCTCTGTCAGGGCTTCTTCGCGGTTAGCGACGACCTCGATCAAGCCGAGGAAGCCACTGATCTCGAGGACATCGCGAATGGGCTGGCTGACCTCGCAGAGGATGAAGCGACCATTATCCTTACTGATTCGTTTGGCGGCCAAGACCAGGACGCGTAGACCCGCACTGGAGATGAAGTCCAGGTTGCTGAAATCCAGAACCAGATGGGAATGACTGGCAAGCTGCGCTAGGAGCTGCCTCTCGAAGTCAGGGGCCGTCGTGCTGTCGAGGCGACCTTGGGGGGCGATGACGAGTGCCTGCCCGGAAGGGTTTAGGGTCAGTTCCATGTCGAAACTCCGGACTTGTCATTGGACTAAAGGGGTGGGTTGGCGTCCCCTCCTGTGCTTGCAGCAAGAGTGTAGCACGCCTTTTCGGGGCTGGCCGCGACATGCTGAAGCGATTGTTTGGTGGGGATTCCGTCTTGAGATTTGCCATGCCGGGCCCAGGGAAATACGCCTGCATCAGGGTCCAGGCACCGGCGTTCTCGCCGGTGGACCTGGATGTGAGCAGTTCACTCCTGGTCATCGCAGGCGATGAGGATCTTCAGCACCCCTGGCCGCCCGGCTACGGCAATAGCCGTGATTGCCTCTGCCAGAGGGTATCGCCCCTCGATCAGGGGGCGCGGGTCCAGACCTAGAGCCAGCCGCTCTAAGGCGGTGGTGAAGGGCCCACAGCGGGAGCCGATCAGGGTGATTTCGTCCACTACCAGTCGGGAAAGATCGACCTCAGCCCGAAGGGCATAGGTACTTTTGAGAACCAAGGTGCCTGCGGCGCGCAGGGCGCGCCGGGCAAGCTCGAAGCCAGCCGGTGAGCCACTGGCCTCGATGACCAGATCCCAGGCGCCGCTGGTCACCTGATCTTCGCTTGCCCAGGAGATACCAGCGGCCTCCAGCAGGGACCGCTGCCGGGGGTGGCGCGCCACGACCTGGAATTCGTGGCCTGTACCCCTAAGGCTCAGGGCAATGAGTTGCCCGAGCCGGCCGGCGCCCACGATCAGGACCCGCTCCCCGGCGAGGATGGGCCTCTGTTCCTGTATGCGAAGAGCAGCCGCCAGGGGCTCGCAGAAGACCGCGGCCTCGTCCGGTAGGGTGTCGGGGACGGCATGCAGATTGGCGAGGGGCAGGACCAGGTATTCGGCGAAGGCGCCGTCATGGCCCTTGATGCCGAGTACCCGGCGCCATTGGCAGTGATGGCCCCGCCCCGCTTGGCATGGGGCGCAGTGGCCGCAGGGGAGGTTGATCTCGCCAACGACCCGTTCACCACAGCGGCCGGGCTGGTCCGGGGCGGTGGCGATAATCCCGACAAACTCGTGGCCGGGGATGCCGGCGAAGGGGTAGTAGCCCCGTTGCAGTTCCAGATCCGTGGAGCAGACACCTGCCAGCTTGACCCGTACCAAGGCCTCGCCCGGGCTAGGGACCGGTACAGGCAGGTCCTGACGCAACGTGAGGCGCCGATCCTCCAACCAGAGACCCTGCATCAGGCCGCCCTCTTTCTCCTCTCTGGGTCCTGCCCTGGTGGCTCGAAGGCCGGGCTTACTCGAAGCCCGGTGGTGATGCCCGGTGCCAGTCCGTCACCTCCTGAAGTTTGTGGGCAACATTGAGGAGCCTGCCCTCCTGGAAATAATCGCCGATGAGTTGCAGCCCCACCGGCAGCCCTCCTGACTGGGCCACCGGCAGTGACAGGCCCGGGAGGCCGGCCAGGTTGGTGGCGATGGTGTAGATGTCGTTAAGGTACATGGCCACGGGGTCTTCCACCTTGTCATTCATGGGAAAGGCGGTGGTGGGGCTGGTGGGTCCCAGGATGATATCCACCTGCTCGAAGGCGCGGCGGAAGTCATCGCTAATGAGGTGGCGCAGCTTCTGAGCCTTGAGGTAGTAGGCCTCGTAATAGCCGGCGGACAAGACATAGGTGCCTATCATGATGCGTCGCTTGACCTCGGGTCCGAAACCCTCGGCGCGGCTGCGCTTGTAGAGATCCTCCAGATCCTTGGGGGCGTCACAGCGGTGACCGTAACGCACCCCATCGAAGCGGGCCAGGTTGGAGGAGCATTCGGCTGGGGCGACCACATAGTAAACAGGAATCGACAGCGGGCTGTTGGGCAGGCTGATCTCTTGGATCTCGGCGCCCAGGCGGCGGAGTTCGGCGATGGCGGCCTCCACGCTGGCGGCGACCCCAGAGTCCAAGCCCGCGCCAAAGTACTCCCTGGGCAGGCCGATGCGGAGGCCTGCCAGACCCTGGCCTAGTCCGGCGCAATAGTCCGGTACCGGTTCCAGGGAACTCGTGGAGTCGCGGGGGTCGAACCCCGCCATGGCCTGAAGGAGCATTGCGGCGTCCTCGGCGGTACGGGTCATGGGTCCGGCCTGGTCCAGACTGGAGGCGAAGGCAATCATGCCCCAGCGGGACACTCGCCCGTAGGTCGGCTTGAGACCGGTCAGGCCGCACAGGGCCGCCGGCTGGCGGATGGAGCCACCCGTATCCGTGCCCGTCGCCGCCGCGCAGAGATAGGCCGCCACGGCCGCCGCTGATCCGCCGGAGGAGCCGCCCGGAACCCGTGCCTCGTCCCAGGGATTCCTGACCGGGCCGTACCAGCTCGTCTCGTTAGAAGAACCCATGGCGAATTCATCCATGTTGGTCTTGCCGAGCATCACCACCCCGGCTTCCTCCAATCGCTCCACCACCGTGGCGCTATAGGGAGAGAAGAAGCTGTCGAGCATGCGCGAGCCGCAACTGGTTTTGAGGCCGTAGGTGCAGAAGATATCCTTATGAGCGATGGGTATCCCCGTCAGAGGGCCGGCCTCGCCGGCGCTATGGCGTGAATCCGCCTGTTCCGCCGCCGCGAGGGCCCGATCGGCGGCGACGGTGATATAGGCGTTCAAGCGTGGATTGTGTTTCTCGATGCGCTCCAGAAAGTGGCGTGTCAGCTCCACGCTCGAGAATGCGCCTTGGCGCAGTCCCTGACCCAGCTCGGCAATAGACTTCTTGTGCATGGAGGCTTTCCTGGACGGTAGGGGTGAAACGATAGAGTCAGGGCCGGGGGCCGGGTTATTCGATGACCTTGGGTACCAGATAGAGCCCGGAATCGACGGCGGGCGCTATACCTTGGAAGATGTCGCGCCGGTTTGGCTCCAGCGCTTGGTCGGGGCGCAGGCGCTGGGTCATTCGCAAGGGGTGGGCCATGGGACTGATATCCTGGGTATCCACGGCGTTCATATCCTCTGCCAGGGCAAGAATTCCATTCAAGTCATGAACGTATTTGTCTTTCTCCACTTCGGATACCAGAATACGCGCCAAGTGGGCGATCTTTTCTACCGCGGATCGGTCGAGGGCCATTGGATAAGCTCCGGCTTGCTTGAGTGATGCGGGAAAAATACCATAGCCGAGCCTCACCCGTCCCCCTTAGGCGCGATCCGCCTTGCCCGGAGTCGTTCGCATTGTTAGATTAGCTGGGCTCGGGCGCTGCCACGGAGCGGTTCGGTCCCTGCCGGTGGACGGCCTAGGGGGATCGCGTCTTTCCTCTCTTCTTCCCCAAGGTAAATAGTTCGATGTTTTTTCGACGTTTTCGAGGTATGTTCTCGAACGATCTTTCGATCGACCTCGGGACTGCCAACACGCTCATCTACGTCCGCAGCCAGGGCATAGTCCTTAACGAACCCTCGGTGGTGGCCATCCGTCAGGACCAGGCAGGTGGACCTAAAACCGTGGTGGCGGTAGGTGAGGAGGCCAAGCGGATGGTTGGACGCACGCCTCAGAACATCACGGCCATCAGGCCCATGAAGGACGGCGTCATCGCCGACTTCACGGTCACCGAGAAGATGCTCCAGTATTTCATCCACAAGGTCCACGAGTCGCGCTTTATGCGCCCCAGCCCCAGGGTGCTGGTGTGTGTCCCCTGTGGTTCGACCCAGGTGGAGCGCCGCGCCATCAAGGAATCCGCCGCGGGGGCGGGGGCGCGGGAGGTCTTTCTCATCGAGGAGCCCATGGCGGCGGCTATCGGCGCCGGGTTACCCGTGGACGAGGCGCGCGGCTCCATGGTGCTGGACATTGGCGGTGGTACCTCTGAGGTGGCGGTGTTATCCCTCAATGGCGTGGTTTACTCCAATTCGGTACGCATAGGTGGTGACCGCTTCGATGAGGCCATCATCAACTATGTGCGCCGTAACTATGGCACCCTCATTGGTGAGGCCACGGCGGAGCGCATTAAGCACGCCATCGGGTCCGCTTACCCTGGTAGCGAGGTTCGGGAGATCGAGGCCAAGGGTCGCAACGTATCGGAGGGGATTCCCCGGGCCTTCAAACTCAATAGCAATGAGATCCTGGAGGCTTTGGAAGAGCCCCTGGCTGGCATAACCCGGGCGGTCAAGATCGCCCTGGAACAGACGCCACCCGAACTCGGTGCCGATGTCGCTGACCGCGGCATCGTCCTTACCGGCGGCGGCGCCCTGCTACGCGATATCGACCGCCTCCTCGCAGATGAGACCGGGTTGCCCGTCCTGTTAGCGGACGACCCCCTGACCTGCGTTGCCCGGGGCGGGGGCCGTGCCCTAGAGATGATCGACGAGCACGGCATGGAATTATTCGTGGCTGAATAATTCCCTTGGTGGGGGGCTTGCCCAGCCTTGAGCCTTCTGGGTCTCCCGATCCCGGTAACTGGCCCTGCAGGCATAGCCCCCGGACCGGCTGCATGGCGAACCGGCTGGGCCCTTGCCGCCGGCATCCCTGATCGAGGTTGTCGCCCATCAAACCCCTCTTTCTACGCGGGCCCTCTCCCACCTACCGGGTGGTTATCGCGGTCCTCCTGTCCATCGGCCTCATGGTGGCCGACCAGCGCCAGCATCTGCTGGAGCCGCTGCGATCGCTCTTGTCCCTGCTGGTCTCGCCCCTCCAGTATCTCGCCAGCCTGCCCGACGGGGTGGTTACGACCATTGAGGGCCTGTTCGCCAGCGAGCCCTCCCTGCGCCAGGATAACGAGGCATTGAAGGCGGAGAATCTGACCCTCAGGGGTCGGTTGCAACGCCTGGAGTCCCTGGAGGCGGAGAACCGCCGTCTCCACGATCTGCTCGGTTCCTCCTTTCGCGTGGGCGAACGGGTTCTGATCGCCGAGCTTCTGGCCGTGGACCTGGATCCTTACCGTCAGCAGGTGCTGATCAACAAGGGCAGCGCCTCCGGTGTCTTCGTGGGACAGCCGGTCCTGGATGCCAATGCTGTCATGGGGCAGGTCATTTGGGTCGGTCCCACCACGGCCACCGTACTCCTTATTACGGACGCCGCCCATGGCCTGCCGGTGAGGATCAATCGCAATGGCCTGCGCGCCGTGGCTACGGGAACGGGCCTGGTCAATCAACTCGATCTGTCCTATGTTCCCCACGATGCCGATGTGGAGGAGGGCGACCTGCTGGTCACCTCTGGCCTCGGTGGTCGCTTTCCGGCCGGTTATCCCGTGGGGCGGGTATCCGAGATCAAGCGTGAGTCGGGCCAGCCCTTTGCGCGGGTGACGGCCACTCCCAGCGCTCGGCTCGATAGTGGCTACGAGGTACTGCTGGTCTGGACCCTGTCCGAGGCCGGAGCGGGCGAGGAACACCCTCCCGAGGTTGGGCGGGGGGGGCATTCCGCATCCTCCCTACCTCCAGCCACCCGCTCATTGGGAAGAGTCCCGTGAACGAATCCTCGCCCCGCCTTTGGGTCTTGATCCTCAGCCTGGGTTCGGCCTTGTTGCTGACCCTATTGCCCCTGCCGGAATGGGCCAACGAGTTGAGACCGCCCTGGGTTGCCCTGACCCTGCTCTACTGGATATTGGCAGCGCCCGAGAGGGTTGGCGTCTTCTGGGGTTGGACCATGGGTCTGCTGCTGGATGTGGGTATCGGCACCGTCCTGGGCCAGCATGCCTTGAGCCTGTCGGTCATGGCCTGGATGGCGGTAAGCCTGCACCGCCGCCTGCGCCTCTTTCCCCCGGTGCAGCAAGCCTTGGCGGTTTGGCTGTTCCTGCTGGCGGAGCGGTTGGTGTCCCTGTGGGTCATGGGGGCGCTGGGCCAACCCACCCCGGGGCTGCCTTACTGGTTATCAACCCTAATGGGGCTCTTGATCTGGCCCTGGATCCCCCTCATGACTCGCGGCATGCGGCGCGGATACGGGATGGGCTGAGTACCCATGACCGTCTCCTGGTTCCATGCGGCGGATGGGGAGCGGCGGCTGTTCGTCCGCCGTGCCTGGGTGGCGGCCATACTGGCGACCCTGCTGTTATCTCTGGTGGTTGCGCGGGTAGCCCATCTGCAGATCGATCTCCACCAGCATTTTTCCACCCTCTCCCTGGACAACCGGGTGCGGTTGGAGCCCTTGCCGCCGGTGAGGGGATTGATCTATGACACCAAGGGTGTCCTGCTGGCCGCTAACGAGCCCTCCTTTACCCTTACCGTTACCCCGGACAAGGTCAAGGATATGGATGGGCTGTTCGAGGCCTTGTCCAAGCTGATCCGCCTGGACGAGGCGGATATCAAACGCTTCGAGCGGCTGCGTCGTCAGGGCTCCCCCTATCTGGCGGTTCCACTGCGCCTGCATCTCACGGAAGAGGAGATTGCCCGCGTCTCCCTTGACGCCTATCGTTTCCCGGCGGTCGATATCCGCACCGATTTGCTGCGGACCTACCCACTGGGGATCGATACGGCCCATGTCCTTGGCTATGTGGCCCGTATTGACGAGGAGGAAGTCAAGCGTATCGACGCGGCCAATTACCGGGGTACCGACTTCATCGGCAAGAACGGCCTGGAGAAGGCCTACGAGGAGGTGCTGCACGGGCGGGTCGGCTATCGCCAGGTGGAGGTCAATGCCAAGGGCCGGGTCCTGCGCACCCTCGAGAGTGAACCGCCGGTGGCGGGCAAGGATCTGAGGTTGCATCTGGATATCCGCCTTCAACGGAACGCGGCGGCGGCATTGGCCGGCAGGCGGGGCGCCGTGGTGGCCATCGACCCGAGGACGGGCGGTGTCCTGGCGCTGGTCAGCAAACCTAGTTTCGATCCCAATCCCTTCGTCGAGGGGATTGGCGCCAAGGAATACGCCGCCCTGCGCGACGACATCGACGTACCCCTGTTTGATCGCGCCTTGCGTGGCCAGTATCCACCAGGTTCGACAATCAAACCCTTCATTGCCCTCGCCGGGTTGGAGACGGGGGTGATCACCGCTGGCAAGACCAAACATTGCAGCGGTGCCTATCAGTTGCCCAACCAATCCCATCTTTACCGTGACTGGCGTAAGGGTGGCCATGGCACGGTGGATATGCGTCGGGCCATCGTCGAGTCTTGCGATGTCTATTTTTACGGTTTGGCCCATGATTTGGGTATCGACCGGTTGGATGAATTTTTGACGAAATTCCACTTTGGTCGCAGGACGGGAGTCGACCTGGCGGGGGAACTCGGGGGCCTGCTGCCTTCCAAGGAATGGAAGGGCCGGGTTCGCCATCAGACCTGGTTTCCGGGTGAGACCCTGATCGTCGGTATCGGTCAGGG
Organism: uncultured Chromatiaceae bacterium; assembly: GCA_964523415.1. Classification (GTDB taxonomy): domain Bacteria; phylum Pseudomonadota; class Gammaproteobacteria; order Chromatiales; family Chromatiaceae; genus M0108. The sequence goes on along the minus strand of CAZFZB010000004.1, from coordinate 16,623 downwards.
GTCATTTCTGGCTACCCCCTTGCAGTTGGCGGCGGCCACCGCCGCCATTGCCAACGGCGGCCGCTATCTCGAACCCCGGGTAACCAAGGCGATGGACGCTGGACAAGGCCGGCTTGAACCCATCCATGCCCCCGGGCGCGATCTCGGGTTGGAGCCCGCTCGAGTAGAGGCCATTGTTCAGGCGATGACCCAGGTGGTGGAAAACCCGCGGGGGACTGCCCGGCGCATCAAGAGTCCTGCTTACCGCATAGCCGGCAAGACCGGCACGGCCCAGGTCTTTTCCGTTGGTCAGAAGGAGACCTACAAGGAAAAGCAGGTCGCGGCGAGGAAACGTGACCACGCCCTCTTCGTCGCCTTTGCCCCGGTGGAGGATCCGCGCATTGCCGTGGCGGTTCTGGTGGAGAATGGCGGACATGGTGGCTCGGTGGCCGCGCCCATCGCGCGGGCCGTGATGGATAGCTATCTTTTGGGCCGGGAACCCACGGCGGATCTGGGTGCCGAGCCCGAGGAGGCGGCCGATGATGGCGATTGAGAATCCGGGTTCTGGCCTGGAACAGGCAACCAAGGCCGGGTCCACGAGTTTGTCGCAGCGGCTGCACCTCGACTTGCCCCTCTTCTTTGCCCTGCTGCTCGCCTCGGGTTATGGTCTGTTAGTGCTCTTCAGCGCCATCGACCAGGATTCCCAACAACTGGAGGCCCAACTGCTACGCCTGGGGCTGGCATTTGGGGTCATGATCCTCGTCGCCCAGTTCCCGCCCCGCCTTTGGCGCCGTCTGGCAGTTCCCGTCTACGTGACCGGCGTGCTCATGTTGGTAGCCGTGCTGGCGGTGGGTGAGGTCGGCAAGGGCGCTCAGCGCTGGCTCGACCTGGGCCTGTTGCGCTTTCAGCCCTCCGAGTTCCTCAAGATCGGGGTCCCCCTCATGCTGGCCTGGTTCCTGGCCCTCAGGCCCCTTCCCCCAGGCGGCTGGGGCACCTTGCTGGCGGCGATTTTGACGGTGGTGCCGGCGGTACTCATCGCCCGTCAGCCGGACCTGGGGACGGCCCTGCTGGTAGGTAGCGCCGGGGCATTCGTTCTGTTTCTGGCCGGTCTATCCTGGCGGCTCATTGCCCTGCTCGTCGCCACCGCCGCCGCCCTGGCGCCATTGCTCTGGAGTCAGATGCTGGATTATCAAAAGAACCGGGTCTTGACCCTTTTCGATCCGGAAAGCGATCCCCTGGGCACTGGCTATCACATCATCCAGTCCAAGATTGCCATTGGCTCCGGAGGCGTCTATGGCAAGGGCTGGGGTTTGGGCACCCAGTCCCATCTGGAGTTCCTGCCGGAGCGCTCCACGGACTTCATCTTTGCCGTCCTCGGCGAGGAATTGGGCCTATTTGGCGTCCTGGCCCTGCTGGGTATCTATCTCTTCATCATCTATCGGGGTCTCTATATCGCCAGCCAGTCTCCCGATCCCTTTGGCCGACTGCTTGCGGGTGGTCTGACCTTGGTCTTTTTCGTCTATCTCTTCGTCAATACCGGTATGGTTTCCGGCTTACTGCCGGTGGTGGGTGTGCCACTGCCGCTGGTGAGTTATGGCGGTACCTCCATGGTGACCATCCTGGCCGGCTTTGGCCTCATTATGGCCGTCCATACCCATGGGGGACTCTCTGGGCGTTAGGCGGCTGGTTCCCGAGCCCTGACCTTGCCTTGTGGGATACCGTGGCGGCCAGTGCGACACCCATGGCATGCCTTCGGGCGATCTGAAGCGGGTACCCGACCCCGTCCTAGCCTGTAGGGGGCTGTGGGGAGGACGGGGTATTGCATCCTTGGCTTGCCGATAACCCCCACCTCTGCGCCTACCTCGACGCCAGGACCTTGGCGCCGTTGGCCAGATCCTTGGGGGGGGCTACGACTACCCGTTCGTTTTCCTCGAGGCCTGAGAGGACCTGGGCCTCGTTTTCGTTCATGAGGCCGATCTCGACGGCGGTGGCAAGGGCATGGCCATTGTGGACGGCGAAGACTTGCCATTTGTCGTCCACTCCCTGGAAAAGGGCCATGCGCGGGACTATCAGGGCCTCCTTGGCCTGGGCGGTGAAGATGCGGACCTGAACCCGGTAGTCGAGGCCCAGGTTCCTGCCTGTGGAATTGAGCCTCTCCAGTTCGCCGGGGTTTAGGCGTATGACGGCCTCCACCCGTTGCTGTTCCACGCCCAAGGAGGAGATTTTGGTAAAGCCTTGGGGTTTGACCCGGTCCAGAATCCCCATCAAGGGTTTCGCGCCTATGGCCTCGCCGAAGATTTCGACCGCGTCACCGGATTTGATTCGGGTGGCGTCCTGAGTAAGGACGTCTGCCGTGATTTCCAGTTGGCTCAGGTCGCCCAGGTCCAGGAGCTTGGCACCCGCGGGTAACACACGTTCATCCTGTGCGTGGCGGGCCAGGATGATGCCGTCTATCGGGGCGGAAATGTCGCATCGGGCGCGGTCACGCCTGGCCTTTTGCAGCCTCGCCGCGGCTGCGACCTGTCCCTTTTCCAGAATATCGGTGCGAAGGGCCTTGAGGGCGAGGTATTCCGTGACGAATTTCGGGCCGAGTTCGAAGATGTCCTTCACGGCCCAGACGACCTGGCTGGTGAGGATGCTGGTGGCCAGATCTACGTTGGCCTTGGCCTCGTCCATTTGGGCGCGGCGCAGCTTTTCATCGGCTATGGCCCCCTCCGTCTTCAAGGCCTTGACGGCCTTTAGCCACCAGTCCGTGAAGTCTTTGCTGGCCTGATTGGCCTTGATGACCTCGTCGGCGGCCAGGGCTGTGGTGGTGAGAGCGCCGACCCAATCCTTGGCCTCGGTCATGGCCGTGGTTTCGATGCCCTGGTTTTGGTTGACCCTGATTTCGCCTTCGATCCGCTCCAGATCAGCCTGCGCTACGGCAACCTCGGTATCCAGATCGGCGGGGTCCACCCGAGCGATGATTTCGCCTTGGGTCACCAGGGTTCCGGCTTCCTTGTCGATGGGCAGGATGCGGCCGGCCAAGGGCATGGTCACCTCCAGGACATGGGGCAGGGTGGTCTTGGCTCGATCCTCCACATAGGAGCGGATAGGGCCACGTGTGGTGGCGGCTGTTTGCAGGGCCACACCTGGGTCCATCTCCATCTGGGCGATGACGAGGCCCACGCCCGCCAGGACGAGCCCCAACAGGATCCATTTCTTAAGCGTTTTCACACTGACCTCCCGCATCTGCGCACTGGGATTTCCAATTATTCCTTGATATTGAGCGCTTCGAGCCAATCGAGCTTGTTGACGGCGCGCTGAACGAAGATCTGGGCCACGAACACGAATATCAGGGTCAGCCCCAGGGACCAGGCCCAACTCGCCCCGGTCATCACGGCGGGCATGGCGTACATATCATTGGTGTAAAGAACGGCCATGCCTTTGAGCATGTACCAGCCCAGGGGAAGGCCGAGCAGCAAGCCGGTCAGGTTGATGAGGAGATTTTCCCGCAAAAACATGCGGCTGATTTCCCCCGCCTGGTAGCCAAGCACCCGATAGGTGGCGATCTCGCGTTGGCGCTCGATGATGGCGATGAGGGAGGTATTCAGAATGGACCCGAAAAATATGACCGCGCCGAAAAAGATCAACGGGTAGGCCACCCCACCCATTTTTTCCACGAAGGTTTGATACATGATGGCGCGTTGATCGGCTACATCCTCAAGGTTCATGAGGGTGGGATAGCGCATGAGATCCTTGAGAAAGGCGCGCCTTTGGGTTGGGGTCTGAACCGCACGTAGCTGAACCGCGGACACGTCACCTTCCTCTCCCAATCTGGCGTTGAGAAAACGGTAGTCCGCGTAAACGGGGAGGCCGAACATGGAGTTGATGAAGCCGGTCACCTCGAACAGGCGTGGACTTTGGTCGCCCTGGGTGGGGACCACCTGGACCTTGTCACCCTCGACCAAGCCAAGCTTTTCCGCTAAACGTTTGGCCATGAGCAGGCCTTGGCGGGGGATAGCGACCGGCTCGCCGTTAAGGCCGTAAGGGATAGTCAGCTTGGCGTTTTGAGTGAGTCCGGTGATCTGTCCTTTGTAGCGACGTGAACCCTTCTCGAAGGTACAAGGCGTTAGGAAAACAGGTTCCACTCCCACTATACCGGTCAGGCGGGCACTCTCATAGACCGCGCCGTAGTCAAGCTCGTCTCGGAAGTTCAGGGTGAAATCGGCCAGCAGGGTTTTGCTGTACTGGAATTCCACCATGTACTTGAGAGAATCGACCATACCCAGGGTACTGATCACGATGGATGCGCCCATGGCGGCGGCGAACACCCCGATGAGGGAACGGGCCTTGTTGCGAAAGATATTGCGCAGGATGGTCCGCCAGCCAAAGCCGCAGAGTTCCCAGAGGGCCGGGAAGCGCTCCAAGAGGATGGCTCCGCCTTGCCTGGGCGGTGGCGGGCGCATGGCCTCGGCTGGATTCAGGTCCGCTACCCGTTTGACCCCACGCAAGGTTCCCAAGGCGCCAAAGACCAGGGCGACCAGGGAGGCGATTCCCATGAGTTCGGGGTAGGCGTGGTTATCGAGTGCCGGGAAGGTGAAGAGGGTGCGGTAGAGCAAGACCATGCCCCCCGATATGGCGTAGCCCAGGCCGCATCCGGCTAGGGCGCCGAACCCACCGGTGATGAGTCCCACCTTGAGGAAATGGCTGAAAATGGCCCCGTTGCCGTAGCCCAGGGCCTTGAGGGTCCCTACGATCATACGCTGTTGGGTCGCCAGCCGAGCCATGAGGACATTGAGGGCCAAGGCGGATACGGACAGGAACATGAGCGGCATGATGAAGGCCATGCTGGACAGGCCCTGCAGCTCTGCGGAAAGGGAGAGGTTGGAAATCTGCTTGGGCAAGGGGGTGGTGGCGAAGACGCCGTAGGGTTTGAGGAGCTCCTCGAGCTCTCGCAGGACGAGTTCAGGATTGGCCCTTGCCTTGGGGGAGAGGATGCCCACCACGCTGTTAATGGCCCCGGAAAAATTCAGTTCCTCCTCTGCCAGGGCGCGCTTGACATAAAAAATTCCAAATTCCATTGGGTTGGGCGTCGTGCTCCCCGGTGGGATCAGATAGACGAATTCGGAGGAAATGGCCGAACCGACGACACGCAGGGACTTCTCTGTCCCCTTCATGACCAGGGTGATATCGTCGCCAGGGTTAATGCCCCGGGCGAGGGCGAATTCCTTGGAGACCAGGACCTCGTCGCGCCCTTCCGGGGTGAAATAGGTTCCGGCGGTGACGAGGATGTTGTTGATAATGTCCTCCCGGCCTTCGGGTAGAGAGATGACGAGGCCGGATATCGGTTTTTCCACCCCCGGTAGATTCACGGTGACGTATTCGGCAATACGGCCCCGCGCCCGGGCCACCCCGGGAATGGACTCGATAGCGGTCATGGCCGTGACCGGGGCCTTTTTCAGATCGACCCAGAAATCCGCCATCCGGCAGCGCTGATAGTAGTCGTCACGGGCAAAGGCCAGGTTTTGATAGGTGGCCTGGAACCCCACCAGGCAACCCGAACCCACGGCCACGATGGCCACGATGGCCAGCAACATCCATTTCGTGGCGACAATGTCACGCAGGAGCTTTTTGTCGAGGACGCTCACCAGCTGATGTCTTCGGCCTTTGCGCGCTCCTTGTTCAGGGTGGTGGTCAGACCCTCCATGGTCAGGTGCAGTACCCGTTGGGCCAGTTTGGCGATGGCCGCGGCATGGGTGACGATGACGATGGAGGTTCCGGCCTCCTCATTCAGGCGGGTCAGGAGGGAGAGAACCATGCGGCCGGTGGCCGCATCCAAGGCGCCTGTGGGTTCGTCGCAGAACATGACCAGGGGATTCTTGGCCAGGGCGCGGGCGATGGAGACGCGCTGTTGCTGGCCGCCAGAGAGTTGAGAGGGGAAATGGTCCTTGCGGTCGGCCAACTCCACCATCTCCAGGGCCTTGAGTGGGTCCATGGGGTTATTGGCGATCTCCGCGGCGGTCTGGACGTTTTCCAGGGCGGTCAAGGTGGGTACCAGGTTATAGAACTGGAAGACGAAGCCCACGTTGCGGCGGCGATGTTCGGTGAGTTTGCGGTCGTTCAGGGTGGCCAGGTCCGTGTCACCACAATAGACGTGGCCTGCGGAGGGCCGGTCGATACCTCCCACGATATTCAAGAGGGTGCTTTTCCCGGCTCCGGATGCCCCCAGGATGACGGTCAGTTCCCCCTTCATGATTTCCAGGTCGATGCCCTTCAGCACCGGCACCTTGACCTCGCCCATGACATAAGTCTTGTGGACCTTTTCACAGCGAATAGCCGCTTCGGTCATGGTGCCTCCTTCGTCTAAAGACAGGGCTCTTTAGAAAATTAGTGGATTGACGGGTGCCTGGCAACCTGGACGGGATATCACCTTGTAACTTTGGTCTTGAAGCAGACGTGGGGCCCTCAAGGGGGCTGGCTGAAATGGCGGTGGCCAGGGCGGCATATCTGCCCAAGGTGGGGAACCCAATGTACCCTGGCACTGACCCCAGGGTAGGAACAATTGAGTTGGCGGGCACTACCCGTACGCCTACCGACAGGTGAACTGCAGGGTCCACTCGGGGCGGCTGGACAATGGTATAGTCAGTGGGGGAAAGACGCCCTGATCCCCGTCGTAGGAGCCTGACCCATGCCTGAAAGCCACTATGGTCGCGCCTTGGCGAGAATCCTCTTCGGAATCGTCCTTATTGCCCTCCTCGCTATAGGGGTGGGACTTGCCGCCCACTGGCCGCATCGAACCCCGCCCACACCCATCCCATCCGTAGCCAACCCCGCAACCGCCAGTGGGGCGGCACGCATCGAGTGGCTGACTCAGCACCGGCTGGCTGTCCTCGAGGCGGGTGTGGCCCAGGACCTGAGGGAGGCCCAGGTGGCCCCTGGGCAATACTGGGTCGACCTGCGGACTGCCACCATTGGGCTCAGCATGTGGGGTCCTTTGGCGGATCTCAGCCAGGCTAGCCTGAGCGCCCTGGGAGAACAGGCCTGGCTACGTCAGGGACTGTTTTTCGTGATGCCATTGGTGCGCTGGATGAGTGAGCCCTTCCTGTTCCCGGTCGATTCTCCGTCAGGCGAGGATCAAGCTGCGGTGGCCTTCGAGCCCGTGCTTGCGCTGATAGGGGCCAAGGCAGCCGTCGGCCGCGGGGTCAGCCTGGACAATGTGGGAGATGCCTCCACCTCTCCGGCACAATCCTTGGCCTACCGAGACTATTACGCCAACCTGATACGCGCCTATGGGGCCAGCGGTGCAACCCTGCCCTTGCATGTCTCACTCAAACTCTCGGCCCTGGTTCACGACTTGCCCGCAGCCATCCAGGGTCCGGATAACCCCAAGCGTGCCGAGATACTGACGGCGCTTCGTTACCTCCTCGCTGAGGGGCGCGACGCCTGTCCATCCGGGTTTTTCCTACGCATCGACATGGAGGAATACGCCTTCAAGGATCTGACTCTCGGTCTTTTCCGCGACTTGGTGATGGGCGCCCCGGAATTAACCCGCGATGGGCAGAGCGGACTGCACTTGGGGATCGTCATTCAGGCCTATCTGAGGGATTCCGCCCATGATCTGGTAGCCCTCGCCGAATGGGCACGCACCCTGGGGGTACGGGTACCTGTGCGGTTGGTGAAGGGTGCCTATGAGGTCTACGAGAAGGATCAGGCTGCGGCCATCGGGCGCAAGAGCCCCGTATGGGGCTACAAAGCCTCCACGGACGCCAACTACGAGGCGCTGGCAGAATTTCTGTTACGCCATCCAGACACCTTTGCCCCCGCTTTTGCCACCCACAACCTCCGTACCCAGGCGCGGGTCATGGGAGTGGCCGAGGAACTGGGGTTGCCCCCGGAAGAGGTTGAGTTCCAGATGCTCTATGGCATGGGCGAACCCATCAAGGGTGCCCTGACCAGACTTGGTTATCGTCTGCGGGAATATATCCCGGCCGGTCCCCTCTATCGCGGCCTGACCTACGCTGGGCGACGCTTTCATGAATTGGCCAATCCGGACAATGCCCTGGCGCGCAGCCTCCAGGGTGACTTTAGGGTTCTGGCCGAGCAGCCTCATTTCGAAGGCGTGGAGGATAGCACTGACGGTGCCTTCACCCTCGCGCTGCTGGGTTCCGATGCTGATCGCGACCCTATTGGGGTAAGCGCCCAATAAATGTGATAGCTGTACCCCCGCATCGGCTACCTCGGTTCTAGCAGCCAAGGTGGAGACCTTGCCGGCGAAGGTCCACATCCTCCTGCTACTGATGTCCTGCCTGGATTGGCCACTGGCTCGGGCTAGTTCCTTCCCGGCGGGTAGCTGAACTAATGGCCCTCCTGAGCACCCAAGGCACGATCGGATCAGGGCCATAAAATGCCCGCAATGCCGTCTCGATGGGCTTGGCGTTCATCAGTCCGTTACCATCCGGTCGAGCGGTTCCTCCGTGATCGACGTGACCGCCATCCTTTCTAATTCCGCAATCTAGTAAGTGTTTGGCATACAGGCTCCTCCTCCTTCGCTGCCAAGGTATACCAAAAATCCTGACAAGCTCTCAAGACGGTTACCATATCGCTGAACCCAGACCCCGATGGACGGCGGACCTGGTGGGGATGGGCCTTTATATTCTGATGGAGATCCCATGTCTCAGCGCCTTGCGATCCTGTTGATCACTACTCTCAATCTTCTTTTGTCATGGATGCCACCGGCCAGCGCGGAACCGACCTTGGCGTCCCCTGACGATGCCCTGGTTAAACTAAAACAAATCAAACACTTCGTTATCATTTACCAGGAAAATCATAGCTTCGATGCCCTTTTTGGGGGCTGGGAGGGCGTAAACGGGCTTGCCAATGCCGATCCCGCCCGCCAACTGCAAAGGAATCAGGCAGGTTTGCCTTTCGGTTGCCTGCACCAGGTCGATGTCAATCTGGCCTCGCCACCGCAGCCAGTCACCTGTAGCGACCCCGCCAATGGCATCACGAGTGCTTTTCCCAATGCCCCTTTCCGCATCGACGACTATATCGCCCCTACTGATCGAACCTGCCCGGAACCCGGCGCCAAGGCCTCCCGCGGGGTTGCCAAGGGCCAGGGTTTGCCTGGGGGCTGCACCGCGGATCTGGTGCATCGCTTCTACCAGGAGCAGTATCAGTTCAATGGCGGACGGATGGATCGCTACGTCACCGGCAGCGATGTCACTGGCCTCGCCATGGGCCACTACGACACGACCCGGCTTCCGCTCTACCGCTATCTGCACGAGCCCAACCACCCTGCCTATGTGATCGCCGACAATTTCTTCCAGGCGGCCTTCGGCGGATCCTATCTGAACCACCAATGGCTGATCGCGGCGGCGACCCCGGTGTACTTCGACGCCCTGGGAGATGGCTCTCAGGGGGACCTGCATACCCTCCTGGACACCCAGGGAATGCCCGCCGAGTACCCCCTCTATCGCCCCACTGGGCCCGTCAAGGAGGGCCCGCTCACGGTCAAGTGTCCGGCGCCTATCGCGGGCCTGGCGTGCGGGGACTACGCCATTAACACCATCCAGCCGTTCGCGCAGCCCTACGCACCCAAGACCCCGGAAGCCAAAAGGCTGCCGCCTCAGACAAACCGGACCATCGGTGAGTCACTGACCGATGCCGGGATCGACTGGGCCTGGTATTCGGGGGGTTGGTCCAATGCGAACGGTGATGTCGATGGCCCGGGTTGGACCAACGGCAGAGGCCCTGCCTGCTCGGATCCTCAGGCCCACCCGGATGCCGTCTTTCCAAACTGCCCGGGCCGGCTCTTTCAGTACCATCACCAGCCGCTTAATTTCTATGCCGCCTACGCCCCAGGTATGCCCGCGCGTCGGGAACACCTGCGCGACGAGCAGGAGTTTATCGAGGGCATCCAGGCCCCGGGTGGTGAGTGCGGCCTTAAGTCCGTGAGTTTTGTGAAGCCTTACGGGGCGGACAACGAGCACCCCGGCTATGCCAGCGAACACCAGGGCCAGGATCATGCGGTGCAATTGATTCGCGCGGTGGTGGAGGGGCCCTGTGCCAAGGACACCCTCCTCATCCTGACCTATGACGAGTTCGGGGGACAGTGGGATCATGTTTCCCCGCCTGGACAAGGCGGGATTCCAGGGCCCCACGACACTTGGGGACCCGGTACCCGCATCCCCGCCCTGATCCTGGCCCCCTTCCTTGCCGGTCAGCAGGCAGTGGACAGGGTTCAACATGACACCACCTCGATTCTGGCCACCCTTGAACACCGTTATGGGCTGCCGCCTCTTGGGTCACGAGATGCCGCGGTCGCGGATCTGTCCACCATTTTCACTGCTCACTGAAGAGGTTACCGGATCGGATCGGTGAGGGATCCTGGGGGAACCCCTGGATCCTGTCAGGGATGGGCTTCATCCGGGGTGTACTGATCTTGCGCAGTGGATCAACTTGGGCGTGAGGCTGGAAACCGCCTGAGTTTTGGCCGGATTTGTAAACCTTTCCCCCTGGTTTGGGTTGACAGTTGTCAGGATTGGGTTAAAAATCCGCCCCTTGGCTCCATTATTCTAGTCCCTTGACCCCCGGATACCCTTCATGTCCAGTCCCTTGATTCCGCCCGAGCTTCGCCACGACTGGTCTCTGGACGAGGTGATGGGTCTGTTCGATCAGGCCTTCATTGACCTGGTCTTTCGCGCCCAACTGGCCCACCGGGGCCATTTCGATCCCAATCGGATTCAGGTTAGCACCCTGCTCAGTATCAAGACCGGCGCCTGCCCGGAGGATTGCGGCTACTGTGCCCAGAGCGCCAGCCATGGCACGGATCTGGAGCCCGAGCGACTGCTGCCCCTGGCGGAGGTGCTGGCGGCGGCCACCAGGGCCAAGGATCAGGGCGCGACCCGCTTCTGCATGGGCGCGGCCTGGCGTAATCCTACGGACAAAAACCTCGAGCGGGTCGCCGAGATGATAGCGGCGGTGCACGATCTGGGTCTGGAGACCTGCGTCACTCTGGGTATGCTGACGGATGATCAGACCCTGCGCCTCAAGAACGCCGGCCTGGACTATTACAATCACAACTTGGATACCTCTCCCGAGTTTTATGGCCAGGTCATTAGCACCCGGACCTACCAGGACCGTCTCGACACCCTGGCTCGCATTCAGGGTGCCGGTATCAAACTTTGCAGTGGCGGAATCCTGGGCCTGGGCGAGTCGCGCCGCGATCGTGCCTCTCTGCTGCGGCAACTCGCCAACCTGCCCCAACACCCGGAATCCGTACCCATCAATCTGCTCGTCCAGGTGGAAGGTACGCCTCTATATGGTTCGGCACGGCTTGATCCCCTGGAGTTTGTCCGGACCATCGCCGTGGCTCGCCTGCTGATGCCCGCCTCCCAGGTGCGCCTGTCCGCTGGCCGTGCCGACATGAGTGACGAGTTGCAGGCACTCTGTTTCATTGCTGGAGCCAACTCCATCTTCTACGGCGAACGCCTGCTGACGACCCCCAACGCTGGGGCCGAGCGTGACCTGGGTCTGTTCCGGCGCCTGGGCATGCATTTCGAGGAGATGGATGTGACCGAGCGCAAGGTGCCGGGCCCCTGCGAGCATTGCGAGGCTCATTAGGTGAGGGACAAGGACCCTGGGCCATCCCCGCGGGCCGGTTCGGACCCGGACACCTCTGGGCAATGCCCCAGATGGATTGCCCGCAAGCCGGCCCGCGACCATGACGAGTGACTGCCTGGGCGCGGGCCTTTGAATCAGGATGAGCCGTGACCTCGGGGGAGAACTGGAACGCCGGCGAGCGGCCCATCTCTACCGCCGTCGTCGCCAGATCGAGCAGGCGCCTGGCCCTCATCTGCGCCTCGACGGCAGGCCGGCCATCGCCTTCTGCACCAACGATTATCTGGGCCTGGCTCGGCATCCGGAGGTGGTAGCCGCTTGCCAGGGGGGGGTCGAGGCGTTTGGCGTCGGCAGCGGTTCGGCTCACCTGGTCGCCGGCCATGGACCTGCCCATCAGGCCCTGGAGGAGGAGCTGGCGGATTTTTTGGGCCGCGAGCGGGCCCTGCTCTTTTCTACCGGGTATATGGCCAACCTGGGTATCCTCCAGGCGCTGGCCAGACCGGGCGATCGAGTCTGCGAGGACCGGCTCAATCACGCCTCCCTGATCGATGGCGCCTTGCTGGCCCGTGCCCGCCTGTGGCGTTATCCCCATGGCGATATGGTGGCCCTACGGCGGCAACTGGAGACCTGTACCCTGGAGGCTTCCTGCCCCGAGCCCTTCGCCAAGGTTAGGTCCGATGCCGAATCCGATACCGAATCCGATCCCGGACAGGTCGACGGTCGCCACCGGGTAGCCCTCATCGCCACCGATGGCGTCTTCAGCATGGATGGTGATCTGGCGCCCCTCCAGGAATTGGCGGTCCTCGCGCGTACCTTCTGCGTGCCCCTCCTGGTCGATGATGCCCATGGCCTTGGAGTCCTGGGGTGCGAGGGGAGGGGCAGCCTGGATCATTTCGGGCTCGATGCCGTGGCCGTCCCCATCCTCATGGGCACCCTGGGCAAGGCCATGGGTACCTTCGGCGCCTTCGTCGCCGGAGGCGAGGATTTAATCGAGACCCTGATTCAGTCCGCCCGCAGTTACATCTACACCACGGCACCGCCCCAGGCCTGGGCGGCGGCGACGCGGGTCAGTCTGGTCTTGGCCCGTCGCGAGGCGTGGCGGCGCGCACGCCTCCAGGAACTGATCCAGGGTTTCCGCCGGGGGGTGGAACAACTCGGCCTGCCCCTGATGCCATCCATCACCCCAATCCAGCCCATCCTGGCGGGGACGGCCGAGCGCGCCCTGGCCTGGAGCCAAAGCCTGGAGGCGCACGGCATCCTGGTTACCCCTATCCGGCCACCGACGGTGCCTGAAGGCTCGGCCCGGCTGCGGGTCACCCTCTGCGCCCTCCATACCGACCAGGATCTGGAATGCCTGCTAGCGGCTCTGTCCGAGTTGCCACCCGGGGGTGGGGAGTTGGGAAGGGCGGTATGAGTAAGGCACTCTACAGCGAAACCCGGGGCCAGGGTCCGGATTTGGTTCTGCTGCATGGCTGGGGCATGAACGCGGCGGTCTGGCAGGGGTTGCCCGCCGACCTGGCACTGGGTCACCGCCTTACGGCCATCGAGTTACCGGGCCATGGCGGCAGCCCCTTTGATCCGAGCTGGCAAGGGCTTGACGATTGGGTCGAGGCCTGTCTGGGGGTGGCGCCCGTCAGGGCCACTTGGTTGGGCTGGTCCCTGGGCGGTCTGGTTGCCCTGGCGGTGGCACGGCGGGCGCCGGAGCGCCTGGCAGGTCTGGTGGCGATGACGGCCACGCCGCGCTTCGTCCAGGCCGATGATTGGCCTGCGGCCATGGCTGCCGAGACCCTGGTGCACTTTCACGACGGCCTGCTGGCGGACCCCAGCGGGACCTTGGAGCGCTTCTTGGCCCTCCAGGTCCGGGGCGGCGAGGCGGCACGAGAGACCTTGCGCCTCTTGCGGCGGGAACTTGCGGCCAGGCCTGCCCCCAACCCGGTTGCCTTGGCTAATGGCCTGGATTTGCTCCGTGGCTCGGATCTGCGCCCCGGTCTTGGGGATCTCCCTTGCCCCAGCCTCTGGCTATTCGGCGCCCGCGATACCCTGGTCCCCGCCGCCGTCAGTGCCGACATCGCCTCCCTCTTGCCCGAGGCGCGGATCCAGGTCATCGCCGGGGCCGCTCACGCCCCCTTTCTCTCCCACCCGCGGGAGACGACCGCCGTGCTGTTATCCTTTCTTTGGGAACTGGAGACCTGATGGCCACTAATCCCCACCAGGGGCTGAATGACCCCATCGATAAGCCCGCCGCTCGTCGCGCCTTCGAACGCGCGGCGGCCGGCTACGATAGGGTGGCGGTCCTGCAAAAGGAGATGGCCAGCCGCCTGCTGGAGCGGCTGAGTTATGTGCGCCTGGCGCCCCGGACCATCCTGGATCTGGGGGCCGGCACCGGCCTGGCGGTGGATGATTTGCAGCGCCGCTATCGCCAGGCCCGGGTCCTTGCCTTGGACTTCGCCTTCCCGATGCTGCGCCTGGCCCGCCGCCGGGGCAGCCTGCTGCGCCGCCCGACCTGCCTGTGTGCCGATGCTGAGGCCCTGCCCCTGGCGGAGGGCAGCATCGACTTTATCTTCTCGAACGCCACCCTCCAGTGGTGCAACGACCTGGAACGGACCTTCGGGGAGATGCGGCGCGTACTCGCCCCGGGCGGCCTCCTCATGTTTACCACCTTCGGTCCCGACACCCTGCGGGAATTGCGCGTCGCCTGGGCTCAGGCCGATGGCCACGGCCATGTCAGCCCCTTCCTGGATATGCACGATGTCGGCGATGCCCTGGTGCGCGCCGGTTTCGAGGGGCCGGTCATGGATGCCGAGCAACTGACCCTGACCTATCCGGACCTGGACGGCCTCATGAAGGATTTGCGAGGGCTGGGTGCGCGCAATGCCACCCGCGAACGCTCCCGCGGCCTGACCGGCAAGTCCCGGTGGGCAGCCATGCGGGCCGCTTACGAGGTCCAGCGTCAGGAAGGCCGCTTGCCCGCCACCTACGAGGTAGTCTATGGCCATGCCTGGGCGCCCCTGCACCGGGTCCGCGCGGATGGTGCCGTGACCCTGCCCCTGAGTGCGATAGGTCGCAGGCCCAAGGCATGAGAGGAGTCGGCCGGCCATGGCAGGTCCTAGGGGTTCGCTCAGCCTGTTGGGTAAGAGGTGATCCCAGGCCGCACATGAGTGCCAGAAGGTCGCGGATTTCAGGCCAACAAGGGTGATGAAGGGGTTTTTCGTTACGGGTACCGATACGGGTTGCGGCAAAACCGAGGTCAGCCTCGGCCTGATCCAAACTTTGCGTCGGCAGGGTCTCAAGGTCCAGGGCATGAAACCCGTTGCCTCTGGTTGCGTGGCCTCTCCCCAGGGTCTCCGCAATGGCGACGCCCAACGTCTGCTGGTCCAGTCGAGTCACCCGGTACCTTACGACTGGGTCAACCCCTATGCCTTCCTTCCACCCATAGCCCCCCATATAGCCGCCCGTGAGGCCGGGATCGAGATTGACTTGGGCCGGATCCGCCACTGCGCCGTCGCCCTGGCGGTCCAGGCGGATCTGTTGGTCGTGGAAGGGGTGGGCGGTTGGCGGGTGCCCCTGGGCCCGGCCCTGGC
>CAZFZB010000004.1:0-1362 GCA_964523415.1 uncultured Chromatiaceae bacterium | reverse complement strand
ATCCCCCGCGGAGCGGTTGCCTGAGATCCTGGCTTCTCATCTCGCCATCGAGAAGCTCTGGCCCGAACCGGATAGGTACTTGTGATAGGAGTGCCACGATCCCGATGGCCAGGAAGATTCAAAAAAATAGGGTGAACCACTTTTAACAATCTGATAAATATTGATATTATGGTAATAATGCTTCGGTAGGAGCCAAACGAGGTCGCCCATGCCCGAGTCTGCTTCAGAGCCGCCGCGGTTTCCCCCGGACGCCGGCCTCAGTGTGCGCGGCGATTCCTATGGTGGCTCCTTGTCACTGGAAGACCCGCCCGCGGATGATGGGCTCGACCCCGCCCTGATTGGGGCCTTCATCGCCCGCTGGTCCGCGGCCACCGGCAGCGAGCGCGCCAACTATCAGCTCTTTCTGACCGAGATCTGCGTCCTGCTTGGCCTACCGCGTCCGGACCCGGCGCGGGAAGACACCCAGGACAACGCCTACTGCTTCGAGCGCCGCGTCTGCTTTCAGCACGGCGATGGCACCCAGAGTCAGGGCTTCATCGACCTCTATCGCCGCGCCTGCTATGTCCTGGAGTGCAAGCAGACCGGCATGGCACTGGATACTCGCGGCTGGGACAAGGCCATGCTCCGCGCTCACGGCCAGGCGGTGCAGTATGTCCGCGCCCTTCCCGCGGCTGAGGGCCGCCCCCCCTTCGTCGTGGTGGTGGACGTGGGGCGCGGTTTCGAACTTTACAGCGAGTTCAGCCGTAGTGGTGGTGCCTACATCCCCTACCCGGACCCGCGCTCCCATCGCCTCCGGCTCGACGACCTGCGCCGGCCCGCCATCCGCGCCCGACTGCGCCTGCTGTGGCTGGACCCACTGGCTCTGGACCCCAGTCGCCGCGCCGCCAGGGTCACCCGCGACATCGCCGCCCGTCTGGCCCGCCTCGCCGTCTCGCTCGAAGGTGGTGGCCACCCGCCCGAGGTCACCGCCGCCTTCCTGATCCGCTGTCTCTTCACCCTGTTCGCCGAGGACGTAGGGCTGATCAAACCGGGCGGCTTCACCGACCTCTTGCAATCGGTGCGGGACAACCCCGCCCAGTTCGTGCCGCTCATCGGCCACCTGTGGCGGGAGATGAACGCCGGCACCCCCTTCTCCGTGATCCTGCGTAGCCGTATCCCCCGCTTCAACGGACGCCTTTTCGCCGACGCGACCGTGCTGCCGCTGGAGCGCGACCAGATCGACCTGCTCATCGCCGCCGGCCGCGCCGACTGGCGCCATGTAGAGCCGGCCATCTTCGGCACCCTCCTGGAGCGCGCCCTGGATCCCTTGGAGCGCCACCAGCTCGGCGCCCATTACACGCCGCGCGCCTATGTCGAGCGCCT
>CAZFZB010000003.1:59982-64935 GCA_964523415.1 uncultured Chromatiaceae bacterium | reverse complement strand
GAAGCTGGGGATGGCATAGGAGGGGTCGTTGGGGTTACCGATCTCGGTATCTTGGAGGCCATAGGCGCCGCCCCAAAAGTTCAGACGCGGGGTCAAATAACCGTAGGTGCGGCGGATCGGCCAGGCAAGGCTCGGCTGGAGGGTGGCGCGGCCGCCATGAACCAAGGTGTCATGAGCGAAGTAGTTGTATTGGCTTGGGAAGGTAAGTTCGAGCCCGGATGCCTGGCGCCAAGGGGTTAGGTTCAATTCGAGCTGGGGTAGACGGGAGTATGGATACTCACTGGGTGGCACGCTGGCATCGACGTTCTGGAATTGCTGCACGGTGAGGCGGGCATTCCAATTCTGAGCCTGGTAGTTGAGATCAGCCCGGCGCTCGATGAAGCGCAGACTAGTCAATTCCAAGCTGTTGCCAAAATCCTCCAGGTATTGTTTGTCCGAGACGTCCTGAAATCGCAGCGATGAGGACCAGCCCGAGCCATAGTTGCCTTGATGCAGAATACGCAGCGCGCCCCGCGCCTCGTTATTGTATTCCTGGTCGCTCGCGATGCCCTCGGCATAGAGGTTAAGGGACTGGACAGGGGAGAGATAACGGAATTCGCCTCCGAGCAGCAACCCGCGTTTACTCATATAGGTAGGCGTCAGGGTCGCGTCCATATTGGGGGCGATATTGAAATAATAGGGGGTGACGAGCTGGTAACCCGAGGTGCTGGAGTTGCCGATGACAGGAGGGAGAAAGCCGCTTTTACGTCGATCGTCGATCGGAAAGGAGAGGTAAGGGGTATAAAGCACGGGCACGCCCATCAGTCGCAACTTGGCGTCATGGGCGACACCCATGCCTTCAGCCTGGTCGATATCCAACTGCGAAGCAGTCAAGTCCCAGTCGCGCCGGCCTGGGGGGCAGGAGGTGAAGACGATGTCATCGTAGTGGGTCTTGCCTTGTTCCAGCAATTCGGCGCGTTCGGCGCCACCCCGAGCATTGATGGGCCCGGCGAAGCGATAGCGTGGCCTGGAGATTTGACCCTGGTTGGTTTTCAGGTTGAGGGCGCCCTGATCGCCCAGGATACGCACTCCAGGTTGGGCCAGGAATAATTCACCCTGGGCCATGACCTCCTCCGTCTCGACGGCGTAGGTCATGGATTGGGCCCGGATCTGGCGGCTGCCCTGTTGCAGATCTATGTTCCCACCCAGCTTGAGGATTTGGTCGTTGCGATCGTAGCCTAGGTCATCAGCCTCGATGGAGACGGGTTCCTGGTTCCCTGGTGGCGGGGGTAAGGGGGCGGGACCGAGGCGCGCTGGTCTCAGACCGCAATAGTCCCAGTTGAGTCCGGCCTCCAAAGGGTCCCCGACCTCGGCGTGTGTCGACATGGCCGCCAACATGAGGAGGCAGAGAGTTGCAGGGCGAGTGCTAGTCACGTGCTTGTTCGTGGCGGGGCGTGTCACTGGCCGATGGAAGCGATCATCCGAAGGGATGTAATTTGATATGGCATTCTAGCGGCATCACCGCCCGAGCGGGAATTCTTGTTTGGCCGAGGCGGGGGCTTGCCGCAAAATAGCCCTTTAATACATTGACTGGAGACGGCCATGCAGGAACGGCGCGCCCTGTTGGAGGATTGGCTAAGGTCTGTCCTGGACCAGGATGAGGTGATTTTGGAACCCGCCTCGAGCGACGCCAGCTTCCGGCGTTACTGGCGGATTCATCATCAGGGCATGAGCTATATCGTCATGGATGCTCCACCGAGCCAAGAGGATACGGCCCGTTTCGTACGACTCGCCAACGCCTGGCAAGAATTAGGTCTGAGGACACCGGGGATTCATGGTCAGAACACCCTGCAGGGTTTTCTGCTGCTGGAGGACTTTGGTAGTCGCCACTATCTGGATTATTTGAATACGGATACCGCCGATCGGCTTTATGGGGATGCTCTCGGCGCCCTGGCCATCATCCAGGCATGCGCCCCTACGGTAGGGCTACCTCTTTATGATGGCGCCTTTCTGAGCCGGGAGATGGATCTCTTTCGTGAATGGCTGTTGAAACGCCATCTCGGGCTGGCCCTGACTGCCCAGGAGGCTGGGGACCTCGACAAGGCTATTGCCTTCCTCGCCGCCAGCGCCTTGGAGCAGCCCCGAGCCTGCGTCCATCGCGATTTTCATTCCCGGAATCTCATGATCACGACCTCGCCCTCCCCGGGTATCCTGGACTTTCAAGATGCAGTAGAAGGTCCCGTCACTTACGATTTGGTGTCCTTGCTAAGGGATTGTTATATCTCCTGGCCCCGGAGGAGGGTAGAGGAGTGGGCCTGGGGCTATTTCGGCCTGGCTGTCCAGTCGGGTATCTTGCGCCAGGGACACGAGGGTGACTTTTTGCGGTGGTTTGATTTGATGGGTATCCAGCGTCACCTCAAGGCTAGCGGCATCTTCGCCCGGCTTTATCGTCGTGATGGCAAACCTGGCTATCTCGCGGACATACCCCGGACCCTGGGCTATATCCTGGAGGTCGCTCCGGCCTATTCATCCCTTGAGGGTCTGACCCACCTGATTCAGGAGCGGGTCCTACCCGCCCTTGCTGAAATGGCGGAAGCGGAAATGGCGAACCGCACCCCGGCCGCATAAAGCCAAATGCCCAAGCCGTCAGCCGCTAGGTCTAACAAGGAAAATTCGCGATAGGGTAGAAAATATTGGACGGCCTCAATGAAGAAGCCGAAACCTAGGAAGCTTGCCCATCTTGCCCAACCCTGACCAGAAGTAGGTACTGGATAGGCAAGATCCGCGAGTCCGGCGAGGACGAAGAAGGCCAGAATATGGTTAACCTTGTCGTAACCCGTGCCTGGGGTCGATGCCAAGGGTGCGAAGGCCAGCACGGAGATAATGGTCAGGTAGGCCAGAAGAGCCAAGCGAAAAATTAGCCGCAAAGCGGGCATCTTATTCAGGTGTGTCACTGAGGATAATTATCGGGTTGGCGATCTCCGCTGATCTGCGGTTTCCTCGGGAAAGGATTTTGGGCGGAAGTCCCCTCGTCAACCAGGACGCCAGCGGTTAGCCCTGTTCACGCGCGATAGCCCTGTGTCCGATGTCACGCCGATGATAGCTATTGAGCCAGTGTATCCGATCAACGGCCTGATAGGCACGGGTCTGAGCGGCGCTGACGGTCTCGCCTAAGGCAGTGACGCAAAGGACACGCCCGCCCTGGGTAATCGTTTGCCCAGCCTTCAAGGCAGTACCGGCGTGAAAGACCTTCGTATCTCTTACCTGGGCCGCTGCTTCAAGCCCCTGGATTACATGCCCCTTTTCGTAAGTATCCGGATAACCGCCCGCGGCCATGACCACCCCTAGGGCAGCACGGGGATCCCATGTCACCTGCATTTCCCCGAGGCGTCCCTCCAGGGCCGCCAGACACAGCTCGACGAGGTCTGAGTTTAGGCGCATCAGGATGGGCTGAGTCTCCGGGTCTCCAAAGCGGCAGTTATACTCCAGCACCTTGGGGGTACCGTCGGCAGCGATCATGAGACCCGCGTAAAGGAAGCCGCAATAGGGCAGTCCTTCCGTGGCCATACCCGCTACGGTCGGGCGCATCACCTCGGCCATGATACGTTCGTGAAGTGCAGGGGTTACCAGGGGGGCCGGGGAATAGGCCCCCATGCCACCGGTATTGGGGCCTTGGTCACCGTCGTCCCGGGCCTTATGGTCTTGAGAACTGGCCATGGGGAGAATCTGACCCTGGCTGACCATGGCGATGAAACTAACCTCCTCACCCTGGAGGAATTCCTCGATGACGATCCTGGTGCCCGCCTTGCCAAAGCGACCTCCGGCCAGCATATCGTGAACGGCTGCCTCCGCCGTGGCAAGGTTCAGGGCCAGGATGACGCCCTTGCCCGCCGCGAGGCCATCGGCCTTGATGACGATGGGGGCCCCGACCTTATGCAGATATGTTAGGGCGGGTTCGACCTCGCTGAAACTGCCGTAGGCTGCCGTAGGTATGCCGTAACGCTGGAGGAAGCCCTTGGTGAAGGACTTAGAGCCCTCCAATTGCGCCGCCCCCTTGGTTGGACCGAAGCAGGGCAGTCCCTCCGCCTGGAAGCGGTCCACCAGGCCCGCCACCAGGGGGGCCTCGGGTCCGACAATGGTTAGGCCGATGGCCTGATCCTTGGCGAAGGCGACCAGGGCATCCAGATCCTCAGCGGCGATGTCGAGATTTTGGACACCAGGTTCCTGGCCGGTACCGCCGTTACCGGGGGCGACAAAGACGGTCTCGACCCGGGGGGACTGGGCGGCCTTCCAGGCCAGGGCATGTTCGCGGCCACCGCCGCCAATGATCAGAATATTCATGACAGGGACACTCCCGTGCGGATGGTCACCAGCGGCTGGCGGTGAGGCTCGAAGCTGTCAGGCGAAGGTGATGATCCCTCTCTGGCTGGCTCGGATAAAGGCGATGATCTGGTCAGTCTCAGGGGCCGGATACTCGTCCAGGGCCCGTACCAAGGCCTCCTTCAAGGGTAGGCCTCTGCGAAAAAGCAGGCGGTAGACCGCCTTGATGAGGTTACGCTGGGCCTGGTTGAAGCCGTTGCGCCTCAAACCCACCGCGTTGAGTCCAACGAGGCGGGCGCGGTGCCCATCGGCGGTCACAAAGGGTGGCACGTCCTGGGGCACCCCGCTGACCCCAGCGACCATGGCGTAGGCGCCGATGCGGCAGAACTGGTGTACCGCCACCTGACC
Organism: uncultured Chromatiaceae bacterium; assembly: GCA_964523415.1. Classification (GTDB taxonomy): domain Bacteria; phylum Pseudomonadota; class Gammaproteobacteria; order Chromatiales; family Chromatiaceae; genus M0108. The sequence goes on along the minus strand of CAZFZB010000003.1, from coordinate 60,228 downwards.
CGAGAGAAAGGCATGGTGCTCCAACTCCACATGTCCGGCCAGGGTCGCCGCGTTGGCAAAGATGTTATGGTCGCCGATCAGGCAGTCATGGCCCACATGGCTGAAGGCCATGAAATAGTTATGGCTGCCAATCCGGGTACCCTGAGCGGTTTTGATGCCCTGGCTAACGTTGACATACTCACGAAAATGGTTGAAGTCGCCAATGGACAGGGGCTTGGCCTGCTCCGGCCGATAGCTCAGATCCTG
>CAZFZB010000003.1:0-59882 GCA_964523415.1 uncultured Chromatiaceae bacterium | reverse complement strand
GCCTGCTCGGCCTTGATGACAGCGATGCGGGCCGAGTTGACACGGCTCATCTGGCCGGCCCCGACACCGATGGTCATGCCGTCGCGACCATAGACGATGGCATTGGACTTGACGAACTTGGCCACGCGCCAGGTAAAGATGAGGTCGGTCATCTCCCGCTCGGTGGGGGGGCGCCGGGTGACGGTGTTAAGCCCCGCATAGAGATCCAGGTCCGCCTCCTGGACCAGGAGTCCACCATGGACACGCTTGAAATCCAGGCGCTTGGTGGTTTCACGTGACCAGGGTCCACACGCCAGCACTCGCACGTTCTTCTTGGCGGCAAGGGCCGAGCGGGCACCCGCAGAGATTCCAGGGGCTATGATGACCTCGACGAACTGGCGCTCGGCGATTGCCAAGGCAGTTGCCTCGTCCAACTCGCCATTGAAGGCAATGATGCCGCCAAAGGCGGATTCTGGGTCCGTGGCAAAGGCACGCTCGTAGGCCTCCAAGAGGTTCGCGCCTAAGGCGACACCACAGGGGTTGGCGTGCTTGACGATGGCACAGGCCGGCGCCTCGTCGAATTGCTTGACACACTCCAGGGCTGCATCCGTGTCGGCGATGTTGTTATAAGAAAGCTCCTTGCCCTGGAGTTGGGTTGCCGCTGCGACACTGGTCTCACCGACGCCGGCCTCGGTAAAGAAGGCGGCGCTCTGGTGGGGGTTTTCCCCGTAACGCATGGCTTGCTTGCGCTGAAATTGGAGATTGAGCGTGCGCGGGTAGGGCAGGGGCTCGCCACCCTCCAGCCTTCTTCCCAGATAGTCGGCAATGGCGCCATCGTAGCGGGCTGTGTGTTCGAAGCACTTGACCGCTAAATCGAAGCGGGTGACGTCGGAAATAGCGCCACCCTGATCGGCCAACTCCGCCAGGACCCGGCTGTAGTCCGAGGAATCGACCACTACGGTCACGGCGGCGTGGTTTTTGGCAGCGGCGCGCAGCAGCGTCGGTCCGCCAATGTCGATGTTCTCGATAGCGGTCTCCAGGTCGCAGCCGGGCTTGGCTATGGTCTGCTCGAAGGGATAGAGGTTGACCACTACCAGATCGATGGGCTGAATGCCGTTCTCGAGCATGACCTCATCATCGACGCCGCGGCGACCCAGGATGCCGCCATGGATAAGGGGATGCAGGGTCTTGACCCTGCCCGCCATCATTTCCGGAAAGCCGGTGTAGTCAGAGACCTCAGTGACCGGGATCCCCTGGGCCGTCAGAAGGCTGGCGGTACCACCGGTGGACAGGATCTCAATTCCACGGTCCGTAAGGGCACGGGCGAAATCGATCAGGCCGGACTTGTCGGAAACGCTGATGAGGGCGCGGCGAATAGGTTGCATCTGGGTCCGCTCCAGTAGGGGTCAAGGGACGTTGGGCTGGTGCAGTGGGTTCAGTTGATTCAGTGAAAATGACTCAAGAGTTGTCATGGAGACGCCTGAAGCCTCGATATCGGGGCGATGGGCGCCACCAGTATCTGGCTAGCCTTCTCGGAGGAAAACCTGCAAGTTCTAGGAACCAACCTCGTTCTGGAAATGGGCGAGCTTCTTGCGCAAGGTGGTGCGGCTCATACCCAGCACGGCGCAGGCACGGCTCTGGTTGCCTTGGGTGAAGTCCAGCACCTCTTCGATCATGGGGCGTTCGATTTCCCGCAGGACCAGGTTTTGCAAATCACCGGGCGGGTCGTCACCAATATGGAGGAGGTAAAATCGCACGGCGCTACGGACACATTCGCACAAGGGCTCGGAACGATCCACTCGCTGGACGGGAAAGGCCTCAAGGGTTGCACAGGAGTGCTGTGCCAACAGGCTGTTCATGCCGCATCATCCCCCTTAAGTCTGATCCCTATCGAAGTAGGCTTCGATCAGGGTTTGTTGTTCTTGTAAGGAAATAACCCGATTGAATCGCTCACGGAAGCTACTGGCATCAAGCCGATAACGGGTGTACCAACCCACATGTTTGCGGGCAACACATGCGCCCACCTTACTACCATAGAAGCTATGGAGGGCATGCAGATGCGCGATTAATGTGGCCCGGACCCAGTTCGCGGAGGGACTGGGTAAGTGGTTACCAGTCGCCAGGTAATGAGAAATTTCCCTGAATATCCAGGGGCGTCCCTGGGCTGCCCGTCCGATCATGATAGCATCGGCGCCGGTGTAATTCAGCACGAAACCGGCACGTTCCGGTGAGTCGATATCCCCATTGGCGATAAGAGTGATGGGCACCGTCCGCCGGATGATGCGCAGGGTATCGAACTCCGCCTGCCCCGAAAAGCCGCAGGCCCGGGTTCGCCCGTGTACCGTCAGGGCCGCGATGCCGCTTTCCCAGGCGATGCGGGCAATGGTTGGGGCATTACGTTCCTCCGGTGACCAGCCCGTTCGGATCTTGAGGGTAACGGGGGCAGACACAGCGGCAACAACGGCCTCCAGAATGCGACCTACCAGACGTTCGTCCCGAAGCAGGGAAGAACCCGCGGCCTTGCGGCATACCTTCTTGGCAGGGCAGCCCATGTTGATGTCTATGATGGCGGCGCCGAGGTCAATATTCCTACGCGCGGCCTCGGCCATGAGTACGGGTTCGTTACCGACGATCTGAGCCGCAACGGGGTCGGTCTCGCCTCGATGGTCCAGGCGCCTGACGCTTTTGCGAGAGCCCCAGAGGCTGGTATCGGCGGAAACCATCTCGGATATGGCCAGTCCGGCCCCCAGGCCACGGCAGAGTTCGCGAAAGGGGCGATCCGTCACCCCGGCCATGGGGGCGAGCATGAGGTTATTGGCCAGGGTGATGGTGCCAATCTGGAACTGCCCGGATTGGGGTGAGATGCAGGTCGGGCCCTGGGTCGATAGGCGGACTGGGTCCATTAGGAGGCTGGAATCCGTTCCCGACGGCAGCCGGAGAGCAGAACCCATTCCTCGCGGATTTCTGGGGGTGCTAGGTCTAGCCAGGGGGCGTAGGCGGAGGCGACGGACTCAATCTGATCCACCAGCAATCCCGATAGGGCCAGGAAGCCGCCGGGACGCAGGAAGGCGGCGAGTTTCGGTGCCAGTTTAATCAGGGGGCTAGCGAGGATGTTAGCCACCAGGTAGTCGGCCTGGTAACCCGATAAGCCCGGAGAGGCATCGCAGGCCTTTAGGCAAAGCAGCCTGTCGGCGACCCCGTTTTCGGCGGCGTTTGCGAGGGTCGCCTCAAGGGCCTGGGGATCATGGTCCAGGGCCAAGGCGTGGGCTGCACCCAGTTTGAGGGCGGCGATGGCGAGAATCCCGGAACCGCAACCGTAATCGATCAGACGGGCACCGGTCAGATCGGCACGATCAAGCCACCTCAGGCAAAGTGCGGTGGTTGGATGGTGGCCCGTGCCAAAGGCGAGCCCAGGGTCCAGGGTTACGATGACCTGATCGGGATGCTCATCCTTGGGCCTTTCCCCGCGCGGACAGACCCACAGGCGCTCGCCAAAAGGTGTTGGGGCGAAGTCGTCTCGCCAAGTGTGCTCCCAGGCCTGATCCTCAATGCGTTCAAACCGAGGCTGGGTGGCCAGGTGTTCGGCCAAGGAGGCAACCAAGGTCTCGGCTTCCTTTCGGTGAGATTCGTCCGCAGCAAAGAGGGCCGTGACCTGGATCTTGCCCCAGAGCGGTGTGGCGCCGGGGGGTGGCTCCAGTAGAGGTTCATCGCCAGCGTCATCCAGGGTTACGGCCAGGGCACCGATGTTCTCCAGGGCCACCTCGATGAGGGAGGCGCGCTCCTGGTCGGTGGTAAGCACGACTTGTAGCCAGGGCATGGGGATATGACTAAAGCCCCAGCTTCTTTTCCAGGTAGTGAATGTTGACCCCACCTGCGCGGAAGGCCGCGTCGGTGAGGATTCGGCGCTGGAGGGGCAGATTCGTGTGGATGCCCTCGATGACAGTTTCCCTCAGCGCATTGCTCATGCGCGCCAAGGCGGAATAACGGTCCTCACCGTGGGCCACCAGCTTCCCAATCATGGAGTCATAGTAAGGTGGTACATAATAGCCGCTATAAATATGGGTCTCCATGCGGATGCCAGGCCCTCCCGGGGCATGAAATTCCTCGATACGACCGGGACAAGGAATAAAGGTATCCGGGTGTTCGGCATTAAGACGACACTCGATGGCGTGGCCCCGAATCTGGATGTCGTCCTGGGTATAGTGTAGCTTCTCCCCAGCGGCGATGAGGATCTGTTCCTTGACGATGTCCACCCCCGTGATCATCTCGGTCACCGGGTGTTCGACCTGGATTCGGGTGTTCATCTCGATGAAAAAGAATTCACCATTCTCGTAAAGAAATTCGAAGGTACCTGCACCCCGGTAGCCAATGCGCCGACAGGCCTCCGCGCAACGCTCGCCGATGGTATGGCGCTGCTCCTTCGTGATCCCCGGGGCTGGGGCCTCCTCGACCACCTTCTGGTGGCGGCGCTGCATGGAGCAATCCCTTTCACCTAAATGGATGGCGTTACCCTTAGTATCGGCGAGGAGCTGAAACTCGACATGGCGCGGGTTTTCCAGATATTTCTCCATGTAAACCATTGGATTGCCAAAGGCCGCCATGGCCTCGGCGCGGGTCAGGGCAATGGCGTTGAGCAGGGTGCCCTCGGCGTGGACGACCCGCATACCACGCCCGCCACCCCCACCTGAGGCCTTGATGATGACCGGGTAGCCGATTTCGCGGGCTAACTTGAGGGAACGCTTCTTATCCTCGTCCAAGGGGCCGTCGGAGCCTGGTACGCAGGGAACGCCAGCGGCGTGCATGGCGTTGATGGCGGAAACCTTATCGCCCATGAGGCGGATCGTCTCGGGTCTGGGGCCAACGAAAATGAAACCGCTCTTCTCAACCCGCTCGGCAAAGTCGGCGTTCTCTGACAAAAAGCCATAACCAGGGTGGATGGCTACGGTATCCGTGACCTCGGCGGCACTGATAATAGCTGGGATATTCAGATAGCTGCCCGCCGATTGGGCGGGGCCTATGCACACGGTCTCGTCCGCCAACTTCACATGCTTGAGATCCCGGTCGGCCTCAGAGTGGACGGCGACGGTCTTGATCCCGAGTTCACGGCAGGCGCGCAGGACGCGCAGGGCGATTTCCCCTCGGTTGGCGATGAGTAACTTCTCGATCATGGCGTTGTGATCCGCGTCTGGGCACTAGTGGAGACGGCTGGGTCCCGAGGAGTGGGGTTTGAGGGAGTCAGGAACTCTGTGGCGAAAAGGCCGAGTGCTCTCCCCAGGGGCGCGAGTGATTCTAGTCGATCACAAACAGGGCTTCGTTATATTCCACGGGCTGACCATTATCAACCAGAACCCGCTTGATCGTACCCGCCTTTTCGCATTCGATCTGATTGAGAATCTTCATCGCCTCAATGATGCAGAGGGTATCGCCGACCTTGACGTTGCTGCCCTCCTCAACGAAAGGCCGGCTTCCCGGAGAGGGCGAACGGTAGAAGGTACCCACCATGGGCGAACGTACCAGGTTGCCCTCAGGGATTTCCGTAGCTTCGGAGGCATCTGGCAGGTCTGGTTCGGGTGAGGCCAAGGCGAGGGGAGGGGGTGCGGACATGGGGGCAGCGGGCATATAGAGCGGCATTCCCGTGGGACTGGCACGGCTAATGCGCACCGATTCCTCGCCCTCACGGATCTCGATTTCCGTAATATCGGACTGTTCCAGGAGTTCGATGAGTTTCTTGACTTTGCGGATATCCATGGGTTTCGCGTCAGTTCTGGGTGTTGCCATTGGCCATAAGGTCGGCTGCGGCGCGCAGGGCTAATTCGTAGCCCAGCGCCCCTAGACCACTGATGACACCCGCCGCCAAGTCCGAAAAATAGGAGTGGCGCCGAAAAGGCTCGCGGGCGTGGACGTTGGACAGGTGCACCTCGATGAAGGGAATGGCCACCGCTGCCAGGGCATCGCGCAGGGCAACGCTGGTATGGGTGAAGGCCGCCGGATTGAAAATTATGAAGGCCACGTCCTGAGTAGGAGCCTGGTGAATGACATCGATCAGGACATGCTCGGCATTGCTTTGCATGAAACGAATACCCTGGCCAAGTTCTGCCGCCAAGCGGCGAAGATGCTCCTCAATCCCCGCCAGGCTAGTCCTGCCGTAATGACTCGGTTCTCGGGTACCGAGCAAATTCAGGTTGGGGCCATTGAGCACGAGGATAGAAGCCATGAACAAAAACCAGTTTGAAGGCGTCGGGCCCCGGCCCATTCGCAAAGTATGGACAACTGCGGTGTCTCGGGATTGCCAGATGCGGAATTCTCCGGTTTCAGCGAGATGCTGTCCAGTTCCGTGCGCGATTATCGCTAATTTGCCGTCGGTTGCGATCTTGTAGCTTCGGCAGTCAATGGCTCCAGTTTCTCCTTGAGAAATGTCTGGGTGATCTCACCAAGTTGGGCATGGATTCGCCTCCCCTTACTATCGAAGATGATGGTGAAGGGCAGACCCTGTAGCCGATTACCGAGGCGGCGAGACATCTCCACGGCCTCGGTGTCGCCCATAAGGATCTGGAAATTAACCGGATTTTTTGAGAGGTAGCGGGCCACTTCCTCTTGGGTATCTATGGCGATCCCAATAACCCTGACCTGTTCGTTTTCCGCCTGCACCTCCTGAAGGATGGCAAGCTCGCTCAGGCAGGGGAGGCACCAGGTGGCCCAGAAATTCAAAATCACGACCTCGCCGGTCCAGTCAGAACTGGCGATCACCCGGCCATCCAGTGTCGGCAGGCTAAAAGCGGGCAGGTGCCTCAGGGGGTCATGGGTGTTTGTAGGGAGACCTGGCAAAGGGCGGTTAGTGGCCTTGGGGTCGCCCAACCATTTCTGACCAAAAAAAGCGACCAGAATACTGATGCCTCCGGCCAAGGAGATCGCCAGCAGGACTTTACCCGTTTTCAAGGCCGCAGGCTCCGCAAATGACGTGCGAAGTCGCTGGCGGGCATGAAGCCAACCAGGCGTTGACTGCGCCTTTCCTGACCCTGATGGTCGAAAAAGAGGATGGCGGGTGGCCCCGGGATGCCGAAACGACCCTGCATCAAGGCCTGGTCTTCTGCATCATTGTCAGTGACATCCGCCTGCAGCAGGACAAAATGTGCCATCTCAGCGGCGACCGCAGGATCAGAGAAGGTGGACCTCTCCATTTCCTTACAGGAGACGCACCAGTCGGCATAGAAGTCCAGTATTACAGGGCGGCCGCTGGCCTGGGCAGCGGCTACTTCTCGTTCCAGGTCGGCCAATCCCGAGATGGCCTTGAAATTGGCCTGAGGAGTTGCGTTGGCGGCAGCGCCGATACCAAAACCAATGCCTCGCAGGGGCTGAAGGGTATCTTTGCCCCCCGCCGCTGCCCCCACGAGCATGAGGGCGCCATAGACCAGGATGACCAATCCCAGGCCCTTCCAAAGTTTGCGCCAGCCGCTAGCCTCGGTGGGCAGGTGGTGAAGGGCACCCATGTAGATACCTGAACAGATCAGCAGGGCGCCCCAAAGCAGCATGGCGACACTGGGTTCAAGCAGTCGTTCCAGGAGGAGGATAGCTACCCCGAGTAGAGCAACCCCGAAGACTGCCTTCACTGCCTCCATCCAGACCCCGGCTCGGGGCAAGAGCTTGCCTGCGGAGGTGCCGATCACAAGGAGGGGTGCGCCCATGCCCAGGCCCATGGAGAAGAGAGCGGCGAAACCTAGGAGGGCGTCACCCGTCTGTCCGATAAAGATGAGGGCACCTGCCAGGGGCGGTGCCACGCATGGGCCCACGATGAGGGCGGAAAGGATGCCCATGATGGCCACGCCAATCAGATGCCCCCCCTGTTGGCGTTGACTGAGAGCGGCGATCCGGCTCTGTAGGCTGGAGGGTAATTGCAGCTCATAGAAGCCGAACATAGAAAGTGCCAGGGCCACGAAGACCAAGGCGAACAGGGAGAGAATCCAGGGGTTCTGGAAGGCGGCCTGGAGATTGGCGCCGCCCAGACCCGCCAGCAGGCCGGCGATGGCATAGGTTAGGGACATGGCCAGAACATAGGTCAGGGACATCCAGAAGGCCTTGCGGGTAGAAAGGTTCGGGCCATGGCCGGCGATAATGCCTGACAGGATGGGGATCATAGGGAAGACGCAAGGGGTCAGAGCCAAGAGCAGGCCAAAACCAAAAAAAAGGACCAAGGCTGCCCAGGCATTGCTGCTGGCCAGGGCAGCGGCGATGCGATCCTGTTCAGAAATGGTAACCTTGGGCTGAGAGGAGGTGTCGGATGCTGGTACCTGTTGGGTGACCTCTTGGGATACCCCGGTTAGGGTCCTTTCAGACTTGGCCTCGTCTTTCGACAAGGTCGTGGGAACGGCGCCACGGGACTCAACTGTTACGGACGCAGTTGGCACCGGGGGCAGAGCCAGTTCGATACGCACTTTGCGGGGGGGATAACAGACACCGATATCAGCGCATCCCTGGAATCTGGCAAGGAGGGTGATGGTCGTAGGCCCAGCCTCGTCTCTTTGGAGGGGCAGTTCCAAGTCGATGTGATCACGATAGAGCGCGACGTCGCCCAAACTGCCATCGGGTTTGACGGCATTCTTCACAATTTCCGCTGGCGGCAACTCATAACTGCCAATACTGACCGACGCTGGCCCCTCCAGGCCGAGGGTCAACTTGTCGCGGTAAAGGTAAGTGCCCTCCGCGATGGTCCAGGCGAGGCGCAGGCGATCTGGACCCGCGACCTCAGCACTGAGGCGGAAGGCCTCCTCAGCTGGGAGCAAGGCCTGTTCACCAGTCGGATCGCTGAGACCCAAAGATTGGCTTAGGGCTGACTTGTTGACTGAAGGCTGGTGTTTGGCCTTGCCCACCGACTCGGCGTCCCTCTCCATGGGAGGGATATCAACGACAAGGGTCTGACGGTGCGGTGGGTAACAGAGGCCTGCATCGGCGCAGCCCTGGGAACTGGTCTCCAGGCTCAAACGACCCCCTTTCCCGACCGCTTGTTCGATGGGGATCCTTACTGCGACTTGGCCACGCAGAATTTCGACTTCGCCAAAAAATTCATCATGGCGTTTCTCACCCGCCGGGAGTCGCGGTTCACCGATCCGGATATCCTCTGTCAAGCTGCGAAACTTGAATTTATTCCGGTAGAGATAATAACCCTCTGCTACCGACCAGTTAAGAACCAGATCCTTTGGCCCCTCGGCCTTCGCCACCACGGGAAAGGCCTGCTCCGGTAACAGGAAATCCTCCTCAGCCCGTGCCAAGGAACTGACGCAGAATACCAGTATCAGGTGGATGAAGAGGTATGGGCGGAGGCGGTGGTGCATGTGGTTACCCAGTTTAGGTAGTCGGTCAGGCCATGACTGATTGGGAATGCCATGATCTCCGGGAGGTCGTAGGGATGCAACTCGCTCAACCGTGCCGCCAGATCAGGAAAACCGGATGCCGCCGATTTAATGAGAAGTATGACCTCGGTGTCGTGCTGTAGCTTTCCCTGCCAATAGTAAAGGGACCTGACCCCGGGCAGGAGGTTTACGCAGGCCGCCAGCCCCTCCTCGACCAGTGTCTCGGCGAGGGAGAAGGCTACGGACTCGTCAGGGCAGGTACAGAGGGTTAGGAGGACGCTATCGGTCATGCTTTAAAAGCCCTGGTAGTCAAATAGACAAAGCGTAATGCCAGCAAATGATCCATCAAGGGGCAGTCTTGTTGCGATCAAAGCACCTAGGTGATGTTAACCTTAAAGGCATCCAGCGCGGACCACTTCCCTCCCTAAACATCAAAGGGGAAACTCATTTTGATCCTATTCCTGATCTTTCTGGTAGGAGTGCCGTTACTGGAACTCTACTTCCTCATCCGGGTTGGCGCTGAGATTGGCGTTTTTCCCACGATCGGCATCAGCCTCCTTACAGCTACCTTGGGGGGCTTTCTGGTACGGAAACAGGGCCTAGGTGTCCTGGCGAGGGTGCAAAGGATGAAAGGTGCGGGCGAAGTTCCAGCCTTGGCGGTACTGGATGGCGCTCTGCTGCTGATTGCCGGCATCTTTCTGCTCTTGCCAGGTTTTCTGACGGACGCCCTGGGATTTTTGCTCCTCATCCCAGCTAGTCGCAGGTACCTCTTACAGTGCTTTGTCACCTCCCAGCTATCTGGCCAAAAGTCTGGCCCATTACCAGGTCCCCGCATCATCGAAGGCGAATACCGCCGCGAACAGGATTGAAGGGGCTTGGCTGCCGATTTTCAGGACCCGCTAGCAAAACATTTGCGCGGTGCAACCCTTGACAGGCCAAGACGAGCCCCTATTATTAGCACTCGCAACCAGTGAGTGCTAATAATTAGCCCCGTCCTGGTGACTGCAAAGCCTCGGGTAGCTGATCGCCAGCGCCAGTGGCCAAAATTTTATCCTAAAACTAACTCGCATCACTCCGGAGACCGTTCTCGATGAACATTCGTCCCCTTCACGACCGCGTGGTCGTTCGCCGTATGGAAGAAGAGCGTACTTCGGCTGGTGGTATCGTCATTCCCGATTCCGCCACCGAAAAGCCCATTCAGGGCAAGATCATCGCCGTTGGTAATGGCAAGACCTTGGACAATGGACAGGTTCGCGCCCTTGAGGTCAAGGTTGGCGACCGCGTCCTGTTCGGCAAGTATTCTGGTACCGAGGTCAAGCTCGAAGGCGAGGATTTCCTCGTGATGCGCGAGGAAGACATCATGGGCGTAATCGAGGGCTGAGCGCACCCGCCAGTACCTGGGCCCCCCTTAGACCCCACTGAATGATTTTAGGAATTCAAGCATGAGCGCAAAAGACGTCAAATTTAGCGATGACGCCCGTATTCGGATGCTGGCTGGCGTTAACGTCCTGGCTAACGCCGTCAAGATTACCCTCGGTCCCAAGGGCCGCAACGTGGTGCTGGAGAAGAGCTTTGGCGCTCCCACCATTACCAAGGATGGCGTTTCCGTCGCCAAGGAAATCGAACTCAAGGATCGTTTCGAGAACATGGGTGCTCAGATGGTCAAGGAGGTAGCCTCCAAGACCTCCGATGTCGCGGGTGATGGCACCACCACCGCTACCGTGCTGGCCCAGGCCATGTTGCGCGAGGGCCTCAAGGCTGTCGCCGCTGGCATGAACCCCATGGATCTCAAGCGCGGTATCGACAAGGCCGTAGAGGCCGTGGTCGCCGAATTGCGTGTCCTGTCCAAGCCCTGCACCGAGAACAAGGCCATCGCCCAGGTGGGCACCATCTCCGCCAATTCTGACGAGTCCATTGGCCAGATCATCGCTCAAGCTATGGAGAAGGTTGGTAAGGAAGGTGTCATCACCGTCGAGGAAGGCAAGTCCCTCCATAACGAGTTGGATGTCGTTGAGGGTATGCAGTTCGATCGTGGCTACCTCTCGCCTTACTTCATCAACAACCAGCAGAACCAGAACGTCGAATTGGATGATCCCTTCATCCTCATTCACGACAAAAAGATATCCAACATCCGTGACATGCTGCCGGTGCTGGAGGCCGTGGCTAAGGCTGGCCGGCCCCTGCTCCTCGTCGCTGAGGATGTGGAAGGCGAGGCCCTCGCTACCCTGGTGGTGAACAGTATTCGCGGCATTATCAAGGTTTGTGCCGTCAAAGCCCCTGGCTTTGGTGATCGTCGCAAGGCCATGCTCCAGGATATCGCCATCCTCACCGGCGCTACCGTCATCTCGGAAGAGGTTGGTTTGTCTCTCGAGAAGACCACCCTCAACGAGCTGGGGACAGCCAAGAAGGTCCAGGTCAACAAGGAAGAGACCACCATTATCGATGGCGCTGGCAGTGAGGCCGAGATCAAGGGTCGTTGTGAGCAGATCCGTGCCCAGGTCGAGGAGACCACCTCCGATTATGACCGTGAGAAGCTCCAGGAGCGCCTGGCCAAGTTGGCTGGCGGCGTGGCCGTCATCCAGGTGGGTGCCGCCACGGAGGTGGAGATGAAGGAGAAGAAGGCCCGTGTCGAGGATGCCCTGCATGCTACCCGTGCGGCCGTGGAGGAAGGCATCGTTCCTGGCGGCGGTGTCGCTCTGGTCCGCGCTCTGCAGCACGTCAAGGGTCTCCAAGGCTCCAACCATGACCAGGATGTAGGCATCGATATTGCTCGCCGTGCCTTGGAAGAGCCTTTGCGCCAGATCGTCACCAACGCGGGTGACGAGGCCTCGGTTGTGTTGCACAAGGTCGTGGCTGGCGAGGGCAACTATGGTTACAACGCCGCCAATGGCGAGTACGGCGATATGGTCGAAATGGGCATCCTGGATCCCACTAAGGTGACCCGTTACGCCCTGCAGAATGCCGCCTCCATTGCGGGCCTCATGATCACTACCGAGGCCATGGTGGCCGAGGAGCCCAAGGAAGAGTCTCACAGCCATGGTGGTGGCGGTGGCGGCATGGGCGGCATGGGCGGCATGGACATGATGTAAGCGCCCTGGGTCCTCAGACCCGGCTAGCGAAGCCCCGCCTTGGCGGGGCTTTTTTTTGAGTGGGAGTAAGCTCAAGCGTTCCGTTCTGGAGGATGGACTTGGGGTGAGGATGGACACCTGCGTCGTCGGCATCAGCGCGAGAACCATGCCGACCCTTCCCACACCCCCACGGGTTACAACCAGATGCATCCAGACCCAGTCCTTCAAGACCTAGGCCCCAGGATTCGTACCCATCGACATCAAGTAGCTGCCGCCGACGCCCGCCGCGGAGCGCTGCTGGATGTTGTTCGTGGCCATCTATCGGGCACCCCCTGGGGTAACACCGGAACGCATCCCTTCGAATGTCATGATGACAGTCAGAGGCGCCATTGTCTTAAGGGTGCTGTTCATAGGCGGATCCCGGTGGCCTTACATTGCCGGGATGGGACCCATTCCCTGGATAAGCTCTTCTCTCCAGGCTTCATCAAGCTGTCATGCACCGGTCGTTCCCGAGTCAATTTGTGAGGCTAGAGTTCCCTCCGTGTTGGAACTAGTTCCCAGCAACGGAGGTTGTTCGATCCTTTGGTCGACCCTCACCCTTACTCAGCCAACCAACCAAATGGAGCCTGCAATGATTGCGAAGCGAACATCTATCCTGAGACCAACTTTCCTGGCCGCGGCCATGTCCCTTAGCCTTTCTGGGGTAGCCGGTGATATCACTGGTGCCGGCGCTACCTTCCCCTATGCCGTTTACACCAAGTGGGCAGAGGCTTACAAGGACGCGACAGGCAACACCGTGAACTACCAGGGTATTGGGTCCAGTGGCGGACAGAAGCAGATCAAAGCCAAGACGGTCGATTTCGCCGGCTCGGACGCGCCCATGAAGATAGAGGAACTGGAGGAGTTCCATCTGGTTCAATTCCCAGCCGTGATCGGTGGCGTCACTGTCGTGTTCAACCTGCCAGGCATCGAATCTGGCAAGGTGAAACTTGATGCAGCCACCCTCGCCAACATCTTCCGCGGTGCTATCACCAAGTGGAACGATTCGGCTATTGCCGCATTGAATCCCGGCATGACCCTGCCAAGCACCGCCATCACCGTAGTGCACCGTGCCGATGGTTCCGGCACCACCTTCGTATTCACCAACTATCTGGCTTTGAATTCCGTTAGCTTTAGGACTGAGGTTGGCGCCGACAAGGAGGTTAATTGGCCCAAGGGCACTCTCGGTGGCAAGGGCAACGCTGGCGTGGCCGCTAACGTCCTTAAGATCGCAGGGGCGGTCGGTTATGTGGATTATGCGGACGCCAAAAAAAATAACATGAAGTTCGCCGCCTTGAAGAACAGGGCTGGCGACTTCGTGCTTCCTTCCCAGGAGGCTATGGCCTCGGCCGCCGCCAACGCCGACTTCAAGGTGCGAGGCATGGCACCCGCTATGCTTGATCAGCCTGGTGCGGCAACCTGGCCAATCGTCAGCGCGACCTTCATCCTGGGCTATCAGCAGGGCGATGCGGCCAAACAGGAGAGCGTCAAGGAGTTCTTCAAATGGTCCTTTGAGAACGGTAAGACCCTGGCTGAGGAATTGGGCTTCGTGGCCCTGCCACCCTCGGTCATAAAGCTGGTCGAGGCTGAAATGGCCAACCTGAGGTAAGTCTGTCATTAATAAACGAACCTGAAGGGTGGGGATACTCTTCCGCTTTATGGCGCGAGGAAGGCAGCGAAAGGATGCGGTTCCCGCACCCGCGCTTCGAACCAATTCAGGATCGTCATGGCTCATTCACTATCGTCTGCCGCTGTGATTGGCGTCACGTCCTCTTTGGACCTGCAGGATGGGCAGGCGCTCAAGTTCAGGGCGCAGGACAAAATTTTCTTTGCCCTGACCCTATTGTTCGCACTGCTGGTTCTGATGGCCTTGGTGGGGATTCTGGTGTCGTTGCTAATCGAGGCCTGGCCGGCTTTGCAGGCCTTTGGTCCCTCCTTCCTATGGAGTAACGTCTGGAATGTGCCGGACCATGAATTTGGCGCGCTGATCTCAATCTATGGAACGATAATCACCTCGGCCATAGCCCTTGTCATCGCCGTTCCCGTGAGCTTTGGCATTGCCCTGTTTCTGACCGAGATCTGTCCGATCATCCTGCGCCGTCCGCTTGGTACGGCGATTGAACTCTTGGCCGGAGTGCCTTCGATCATCTACGGCATCTGGGGTCTGTTCATCTTCGCCCCTCTGTTCGCCGAACATGTGCAGCCTGGGTTGCAATCCCTATTCGACGGCGTCCCTTGGGTCGGCGGTTTGTTTAGCGGGCCGCCCATCGGCATCGGCATTCTGACTGCCGGTATCGTATTGTCTCTGATGGTCATCCCCTTCATCGCATCGGTGATGCGGGACGTGTTCGAGACGGTGCCGCCGGTGCTCAAGGAATCAGCCTACGGGGTGGGTTGTACTACCTGGGAGGTGGTTACCCATATCGTCCTGCCGTACACTCGAGTGGGCGTCATCGGGGGCATCATGCTCGGTCTAGGCCGTGCCTTGGGTGAGACCATGGCGGTGACCTTCGTGATCGGCAACGCCAACTACATCGACAGCAGCCTGTTTGCCGCTGGCAACTCCATTGCCTCCACGCTGGCCAATGAGTTCGGCGAGGCCGACCCGGGCCTGCATCTGTCCTCCCTGTTTGCCTTGGGATTGGTGCTGTTCATCATTTCCTGCATCGTGCTGGGACTGTCACGCTGGCTGATTGCCCGCGGGGCAGTCAGGCAGGGGAAATAGGGACTTGGCATGAACCTCTACAAACGACGGGTCTGGACCAACCGCATCGGTATCGCGCTGTCGATGGCCACCATGGCCTTCGGTCTGGCGGTCTTGATGTGGATCCTGTGGACCCTGTTTTCCAAGGGTTTCTCGGCCCTGTCCTGGGACTTCTTTACCCACGATACCCCCGCGCCGGGAACGCCCGGTGGTGGTCTGCGTAACGCCATCATCGGTAGCGCATTGATCGTCGCATTGACGACCTTGGTATCTACACCGGTGGGCATCCTCGCGGGTATCTACCTGGCGGAGTTTGGAACCGGGTCGCGGTTCGCCGCTGCCACCCGCTTTGTAACCGACATCATGCTTTCGGCACCCTCCATCGTCATTGGCCTGTTCGTTTATGCCCTGATGGTGGCGACCCTAGGCACCTTTTCCGGTTGGGCGGGCTCCGTGGCCTTGTCGCTGATAGCCATTCCGGTGGTGGTGCGGACGACCGAGAACATGTTACTGCTGGTGCCGGCCAGTCTGCGTGAGGCCGCCTTTGCGGTGGGAGCTCCACGCTGGCGGGTATCCCTGAAGGTTAGCCTGCGGGGAGTGAAGGCCGGGGTGGTGACTGGTGTGCTACTGGCCATCGCACGGGTCATGGGCGAGACCGCGCCTCTGCTGTTTACGGCCTTGAACAATCAGTTCTACAGTACCGATATGTCCCAGCCGCTGGGCAACTTGCCCGTGGTGATCTTCCAATTCGCCATGAGTCCCTACGACAACTGGGTCTCGCTGGCCTGGGGCGGTGCTCTGCTGATCGCCCTGCTGGTGCTGGGTGTCAACATCCTGGCGCGAGTCCTATTCCATGAGAGGAAGTACTGAGGGGCCAGCCATGTTTGAAAAAGCGATCATCAATCGTTTTCCGCTGTTGCCCGAAGATGCGGCAATGACAGGGCCAGCGGCTGCTATTCGCAAGACAAAGGTTTCCAGGGAGCCCTCCATGCTAGAACCACCCATTGCCAATCCCGTATTACGGGTACGTAGCCTCAATTTTTACTACGGGGATTTTCGCAGCCTGAGGAATATCGATCTGGACCTGGCCCGCAATCAGGTGACGGCCTTCATCGGACCCTCCGGCTGTGGCAAGTCGACACTGCTGCGCACCTTCAACCGCATGTTCGATCTCTATCCGGGTCAGCGGGCAGAGGGCGAGATCCTCTTTAACGGCAAGAACCTGCTGGACAGGAAGCAGGATGTGAATCTGGTGCGTGCCAAGATCGGCATGGTGTTCCAGAAGCCGACGCCGTTTCCTATGACCATCCATGAAAACATCGCCTTCGGGGTGCGGCTGTATGAAAAGCTGTCCGCTGCGGACTTGAACGAGCGGGTCGAATGGGCACTATCCAAGGCGGCCCTGTGGGAGGAGGTTAAGGACAAGCTCCAGCGGAGCGGGCTATCGCTCTCAGGCGGACAGCAGCAGCGCCTGTGCATAGCGCGAGCGGTGGCTGTGAAACCGGAGATCGTTCTGCTTGATGAGCCGACCTCAGCGTTGGATCCCATATCCACCTACAAGATTGAGGAACTTATCGATGAACTAAAGGCCGATTACACCCTCGCCATCGTCACCCACAACATGCAGCAGGCGGCGCGCATCTCCGACTACACCGCCTTCATGTATCTGGGGGACCTGATCGAGTTTGACGTCACGGGCCAACTCTTTGTCAATCCTAAGGTAAAACAGACCGAAGACTACATCACCGGTCGTTTTGGTTGATCTAGGAGGCAATATCGATGACGCAATTGGAAAGAAGCCACATCATGCGCCGTTTTGATGGGGAGTTGGCGGGCCTGCACGACGAAATCATGAGGATGGGCGCCTTGGTGCTCGATCAGATCGAGCGTGCTACCAGAGCGCTCAAGCAGGAGGACCCGCGGGCGGCGCAGGCGGTGATCGCAGGGGATCGCCGGGTCGACGAGGCCAATCAGCGCATCGATCAGGAACTCGTAGGCGTGTTGGTCAAACGCCAGCCGGTGGCCATCGACCTTCGGGAGTTGATTACCATTGCCAAGTCCATCACTGACTTGGAGCGCATCGGCGATATGGCCCGCAAGGTGGCACGTCTGGTGGTGAAGATCTATGACGGCAACGGACAGGCCGCGCCCAATCCCGGGATGTTGGAGGATATCCCTTATCTCGCCGGGCTATCCGCGGCCATGCTGCGTGACAGCCTGGCCGCCTTCGACCAGATGGATCTGCATTTGGCCTTGTCGGTGGTCGAGCGGGATCAGGATATGGAGGGCGAACTCGAGGGCGCGTTGCGCCGGCTGGTGACCTATCTGCTCCAGGATGCCCGCAGCGTCGGTTATGCGGTGGATACCGTTCTGGTACTAAGGGCGGTGGAACGTATGGGGGGGCACGCCAAGAACATCGCCGAATCGGTGATCTATCTCGGAACTGGTATCGATGTACGTTTCCTGGATTTCGAATCTCTCAAGTCCACCGTTCTGAGGAACCTCGGCTAGGGTGTCAAGGCAGCACCGGAGAGGTCTGCCTCGAGCCGGATTCATCGATCTTGGCCAGTCAAATGGCATGCAACAGTGCGGCATTGGAACCCCCGATGAAGTCGGCGGGAAGGAGCAGAGTCGGCGTTGAAGAGGCGACCTGGCGCGGTGTCCTCCGATCCTTTGCGGGCCTGTGCGTTAACCTCGTTGGACGGCTCGATAAGGTGATGAAGCGGTCCCGCCCAGGCTCTTTTCGGTAGCGGTGACTCGTCGCGTGTCACGACCATGAAACATTGTCGTAGTTGAATAGCCCTCAACTAACTGCAACCGCACAGAAGTTCATGCAAAAAGATATCCTGATCGTTGAGGATGAGGCGGCTATCCGGGATCTGGTCGCATTGGCCATGGAGGACGAAGGCTGTCTCTTTCGTGAGGCCGAGGACGTGAATAAGGCGCGAGGCCTGATTGCGGATCGCCTGCCGGACCTGATCCTGATGGATTGGATGCTACCCGGTGGGAGCGGCCTGCAACTTGCCAAGGATCTCAAGAAGGATGAACTGACTCGTGATGTCCCTATCATCATGCTCACTGCTCGGGGTGAGGAGGAAAGTCGTGTAAGGGGTTTTGAGGCGGGCGTGGACGACTATGTCACCAAGCCCTTCTCTCCGCGCGAGTTGCGTCTGCGTGTCAAGGCTGTCCTGCGCCGTACCCGCCCGGAATCCAGGGGGGATCGAATCGAGATGGGCGGGTTGACCGTTGATGAGGCGGCCCACCGGGTATTTGCACACGGCGAAGGAGTGCCCTTGGGGCCGATGGAGTACCGCATGCTGCATTTTTTCATGAGCCATGCCGAGCGCGTCTACACGCGGGGACAACTTCTCGATCGAATCTGGGGGCGCGCGGCCTACATCGAGGAGCGTACCGTGGATGTACACATCCGCCGCCTGCGTAAGGCCCTACAACCCTTCGGCTGCGAGGGTCTGGTCCAGACCGTGCGCGGCACGGGTTACCGCTTCTCGAGGAGTTGAGGTGCCTTTCTGGGTTACACGACTCTTCTGGTTGTTCGCCTGGCTGGCGATGGGAGTGGCGCAGGGTCTCATCTTGGGCAGCCTCCAGAACTGGCTGCTGGTATTTGCGCTGGGCTATATTTTTTGGAGCCTGTTCCAGCAGGCTCGTTTCGAACGCTGGCTGCGAGTCGGCAAACAAAAGCTCGTGCCGAGGGGAGCCGGGGCCTGGCAACCGCTCTATGGCCAGGTACAGGATATCCGCAACCTTAGCCGTAAGCGCAAACATAAGCTCGCTGAACATTTGCGGCGTTTCCATCTGTCCACCGAGGCGCTGCCCGACGGAGTCGTCATCATCGATGCCGAGGGCAAGGTTGAGTGGCTCAATGGTGCGGCGGGCCGCATACTGGGGCTGGTGTCGCCCGCGGATCTGGGACGCCCAATAGGAGACTGCATCGATTCGGAGGAATTGCGCCGGTATCTTGCCGGTGATACGGAGGACGAGGCGACCGAACTCGCCTCGCCCTTGGACCCGGCGCGAGTACTGTCCATGCGCACCGTTGCCTTCGGCAAGGATCAGCGATTGATCATTGCCCGTGACGTCACCCGTCTGTCCCAGTTGTTGCGGATGCGGGCCGATTTCGTAGCCAACGCCTCACACGAAATGCGCACGCCCTTGACCGTAATCCTCGGCTATCTGGAAGCGATGCACGATCGACGCGACAGCCTCCCTGAGCGCTGGCGGCAGTCGCTCGATCAGATGCTGCATCACGGTATGCGCCTGGAACGCGTATTGGAAGACCTGCTGCTGCTCTCGCGGATCGAGACTACCGAGAGTGGATCCGTGGCCCGTGAGGGTCATCCGGTAGCCGTACCGACCCTTTTGCGTACCCTAGCGGATGAGGCGCGCGCCCTGAGCAACGGACGCCACCAAATACACCTCTATAGCGACGAGGGAATCGACCTATTGGGCGAGGAAGATCCGCTGCGCAGCGCCTTTTCCAACCTGGTGCATAACGCCATACGCTACACGCCCGAAGGGGGAACGATCGATCTGGTTTGGCAGCGGTTCGAGGGTGGCGCTCGTTTCCTGGTTCGCGATACCGGGATTGGCATCCCGGCGGAGCATATCCCGCGGATCACCGAGCGCTTCTACCGCGTCGATGTGAGCCGCTCGCGTGCTCAGGGAGGCACGGGTCTGGGCCTGGCTATCGTCAAACACGTCCTGCAGGAGCATGGCGCCAAGCTTCACATAGATAGTGTGGTGGGCGAGGGCAGCAGCTTCGCGTGTGACTTTCCGGAGGAGCGTCTGGTCAGGGACGATGACGAGGATTTTGTTACGTGCACGACCTCTGCTTAGGCCTCCAGCCACCCTTCGGCCCCTGTAGGAGTTCTACCCCAGCGGTACACCCTGCGTAAGACCAGTTACGGTCTAGCGAAGGACGAAAGCAGCCCGCCCTCTAGGCGGTGGGTCCTGGATTGCACAGGGTTCCGCATCCCTTGCTGACGCGTGGCGAATGCGCCGAGGTATCAGGTTTCACCCAGGACGAGGGGCCTACTAGGGTGACGGCGGAGCAGGCGGATGAGGCACTCGGGTTATTATTATCCTCCTGTTACGGGAGGAAAAAAGCCGACCTCGTCGCCATCCTGGATGGGGGTGTCGGGCCGTGCCATGGCCTGATTGACGGCGGCGAGCAGGGTTTGCCCCTCGCCCAGTGCCTGGTTCCAGGGCTCGCCGCGTTGGCGCAGCAGCAGGAGGAGGGCGGCGACGGTAAAAGGACCGCCGGTGGCAGAGGGAGCCGGTGCAGGGATGATCTCGGCACCGGTGCCCAAGCGCTCGCGAAGACTGGCAAAGTAGCGGAGCTGGATCATGTGAGGATCTCGGTCAGAGGGATGTACTGGACCCGATCCCCTCGTTGGATGGTCTGGTTGGCGGGGATGACTGCCAGCCCGCCGGCCCAGGTGACGGAACTGAGAACCCCGGATGACCGACTGGGATAAAGGCGAACCTCAGGCTGGCCATCCTCGCCTGGTTCCAGTCGAGCGCGAGGAAATTCCAACCGACTGGCCGCCTGGGGCCAGTCAAAGCCAGCAGGGACCAGGAAGGCTTGGGGTTCAAGGCCTTCCGCGGTACCCTGCATCCGGCGGATGAAGGGCCGTGCGAAGAGACAGAAGGTGACGAAAAGGGATACCGGATTACCCGGGGTGCCAATGAAAGGCGTCCGCTCCGGACCCAGATGTCCGAAGGCCAGAGGTTTGCCGGGACGGATGGCGACCTTCCAGAGATCGAGGGTACCGATCCGCTCCACCGCCTGCTTGACATGATCCTCATCTCCCACCGAGACGCCACCGCTCCCCAGTACCAGATCGGCTTTGCTGGCGGCAGCGGTCAGGGTGGCTATTGTCGCGTCCAGGTTGTCCGGGACCAGGCCCAGGTCCAGGGTCTCGCAACCCAATCCTGTGAGCAGCCCCAACAGGGTAAAGCGATTGGAGTTGTATATTTGGCCGGGGGCTAGGGGTTGGCCGGGCATCACCAGTTCGTCGCCACTGGCAAAGACCGCGACCCTGAGTCGTCGCCAGACGTCCAGCCTGGCCACCCCGACGGAGGCGGCTACCCCCAGGTGCTGCGGGCGCAAGTGAGTGCCAGCGGCGATGACCTCGGTCCCGGCTTGAATGTCCTCTCCGGCCCGCCGGATGTTGGCTCCGGGGGTCACCTCCATCGGCATGACGACCATATCGTCCTCGATACGGCACGCCTCCTGAATCACCACCGTGTCGGCACCCTCAGGGATGGGGGCGCCAGTGAAGATTCGAGCAGCGGTGCCGGATTCCAGCAGGGTCCCGGTGTTCCCTGCGGGAATACGCTGGGAAATACGCAAGCGTCCCTGAGTCTTAGCCAGGTCGCTGGCGCGTAGGGCGTATCCGTCCATGGCGCTATTATCCCAGCCAGGCACCGCGACCTGGCTCACCACCGGCATTGCTAGAATTCGCCCTAAGGCATCCTGGATGGGAATCTGTTCCTGATCCGGAACTGGGCGAGCCTGGGCTAGGAGGCGTTGCATGGCCTCCTCCCTGGTCAGGAGCCCTTTAGGGTTGGATCGTCGGTCGGTGAAACAACAATCTGGGGCGTTAGTCATGGGGTTGCTCTTGGTACCAGTGCTGGAGCTACTTCTCCATAAGCCGTTTGATGAGCTGGACAAAGTTACAGGGCCGGGTACGGTGGTCAAGCTGAGGTGCCAGGATCCGGTCCCAGGCGGTTCGGCAGGCACCCTGGGAGCCCGGTAAGCAAAAAATGAAGGTACCGTTGGCTAAACCGCCAAGGGCGCGGGACTGAATAGCGGAGGTGCCGATCTCCTCGAGGGAAATGGCCCGAAAATATTCGCCGAAGCCATCGATGCGCTTATCGAGCAGGGGTTCAATAGCCTCAGGGGTACTATCGCGGCCGGTAATCCCCGTGCCGCCGGTGGCCAACACCACCTGGATACCGGGATCGGCGATCCAGCGCGAAAAGACGGCGCGCATCTGATAGATATCATCGCGAACGATTTCGCGGGCCACAAGCAGGTGCCCAGCGGCCTGGGCCTGATCGCACAGGAGGGCCCCGGATGTATCGTCGGCCTCCCTCCGGCTGTCCGAGATCGTCAAGACAGCGATATGCAAGGGGATAAAACCGGAATCCTCAAAGTGTTCAGTCATGTTTTAGGGCCCGGATCAGTTGTTAGGCCAGGATAGGAGGGCCAGGGACGGCCGGGGGTCGGTCCCACCCTCGGCCAAGGTTGAGGTCGATGCCCGGTCCCTATCAGGCCTCTTTGCCTCCAACCATCTTGTAGGTCAGGGCACCGACGACCCCGCCAATGATGGGGGCGACCCAGAACAGCCAGAGCTGGCCAAGGGCTTGATTATAGCCACCCATCAGTAGCGCGAGCGCCGGTCCCGTGCTGCGCGCTGGGTTGACCGAGGTATTGGTCACAGGAATTGAAATCAGGTGGATCAGGGTCAGGGCCAGACCGATGGCCAGTCCGGCATGGGAACCAATGCCGCGCTTGTCGGTGCTGCCCATAATGACGAACAGGAAGATAGCGGTCATCACCACCTCGGTTACAAAGCCCGCCATCAGCGAATATTTGCCCGGGGACAGGTCGCCGTAGCCATTGACCGCCAGCCCGCTGGCTGACAGCGCAAAGCCGGCCTGGCCGCTGGCAATGACATACAGCAGGAATGCCGCCACGGTGGCACCCAATACCTGAGCCACGATGTAAGGTATCAGTTGACTGGCCGGAAAGCGCCCGCCTACCACCAGTCCGACCGAGATAGCGGGATTAAGATGACAGCCCGAAATGTGGCCCACGGCATAGGCCATGGTCACGACCGTCAGACCGAAGGCAAGAGCGACGCCAAGCAGGCCAATACCTACCCCGGGGAAGGCCGCTGCCAAAACGGCGCTGCCGCAACCGCCGAGGACGAGCCAAAAGGTGCCGATGAATTCGGCGGCGAGCTTATTGCTGAGGTTCATGAGTTACTCCTTGAGCTTGTAAAAAAAATTCGGTATTGGATAGCTGCGGTTGATGAGCCGACGCCCAATAACCAGCGGATCGCTAGGATACGGTAACTCGCCGCAGGGAACAAAATCCCAAGAGGTCAGAGCCATGGGCCAGGGCAGTAAGCCGGCGGCTTGGGTACTAAGCCCGGTACCGGCAGGGGTTCAACCCGGGGAGGGTCCCGCTCTGGACTCAGCCCCTATCGTCTTGGTTGAGCTTTCGAAGTTCCTTGAGGGCATCCACTGAGATGCCCCCTCCACACCCTGGTTTACGGTACCTTGCTGGGAGGGGAGGCTGCCCCACGGAAGGACCAATCGGGGGAGTATCCGGCCTTGTATGGTGCTGACGAGGATTCGACTAGGACCGCCGCGGTTACTGGACCTTGGTGATACTCGCCTTCTCGACTAGCAGGGGGTATTTATAGCCGGCGCCGAAGTCCAGGTCCACCACCAGAGTGCCCGTTACCGTCACCGTATCACCCATGGCGGCGGTATCGTCGCTGGTAATAGTCACGTCGTTGGTGCCAACGGCTGGGTCACCGGAACCATCCTGCAGGTGGAGGAAGTTCCGGTTCATGATGTTGTTATTGACCTTGACAACCTTGCCTTGGAGCTTCACGGGCTTGCCAGCGAGTTCTGCTTTCTCCTTGTAAAGGTCGGCGATACTCTTCTGAAGGGTCTCATCGGCAACTACGGGGATGACGAGGACAAGGGAAAAGAGAACAGCGAGTGTGCGGGTGAAAATCATGATGTCTGTGGGACCTGTTAGGGTAATGGAGTGGATGGGTCGGAGATTGGCCCGGTGGCTATATTGCTAGGCGAGGAAAATGGCGAGGGGAGCAGGGAATGGGTCGCCGGGGGAGGCTGGCGAATCTCGCGTCATGATGTTATGGATTTAGACTAGAGGTTCTTGGCGGAAAAGGTGTTACAGGCATTGACATCACCCTTCTCCAGGCCACGGCGGAACCAGGCTACGCGTTGAGCGGAACTGCCGTGGGTGAAGCTATCCGGGGTCACATAGCCCCGTGCCTGCTTTTGCAGCCTGTCGTCACCAATGGCGGAGGCGGCCTTGAGCGCCTCCTCGGCATCGCCAGCCTCCAGGATACCACGGGCCCGGTCGGCGCGGTTTGCCCAGACCCCAGCGAGGCAATCGGCCTGGAGTTCCAATCGTACCGAGAGTTGGTTCGCCGCCACCTTATCGCGGCCGCTTTTGGCCTCCTCGACCCGGTCGGAGATGCCAAGCAGCTTCTGGACGTGATGGCCGATTTCGTGGGCGATGACATAGGCCTGGGCGAAGTCCCCGGGGGCCCCGAACCTGCTGCGCAATTCGTCATAAAAGGACAGGTCGATATAGACCTTATGGTCTCCCGGGCAATAGAAGGGGCCCATGGCGGCCTCGGCAAAGCCGCAGGCGGAGCGCACATTTCCTGAAAACAGGACTAGCTTGGGCTCTTGGTAATGCCGTTGTTCTTGACGGAAGATCTCGCTCCAGGTGTCCTCGGTTTCCGCCAGAACGACGGAGACAAAGTCTTTGAGTTCATCAGCCTTGGCCCCGGCTCCCGGGGTTTGTATGCCACCGGCATGATGATGGGGTTTGGCCTTAGGCGCGCCTTGGTGTTGCCAGGTATCCGGAAACTGCAGCTGTCCGCCCCTGGAATCGGGTTGGGGTATCCCATCGCCGAGGAAGGCCGTCAGGTCAACCCCGAAGTAGAGGCCGACCAGGATCAGGAGGAGGGTACCCAGGCCACCGCCAACCCCAGCGCCCCGGCCTATGCGTATGGGCAGGCGATACTGACCGGATTCGTCGCCAGTTGACCCAGGATCGTCCCGCAGGTCCTCCACATTGTCGCTTCGCCTGCCGGTTCTCCAGCGCATGATTAACCCCGTGGTTCCGAGTGACCATGGTCGAATTGCAGGGTAACCTGGGCCGCCCCTTCCGGCCTGGTCCCATGCAGCTCCTTTGGCGCCAGCAGCATATAGAAGGCCGGCACGACATAGAGGGTAAAGAGGGTTCCGATGCCAAGCCCGGAGGCGATGACAAGCCCGATGTCGAAGCGGCTTACGGCACCGGGCCCCCGGGCGATGAGGAGCGGGACCATGGCCACCACCATGGATACCGTGGTCATGAGGATGGGGCGCAGGCGGATGCGGGCCGCCTCCTCCACCGCCGCGGCCTTGGTGAGTCCCTGGTGCTCTCGCACCTGATTGGCGAATTCGACGATGAGAATGCCGTTCTTGGCCACCAGCCCGATGAGGGTGATCAGACCGACCTGCGTATAGATATTGACGCTGGCAAATCCAAGGGTCAGAAAGGCGACGGCCCCGAAGATGGACATGGGGACCGAAACCAAAATGATCAGGGGGTCACGCCAGCTCTCGAATTGGGCCGCCAGGACCAGGTAAATGACCAGCAGCGACATGAAGAAGGTTAGTACCAGGGCACTGCCCTGCTTGGCATATTGGCGCGATTCGCCCACGAAGTCCCAGGCGTAACCTCTTGGCAAAACCTCACGGGCCTGCCCTTCCAGATAGGTGATCGCATCCCCCAGGGTCACACCAGGGGCCATGATCCCCTCCAGGTTCACCGAGTTGAGCTGTTGGAACTGGCTGCGTTTGCTCGGCTCCACCTGATCCTCGAAGCGCACCAGACTGGCCAACGGCACCAGGGCCCCGTTCGCGGACCGGACGTAATAGTCGTCGAGCATGGCCGGATCCAGCCGGTCGCCGCGTGCCGCCTGGGGAATGACCTGATAGCTGCGCTCTGACAGGCTGAAACGGTTGACATAGCCCTCGCCCAACATCAGGGACAGGTTGCGCCCGATCTCACGCATGCTGATGCCAAGGTCGCCGGCGCGATCGCGGTCGATCAGGATGCGGGTGCGAGGCCGGGTAAAGTCTACGGATTTGCGCAGGAACATGAATTTACCGCTGCCCATGGCGCGTCCTACCAGATCTCCCGCGATTTTGTCCAACTCGCCATAGTCGGCCTCGGTAGTCAAGACGAACTGCATCGGGAAGCCGCGGCCCGCCCCCGGCAGGCTGGGGCGAGGAAATACCGCCACGTCTACCCCACTGATGGCTTTGAGCTTGCCCTGCAGCTCCGGCATGATGTCCATTTGAGATCGGGACCGCTCCGAGGCAGAGGGCATTTTGAAGCCGCCGAAGGTGACGCTGGGATCCCCCCCCATACCTACCAGGATGAAGCCCTCCTTGTACTCGGGTATGGTGTCGAAGACCTTGAGAATTTCATCCACATAGGCCGTGCTGTAGTCCACCGTTGCCGTCTGGGGCCCCAGAGCCTGAAAGAACAGAATGCTCTGGTCCTCGGTCGGCGCCAACTCGTTACGGCTGGTGGTGAACATGAACCAGATGCTGGCCAGGATGACCACGGCAAACACCAGCATCACGGATGGGTAGCGCAGAAGCCCATGCAGGGAGCGGCCATAGGCGTTGGCCAGCCCCGTGAAGAAGCGCTCGACACCCCGCTCGAAGCGACCAGCCTGCCCGCTGGGTTTCAACACCAAGGCGCTCAGCATGGGCGAGAGGGTCAGGGCGACTACCCCGGATACCAGCACGGCGGCGGCAAGTGAAAAGGCAAACTCGGTAAAGAGCGACCCTACCAGGCCGCCCATGAATCCAATAGGGGCATAGACCGCCACCAGGGTGGTGGTCATGGCGATGATAGGGGCGGCCAACTCCCGTGCCCCCGTGATGGCGGCATCCATGCGGGTGGCCCCTTCCTCTATGTGGCGGTGGACGTTTTCCACCACCACGATGGCGTCGTCCACCACCAGGCCAATGGCCAGCACCATGGCCAGTAAGGTCAGCAGATTGATGGAGAAGCCGAGTGCCAGCATGATGAAGGCCCCGCCTATGATGGATAGGGGTACCGCCACTGCCGGGATCAGGGCCGCACGTACCGAGCCCAGGCTCAGGAAGATGACCAGCAGCACGATCAGCACCGCCTCACCCAGGGTAGTGAAAACCTCTCGTATGGAGTCGCGGATGAAGCTGCTGGCGTCGTAGGGGATGAATACCGAGAGCCCCTCGGGAAGTTGAGCCCGGATCTCTGGCAGGAGTTCGTGGACGCGCTTTGCCACCGTCAGGGGGTTGGAGCCCGGGGCCTGTTCCAGCCCGACGAAGATGGCCGGAATGCCTTTGTACAGGGTCGTGGTGTTGTAGCTCTGGGCCCCCAATTCGATGGTGGCGACATCCTGGAGTCGCACCAGGGTCTGGCCATCGGTGCGCACGACCAGGTTGCGGAAATCCTCCACTCGGCTGACGTCGGTGTCAGCGCTCAAGTCCACGGCGAAGTAGCGGTCCTTGAGACCACCTACCCCGGCCAGGTAGTTGTTGCCGAGCAACACCGCCTCGACGTCGGTGGGGGTCACCCCCAGGGCTGCCATGCGTTTAGGATCGAGCCAGACCCGCATGGCAAAGGACTTGTTACCGATCAGTCCCGCCTTGGCAACCCCGGGGACGGCCTGGAGCTGGGGCTGGACCACCCGTAACAGGTAGTCGGTGATCTGGGACTGATCCATGTCCTTACTGAAGAAGGCTAAGTACATCAGGGCCGTCGTATCCCCAGTGGTGGAGTCGATGACCGGGTCCTCAGCCTCACGGGGGAGGACATTGCGCTGGCTCGCCACTTTGGCCTGAATCTCGGCGACCGCCGCCTTGGGGTCGTAGTTCAGCACCATGTGGGCCTCGATGGTGGACTGACCCTGGACGCTACTGGAGGTCAGATAGTCGATCCCCGCCGCCTCGGCGACGGCCTGTTGCAGTGGGGCCGTGATGAAGGACTTGACCAGGTCCCCGCCGGCACCGGGGTAGCTGGTGGTGATGGTGACCACCGTGTCCTTAGTTTCCGGATACTGGCGCACCTCCATGGAGAACAGGGAACGCAGGCCGACCACCAGGATCAGCAGGCTGACCACGCTGGCGAGAACCGGACGGTGGATGAAGATATCGGTAAATTTCATGGCGTCACGGCCCCAGGGGCCCCGTCGCCGCCGGCAGTGCCGAGTCGTCGATCTTGATGGCCTGGCCATTGCGAAGCTTCACCTGGCCCGCTACTACCACCTGATCCCCCTCCGCCAGGCCGCTGGCGATCTCCACCCGCCCGTCCTGAGCACCGGCGGTGGTCACTGGCCGGCGTTGGACCTGGGGCGTGCCATCCTTCTCCTCGATCAGAAAGACACTGCTGCCGTAGGGGGCGAAGGTAATGGCGGTGCGCGGCAGGGTCAGGACCCCCTCACGGGCAGGGAGTAGGGTAGCGACCTCAGCGAACATCCCCGGGCGCAGGGCCTGATCCGGGTTGGGTAGGGTCGCACGTACGCGGACATTGCGGGTCTTGACATCCACCCCGGAGTCCAGGGCGGTGATATTGCCCTTAAATTCCTGTCCTGGAAAGGCCGCCACCGTGACCACCACGGGTTGGCCAATCTCAAGCTTGGTCAACTCTCGCTCCGGTAGTGAATAGTCCACAAAGAGGGGATCCTGGGTGTTGAGTGCCACGATATGGGATCCAGCGGGCAGGTAGTCACCCAGGTTCACCTTGCGGATGCCCAGTCGACCCTCAAAGGGGGCGACGATGCGCTTTTTGGCGATGGTTGCCCGTTTGGCACTCACCCCTGCCTCGGCCCCATCGAGGGTGGCCTTGGCCTCGTCGTATTCCGATTGGGACGTGGACCGGTCCTTGAGCAGGGTCTGAAGGCGCTTGACCTTGATCTGGGCCAGGTCCCGCAGGGCCAGGAGAGCCAACAGATCTGCCTGGTCCACTGCATCATCGATCTGAACCAGGACCTCGCCCTCTTTGACCATCTGCCCCGATTCGAACTTGATTTCGCGGACCAGGCCAGGGACCTCATTGGCGACCTCGATCCCCTGGACCGCAACGAGGCTGCCTACAGCCGCAAGGCGTGGACCCCAGGTCTCCGATGCGACTCTGGCAGCGGCAACGACCGGCGGTGGGGGTGGACCCTGCATGGCCGCTTGCTGCTGTTGTTGATAGAACTTCCAGCCGAAAATGCCTCCCAGGATAGCTCCAAGGAACACCAGGACAAGGAGGAGACGTGGGATCATAGGGCTATTATCCGGACAGCGGATGCGCTTGCATCCGGGAGAGGTGGATTATACATGGGCTTTGCATACGCCACCATCAAGACCACCCCTTACCACGAGATCAACCATGCCCAGCCCTAGAGTTCTGTTCACCCCCAACGCCAACTCCCCCCTCCGTACCGCCGAGGACCTGGAGGTCATCGCCGAACTGCTTGATCTGCAGGGGGCGGGAGTTCTGGAGTTGGGTTGCGGCGCGGCGGGGATTACGCGGCTGGTCATGCAGCAACTCGCACCAAGCCATATCGTCGCCACTGAGGTGGACCCTATCCAGCATGAGAAAAACCTCCAGGTCTCGGATCTTCCCGGTGTTGAATTCCGCTATGGTGGTGCCGAGGCTATTACAGACCCAGATGAGAGTTTCGATGCCGTGCTCATGTTCAGGTCCCTGCATCATGTTCCCACGCACTCGATGGACCAAGCCTTGCGTGAGATCCAACGGGTACTCAAGCCCGGGGGCCACGCCCTTATCCTGGAACCCGTCTATGCCGGACCCTTCAACGACTTGCTGAAGCTAATCAATGACGAAGGTGAGGTGCGTACCGCTGCCGTCGCTGCCCTAAACCGGGTCCTGGACGCCGGCCTATTCACTTTAGAGGCGGAGGTCTTCTACGAGACCCCGGCGATGTACCCTGACTGGGAAGACTTCAAGGGGCGCTTCCTTGAGGTCACCCATACGAAACTCGATATAAACCCGGCCCGCTATGAACAGATACGTGCCGCCTTTCTAGCCTTTCTGACCCCTGGTGGGGCCCACTTTCGCAAGCCCCACCGGATAGATTTGCTGCGGCGGGTCTGAAGTGTCCTTCTCCCGGGTCTTGCCGGGTGTTCGACCCCATCCATCACGGGGTCTCCTGCCCTAGGGGGGGATCAGTGCGCCCTGGCGGTGACACTGACCTCCCAGTTGCAGTGCTCGATCAGGCCCTCGACCTCGCTCGGGAGTTTGATCGGTATCCGCAGTTGGTATGGTTGGCCCTGCTCCCAGCAGCGTTCCGCCTCATCGGCGCTCAAGGGGAGGCCCTGGCGGCAGAGTTCCCAGAGGGCTTGGGATTGGCTGATGGTCATTGCTAGTACCTCCAGATTAAGGTTTCTGGACGGGGCGGCCTAAGCCCGGATGTGGAATTATTACAACAAACCTCGGCGAATCCCCCCTGAAATCCTGGTTCATCAGTAGATTGTTGTATTTATGGGAGGACGTCCCTTTTCTGCAACGATCGACCTCCATGATCTTAAGGATAGTTTGTTATAGCTACTTGGCAAGGGGGAGGAAGAACTTAGTTAAAAGATACATGTACCAAAACCGCTACGTATTTCCGAGACGCTGCAGTTGAGTCCGCCATGTTGCCCCTTCATTAGGCTCTGTCTGCGTTAGCTGTTGGCGGTCGATAGGCGTCTGATAGGCCATGGGTTGCCGCGAAACGGTCGTGGGCGCCCGGCTTGCCGGTGCTATAACGCCGATGCCGGTTAAGCGCGGGCAAGCCACGCGACTACGGGCAAAGCCAACAAGTAACGCAGACATAGCCTAAAAAGATGCCCTGATCGGGCAACCGTAAGGTCAAGGGAAGGTGCCTAAGATGGGGCCACTCCCTAGTCTCCGATCTGCTCTTGCAGTACCTTGAGGGCGGGGTCCTCGGGGGCCATGCTAGCGAGCTTTGACAGCCACCTTCCCGCCTCCTGGTTCTGTCCGAGTTTGGCATGGTATTGAATAAGGGCGATCAGAAGGTCTCGATTGGCAGGATCATGCCCTTGGGCGGCCTCCAGCAGGGTCAGGGCCTCGGCGGTGCGATCAGCGGCGTCTAGGGCCACCCCATAAACATAGGCAAAGCGGCTGTTGTCGGGTGCCAGCTCTGTAGCCCGCGCCAGGTCTGGGATCGCCGCATCCAGGTGGTGGGTGCGTACCCGCGCCAACCCTAAGGCATAGTGCAGGTCGGCATTGTCTGGGTCGGCTGACAGGCCGGCCATGAGTTCGGCCTCAGCATCCGCCTCCCGGCCCTGTTCCCGATAGAGGTCAGCCAGGTTGGCGCGGGCGGGGCTGAAGCGGGGATCAAGTTCCAGGGCAGTACGATAAGACTGCTCCGCCAAGCCGGGTTCGCCCAGGGCGACGGCCATGAGACCCAGGTTGAGGTGGGCCTCGGGGCGGTCGGCATTGACCTGCTCGGCGGTCTCGTACTCCGCCAGGGCAAGTCTCATCTGCTCCGCCAGCTTGCCGCCGATCCCCTGGCGCATCACCGGTGCCAGCACCCGTGTCGTCTCCAGCCGCACCGTGCGCGCCGGATCGGACAGGAGGGGCCAGACCAATTCGACTCGGGTCCGCAAGTCCATGAGATCCAAATAGCGCACGGCCTGGGCGCGTACCAGGGCGTCGGGGTCGGCGAGCAGGCGGCGCACCGTGAGCAGGGTCGTGGGATCAGAGCGATCCTGTGGCTGGCCATGGAGCCGGTCCATGGCGCTGGCTCGAGCGATGGCAGGGCGGGTGGGGTCTCCCGCCAGGGCTAGCAGACGTGGGGTCGCATCCGGGGCCTTGTGATCCGCTGCGTATAGGGCCTCACCAAAGTGAGGACCACGATGTTGGGGGTCGGGAAACCAAGTCTCCACCGCGGCCGCGGCCCAGGTGGCGTCCCGGTCGGCATGACAGCCATTGCAGGCGTTGGGGGTACCGAGTTTGAGGGATAGATCCGGGCGTGGTACGCGCAAACTGTGATCGGCCCGCTCGTCCACCACCATATAGTACCGCTGGGGCATATGACAGGCCACGCAGGCGGCTCCTGGAGAGTCGGCCGGGTGGTGATGATGCTCGGGCACATCGTAACGGGTGGAAAGATGGCAGCGGGCGCAGACGGCATTACCGTCCGCGTGGAGGCGGAGGCTGTGGACCTCATGGCAGTCGCCGCAGACGACCCCCTGGTGATACATACGGCTCTGAATGAAGGAGCCGAAGACATAGACCTCCTCCTTGATCTGGCCGTCGGGGAAATAGAGGTCCGGCTCCAATAGGGCTAGTCGGAAACCCTGGTAGAGTGGCTCGCCGGGTTTGATTTCGTCCCAGATGCGACCGCGCCGGGAATGGCAGCGGGCGCAGATCTCGGTCTGGAGATGGGAACTGCGGGGCGGCTCACGACTGGGCTTACCGGTCTCGGCGGCAAGACGCCAGACGCCGCCATCGCGATCCTTCAGGTCCACCAGCAGTCCCCTAGTCGGATCATCGACCGCCGCTGTAGCGGTAACCTGATCCGTGCCGGTCTCGCCCGACCGGGCCTGCCGCTCGGCAGCGGCCCTGGCCCAGTCCCGATGGCGGGCACCGGGACCATGACAGGCCTCGCAGGCGACGTTGATCTCCGCATAACGGGTGTCGTAGCTCTTGCGCCCGGCGTCATAGCGCTTTTGCAGATCCGTGGAATGACAGTCCGCGCACTGGTAATTCCAGGTCTGATCAGGGGCCGTCCAGTGCAGGGGATGGGAATGATCCATGCCCAGGTCAGGATAGAGCGTGAACCAATGTTGCCCCCCTTGCTCCTCGGGGCGGGTGTCCCACGCCAGCCCCAGGCTCTGGAGTCGGCCACCCGGAAATTCGATCAGATATTGCTGGAGGGGGTTCCAGCCGAAGGTGTAGCGAATGGGGTAGTCCTTGAGAACCCCATCCGGTCCATCGGTGTGGACGCGGAATTCACCATCCCGGCGGAAGAAGCGGGAAGTCACGCCGTGGGCGGTGAGTTCGGTGTCCTGGAAATCGCCAAGCACCGTCTCGGGCGTCGCCAGGGTCATGGCTCGGTCGTGGTAGGAGCCCCGCCATAGGGCCAGTTCCTTGGGATGGCACTCGCCACAGGCCGCTGCACCTATGAAGCCTCTCTCCGCACGCACAGGGTCCAGAAGCGGGTCCGCTCCAGGATCCGATGGGGCCTCCAATCCAGGCTGGGCCATCAGGGAGCAGGGGATCAGTCCCAAGGCAAGAAGGCAGGCACGCAAAGCCATGGCATCAGGTTCAAGTCAGGGGTGTTATGGCAGCCAGAATACCAGCCAGGGTTAGGCCCCGCCATAGCCCCGGGGGCCGATCTTCACCCTGGGCGAGCCAAGGATGCTGATCGTGGGTTGGCGAGTCCTTATGACAATGACGGTGTCTTTGTCAGCACCGCCAGGGCCGTATAGTTATCCTGGTCCGGCTTGGCGTGTCGGCGCAGAACAAGCTCCATCCGGTCCAGCCAGTCTCGGGCATCCGTGGCCTTGGCCAGGGCTCCCTCCATCTCACCTTCGGTAACCGATTCCCAAAATCCGTCGCTGCACAACAAAAAGGCATCCCCCTCCTCAAGTCCGTGAGGGGCCGGTGCCAGGGTCGGCTCCGGGGGTTGGCCATCCCCAACGGCTCGCAGCAGGCGGTTTCGATCCGGGTGGTCACGCACCCCTGCCGGGGTCAATTTTCCTGCCTGTACCAGGGCCTGGGGGACACTGTGATCCTCCGTTTGGAAACTGACGCGCCCGCCCCTAAACACATAGAGGCGGCTGTCACCCACATGGGCCCAGAGGGCCTGCTCACCGTCCGTCGCAAGAACGACCAGGGTCGTGCACATCCCCCTCAGGCCAGGTTGCTCGCCTTGGCGGGTTTGTATTGCCGTCGCCGCCTCCTCCAGTCCCTGGACCAGGGTGGCGGCCTTGATAGGTCGCTCTGAGCACCAGGTACCCAGGAAGGCCTCCACTGCCAGTCGCGATGCCACCTCGCCTCCAGCATGACCGCCAAGCCCATCCGCGACCACCCAACAGCCATTGCCATAGCCACAGGCATCCTCATTGTTGGCACGCATTCCCCGGCGGCTCAGGAAGGCGGTATCGAATCCAAAGGCAGTCATGGGGGATCCTCCTCGAAGTCGGCGCCGGGGGCGGGATTGATGAACACTTCCTCAGGCGGGGTCGGGTTCGGTCGCCCAGATACGTTCCATTGGGCCTCGCCCGCTGGGAAAGCAGCACCCTTCCTGTCCCAAATAATTATTGGATGAGATTCCTTAAGGTCTTTTGGCCCAGGCTGGGAGGGCCCACCCAAGGGTCGGCGGCCATTCTATTTAATAGGTAACCTGGGCAGGTTAGGAACTTTTTCACCGGGTATCCCCGCGGCGGACTCAATCTCGATTTCTGGCAAACCCCTTTGGGGTGGACTCTCTAAGGGCGCCTAATTCCTATCAAGGCGGATCCCATGGCTATCCCGCTGGGTAAATAGAAATCATTAATCTTGTTTGACATCTTTCAACATTTAGGAATTTAATTTAAGATATTAATCGTCATCTCAACAACTCGAGGAATAAATAGATGTCCACCCTGGCCGAGATTCAAGCCCAAATTGATGCCCTGCAGGAACAAGCAAACCTAATCAAGAGCCGCGAAAAGGATAGGATTATTTCGGAACTGCGGGAAACAATAAAAACCTATGGTTTGACGGCGGCGGATCTGGGTTTGTCCGCCCAGGAAATGCCAGTCGGCCGGCGGGCCTCCCGGGGCGCGAAGGCCGCGGCGAAACCTGAAGCCCTCTATCGCGATGCCAATGGCAACGAATGGTCGGGCGGGCGTGGCAGGCGGCCCCAATGGGTGATGGCGCTGCTGGAAAAAGGGGAGGATTTGGAAAGCTACCGCATATCCAGATAGCGCTAATGGCAAGAACAGAAAGCCGGTGTCTTGAACATTGGCTTTTTTTCTTCATGTCATGAGCCGTTCCTTTTCCTCTTCCGCTTCTCTTTCCGTCTATTCCAGCCTTATTGTTTGGCGCTAAACCCTTATTGGTCCGGATCCAGGAGCTCGTCCCCTTGGTCGAACGACGGGATGCTAATTACTCCGGCTAATTGCCCCCTCGTCGCTATTTCCCAAGGGGTACGGGCCTCGGTTACCAATAGGATTTAATTGGAGCCTAGGCCCCTTTAGGTCAGGCGAGGGCGAAGCCATGACAGTGCCGTCCTGGCCAAGAGGGGAAAGATTCCCAACAGGACCAGGGAACCGATGAGTCGGGGGGAAAGGATGTCCGACAGGTCGTCCACCTCGGCAAGTTGGGTACCGGCATTCACATAGATGAGGATGCCGGCCAGCATTCCGGCCTGAGTCACCCAGTAAAAGGTGCGGGTCAGCATCGGTGTAAGCCCCATCACCAGATTGATGATGAAGAAGGGGATGATGGGCACCAGCCGCAACGAGAAAAGATAAAAGGCCCCGTCCCTGGTGATGCCGGCATTGACGGTCATGAGGCGTTCACCAAAGTGGCGCTGCACCAGGTCATGTAGCACGAAGCGCGAGAGCCAAAAGGCCAGGGTGGCTCCGAGGGAGGCGGCAAAGGAGGCGATGGTTACTCCCTTCCAGAACCCGAACAGGGCGCCACCGACTACCGTCATGAGAGCCGCGATGGGCAGGAAGAGGGTGGTGATGATATAGGCTACCATATAGCCACCTATCACCAGCCAGGGATGGCGATCATACCAGGCGACGAAGGAGTCATGACTGGCGTGGAAGGCGTCCAGGGTGAGGTGCTGATCCAGACCCAGGTTAAGAAAGGCCCAGACCAGGCCGGCGAGGGGGATCAACAGGGCTAGGCGTTTCATCAAGTGGCGCCAGGGAACTCGGTCAGGAGGCGATCCGGCCCCAGGGGAGATCCCTGGGGCTGGGTCAATCAGGCCAGGGCCTTGGATTTCAGCTTGGCGTATTCCGATTCGTCGATGGTGCCGGCATCCAGCAGGGCCTTGGCATCGGCGATTTGTTCCGCCGGGGATTTGCCGGCGACCTGACGGATATAGGCGTCAGCCTCGGATTTAGCCTGGGCGTAAACGGCCCGTTCGCGTTCGGCCATACCGCCCCCACGCGTGAGCAGGTAAAGAATGAGGGTCAGGACCGGAATGAACAGCAAGCCTATTATCCACAGGGCCTTGTAACCGCCGCCTAACTCGGGATCCCGGAAGAGGTCGACGACCACATGGAAGAGGACGATGAGATAGGCCACGAACAGCACGGTTGAGGCGATAAGTTGGAGAATATCCCAAAATTGGGTCACGATGATTTTCCTTCTAAGGTTAATGGGTGTCCGACAGGGACGCCCCCGATTCCGAACAGAGATCCAGTCACGACTTTCCGGCTAATGGCGTCGGGACCGTCATTTTCCGATGGGTTCCCCTGCTTGCCAATCCCTTAAGGTAGAGAGAATGGGCGCAATGGCCGGTGGTTCCGGGTTACTCGCAAGCAATTTGCGGATCATGCCGCGATGGGAGGCATTAACTACCAGGGCTGTGACGCCGGGCAGGCGAGCGGATTCCAGACTCACCAAGCCGTCCCCCAGTCCCTCGCCGAGTCGATCATCCAGCCCCTCGAGTTCTTCGGCCAGTTCCCCAACCCCGGCGGCCATCGCCGCCGCCTTGAGTTCCGCCAGTCGCTCCCCGGGGGGGCCGATCAACCTGCCGGCGATAATGAAAAGGGATATCTGCGTTGGCCAGGGGCGAGCATTGAGGACCTTAAGAAAATCACTGCCGGGACGCAAATCTACCTTGGCCTCCCCGAGGCCGTCCTTAAGTCCGGCCAGCGGGTCGAAGGGGCCAGGACGCTTGTTGGCAAGGTGATCGCGCAATTCCAGCCAGATGCGTAGCCGAGCCCATTCCGAACCCTGATTAGGGGTGCCAACCAGGATGACGCCGCGGACGGGGGCGCCATCCACCCTTGGAAGGGATGCGACCGGATGTCGCCAGCGGGACACGAATTCCCGCGCTACCAGACCGCCCATACTGTGGCCAATGAGCACCAGTGGCTGATCTGCTGGCAATTCCAGCCAGTGTTGCGCCAGGAGGGCGGTACTGGTGGCTATACCCTGGTCGTTGGGATAGCGGAACTCCCAGACGGTGAAGCCGGCCTGGGATAACACCGGTGCCAGGTCATCCCAGATATCTCCGGGTTCGTCCAGGCCATGAATCAATAGGACCCCTGGGGCCTTGGCGGCCCTTATCGGGTCGCGCAGAAAGATACCGTACCAGTCGTCATCAGGCGCCATGGCCGTGGGGAACCAGCTATGGAGCTGTTGGCTGATCAGGCCGCGCAGGTGGCGGTCGGTTTCTGGACTCTCCTCGGACCACCAGGTCCAACCCAATAACAGGATGGCATAGGCGACCAGGCTGATAGCCAACCAGCGCGGCCAGCGCCGAGGGCCTCTTGGCGTGCTGGCAGGCATGGTCCCCTCGGAAGGTGAGTGACTCTGGGAATGCCCCGATGGCCGGGGCAAACTGAGGGTTTTCGGATCTAGGCCGGCTTGGCCGAGGCATAGGCGCGGCTGGTCCGGAAGAGGAGCCAGAGGCCCATCATGGTTACCAGCACCTCAGCGGCCATAGTCAGCACCAGGGCCATGAGGCTCGCCATATCAATGGCGGAGACAAAGGTCGCGCCCGCCGTACCATTCAGTTGAATGGCAGGCACGCCCCCTTGGGGGGCACTAAGAAAGTAGAAAAAGATTTGGCCGACATCGAAGAGCATGACCAGGATGGAAAAGAGGACACCCAGGCTGCTAGCCACCAGGCCGGTCCAGACCTTGCCAGCCACTTCCTCACTGGTGGGACGGAGGGCGGGGTCGGCAATCCGCTTGCCCAGTCTACGGTAACGGTGAAACCAGAAGATGGTGAAGAAGAGGATGAGGATATTAGCCAGGGTCAGCCACTCGATGAAGGGAACCCCAGAGCGGGTGCCAGAAAGGGTGCCGGCAAAGAAGAGGACGAAAATCATGACCGCTATCGGGAAGGTTCCCAGTACCAGTTGGGACCAGAAGCCGATGCGTCCCGTGCGCTCGAAGGTAGCGGCCAGGCTCTCGACTTGGGCGTATTGGGGATCATCGAGCGTATTCTTAAACATAGATTTCCTCGACCGCCCGGGGCGGGATAGGGGTTAGGGTAACTGGGTCGTTTAGACTGACCTGGATCCAACCGCGGAAAGGTCAAAGCCAGGTCTGGAAATTGCGAGTTTGTCTGATGGCGGGATGTTAGCCCTCGGGGCAGCCCCGGGCAAGGCTCGCCGCGTGAAGAGGGCAGGGGCGCAGGTGCCCCTGGCCAACATCCGCTCCGGATTCAAGGTTTGGATTTTACGCCTAGGTACAGGCTGAGAGCGGCGATGATCATGGCCAAGGCCGCTCCAAAGGCGAGAATGTCGCTTTCCCCCGTCCAGGCCACCGCCTCGTGCAAAAACAGGACGGCAAGGACGGCGATAACGACGCTGACCAGGTTGGCCTTGACCGCTTCGAGGCTGGGAACGATCAGCCAGGACGGCAGGGGCAGGGTGTCGTCTACAAACAGGGTGTAAAGACTGATGCTGATCATGTACATGCCGATGGCGATCAAAAAGATATCCACGATCTCGATCAGTCCGACCGCCAAGGCCTTCACGTCCGCTGACCAAAGAGGGCCACCGTGAAGAAGGTCGAACAGCCTTACGGCTAGGGCGATCGTCTCGAACACCATGAGCCCCAGGGCCGCCAGAAAGGTGCCAACGATGGGGAGAAGGATCAGGAAGCGGGACGAGGCAAGCAGACGACGAAACATGGCTGTGCGTATCAAAGAGCATATCCGGTGTTATTCGGGCGCTGGATGGGGGCGTCTGGAACCTTCGTTTGTATCATTAGATGTGTAAACCTTAAACGAGATGCGTAAACCTGAAACGCGACTCTCCGCTCAGAACCCCTGAATGGGCTGGTCGAGAAGGTCATTCAGGGAAACGCCAATACCTATGGCATTTTGGCTCCAGTTATAGTCGATCATGCTGTCGCCATAGCCCGTGAAGGCCTGAACGTAGCCGCGCAGGGGCCCTAACAGGGGGGGTGAGGTCCAGGCAAATTGGGCCGCGCCCTTTCCTGTACTGGGGTTACCCCGGCCCATGAGGGTGAAGCTGTGACCCCGCCATTTGTAAATGGCGGTGATGTCGCCATAGCCCAGGTAATCCTCGATATCCGGGTTATCGTCCTGGGTTTCTTCCTCCCCGATTCGGTACCAGGGCCGCACCAGTAAGACGAAGTTATCGGTCTCGACGCCAAAGGTGGCAATGATACGGTCCCAACTCCGGGACAAGGCGTCCGTTCGGCCATTCGATTGGTGGTTCAGACCCAGGTTGAAGAGACGCCAATGGAAACCGGCGCCCAAGTCCAGATCGGGGTTGTAGCTGATCATGGCCTCGGGTTCGTAATTGGTCTCCCGGAAGGGGCTCGACATGGCTTCGTTGTAGACCTGCCACTGATTTTGCTGGGTATAGGCCGCCCAGATGCCGAAGCGGCGATCATCCGTGGCCCAGAGCCGGAACTTGAAGCTGATCTGGAAACGGGCCTCGACCTGGTCGACGTGCAATTCCCCCGGGGGGAACAGCGGTGTGAAGGGGTGTTCGTTGGGATTGTCGGAGTAACGGGCGAACAATAGATAGTTGGGGCGGTAGAGGTTGATGCCATAACGCGCGGAATCCGGACTCTGTGCCCAGGCCGTGCCGAGCAGGGAGGGGGCGGGTGGGTTTACCGGGGCCGCTGTTGCCTCGGGAGTGGATCCAGCAGAGGTTTCGGCCAGGGTCTTGGTTGGCGGAGTCTGCATGGGCTGGCTTTTAGCGGTGTGGTTCGGTTTGGTAGCCGGCCTCGCCAGGTTTGCTGCGTGGTCATAACAGGCTAGACGCCTCTGGTCGTCGGCGATGCCCGCGCAAGCAGCGAAGTCTGATGTCCGGGCTTGTGCTCCGGTCATGACAGCCAGGCCTATCAGGAGGGCAAGGACAGGGGGAGGGTAAGCCATGACCAGAGACTTCATAAGCAAGATATATCCTATCCTGTTGGTATATTTCTAAAATGAGCCAATAAGCGTCCCGAGGACGATCACGGCTAACAGGGCCAACAGGGCGCCGAGTATACCGACCATCACGATATCGATATAGCTGTCCCGGTGGGTAACGCCACACACGGCCAGCAGGGTGACCACGGCGCCGTTGTGGGGCAGGCTATCTAGGGTACCCGAGGCGATGACGGCAACGCGATGGAGGAGGCCGGGGTCCATGCCCATGGCGGTGGCCATCTGCAGATAACTGGCGCCTAGCGCATCCAGTGCGATGGTCATACCCCCTGAGGCCGACCCGGTGAGGGCCGCCAGGATGTTCGTGGAAATGGCGAGAGAAACCAGGGGTCCACCTTCGATCGCCAGCACCCAATCGCGCACCATCTCGAAGGCGGGGAGGGCGGCGACTACGGCGCCAAAACCGACCAGGCTGGCGACGCTCAGGGCGGGGAGGACGGAGGCATTGGCACCGGCGTCCATCGTCGCGCGGACCTGGATCAGGCGGCGCGGATTGAGTGCCAGCAAGACCAGAATGGCGACAAAGAGGGCGATGAGGACCGACCAGATGCCTCCAACGGCCTGGAGTGAGGTGGGGCCCCAGCGATCCTCGGCGAGAAAATCGAGGTTCAGCCTGGGCAGGATAACCAAGGACATGAGGAGATTGACCCCGATTACCACGATCAAGGGTAGAAAGGCCACCAGGGTGGTGGGTAGGTCCGTACTACGATGACCATGGTGCATTTCGGGTGGGTCAAAGTTCTGGACGATGGTGGAACGCTCTCGTACAAGGGGATCCTCAGCCGCCACGTCGGGTGCAAAGCCCCGGGCGGGGTCGTCACTCATTGCCGACTCCTGGCGCTGCGTTCTAGCCACCCGAAGCCCCAGCCACCAGAGTCCGAAGACCAACATGATAGCGGAGGCGATCAACCCCAGGCCTGGTGAAGCGAAGGGCGTGGAGCCGAAGAAGGGCATGGGAATGGCGTTTTGAATCGCGGGCGTGCCTGGCATGGCCGACATGGTGAAGGTTGCGGCCCCC
The DNA here is from genome assembly GCA_964523415.1 of uncultured Chromatiaceae bacterium. Classification (GTDB taxonomy): domain Bacteria; phylum Pseudomonadota; class Gammaproteobacteria; order Chromatiales; family Chromatiaceae; genus M0108. The sequence continues at coordinate 18,777 of CAZFZB010000003.1, read as the reverse complement.
AGCCAGATCGCCCCCGGCGCCAGATGTCCCGGGATTCTGGCGGCACGGAACAGGGTCTGGGCCATAGGCGCCAGGACAAAGAAGGCAACGAAAAGGCTGACCCCGCCATAGGTGACCAGGGCGCCAGCCAGGACCACCGCCAAGACGGCATGGCGAGGGCCCAGCTTAACGCTCATAAAGTGGGAGATGGCGGTAACGGAACCACTATCGTCCATCAACTTGCCGAAGAGGGCGCCGAGGAGGAAAAGGGGGAAGAATTGGGCCAGAAAGCCGGCAGCACTGCCCATGAAGGTCTGGGTCCAGTGGGCGAGCAGGGGCTCGCTGGTAAATAGGGCGGCTACCATGCCGGCGGCTGGTGCGAGCAGCAGCACGCTCCAGCCCCGATACGCAAGGCCGATCAGGAGCGCCAAGCCAAGCAGAATTCCCAGAAGTCCCATGCCTAAGTCCAGATAATTTGGTTATGAAAGGAGGTAAATTGAAAACCAGCCTACCTTCACCCGTCGCGCGGATAGCCACCCGCCTGTTCAGGCAGCGTTAGCACCCGTTGCCCGGGTTCTACTCCCAATCAATGAAGCTGTCGAGGTCCAGGGATGAGCGGTGGCCGAGATCGTCGCCATGTTGCTCCAGGAAAAGTCCGGCCTGGCGGCGGCCCTCGTCCCGTAACAAACATAGAAATTCCCATTCAGCGTTCATCTTTGACGAATAGCCCAACTCCAGCATCATGGGGCTGGCGATACGGTGCATGCGCATGGCCGCCCAGCGCGCGCCCTCGGATTGCCCCGGGTCCGCTACTTGCCGCAATAGGGCGATCATGCGCAGTTCTTTGAGCAGAGGGGCATTGAAGGCGACCTCATTCAGACGGTTATGAATCTCGCTGGCATTGCGGGGCGTCTCCATCCGCTCTATGGGGTTTATCTGGATCAAAATGGTGTCGTGGGCATCGGATTCCCTCACCAGCGGGGTAATGGTGGGGTTGCCCGCGTAGCCCCCATCCCAATAGGCCTCGCCCTCGATCTCGATAGCCTGAAAAAGGGTTGGCAGGCAGGCCGAGGCCAGCAGGACATCCGAACTGATCTCCGCGTTGCGAAAGACACGGCCACGTCCCGTGCTGACCTTGGTGGCGGTGATGAACAACTTGATGGGGGAGGCTGCAAGTCGTTTGACGTCGATGGATCGATCCAGGATGTCGCGCAGAGGGTGATAAGCCGAGGGGTTCATGTCGTAGGGCGAGATCATGCGCGCAGCGAGTTCGAAGGCGATGAAGGCAGGCGAATGATCCAGGGTCCAACGTCCCATGAGCCGGTCCAAGGGGGTACGCTGCAAGGGGCTCCAGCGGGCCGCATCCGCGACCTGCCGCCAGAATTTCTCCATTGCCGCCTTCGCCCCCTGGCGCCCGCCCCGGACAAAGCCGTCGCAGAGTACCGCTGCATTCATTGCCCCTGCCGAGGTCCCCGAGATCCCCTCTATCACCAGCCAGTCTTCCTCGAGCAACCGCTCCAACACCCCCCAAGTCAGGGCGCCATGGGAACCGCCACCCTGGAGGGCGAGGTCGATAGAGACCGGCGTACGGCTGGTTTTGATGGAGGTCGTTTCCATGAAATTGAGTTCCGGGGTTAGGGATGAATGTAGTGTGTTAGCGCAGGGGTGGCCCGTGCCGGTAACCAGGTCCTGGATGAAAGCCCTGGATGAAAATTAGTATAAGGGTAACAACCAGGGCACCATGAGCGCCGCTGTGACGCCAATGATGAAGGTCAGGGGCAAACCGAAACGGACAAAGTCTATGAATCCATAGTTACCCTTGCTTTGGACCAGGATGTTGATGGGGGAAATTGGAGTCATGAAGGTGGCGGATGCGCCGAGGGCCACGATCATGGCAAAGGGATAGGGCGAGGCTCCCAGGTTATGGGCGACCGCCAGGGCAATAGGGATGAGCAGGACGGCATTGGCGGTATTGACGATAAAGAGGCCGGTCATGACCGTAAGGCTGAAGAGGACGCCAAGGATGATAATGGGATGTGCCCCTCCCAACCCCTGCACCAGGGCATTGGCCGCCAGATCGACACCACCGGTCCGTTCCAGGGCCAGGGCAAAGGGCATCATGCCCACGATCATGACCAGGGTCTTCCACTGGATGGCCCGGTAGGCCTTGCCGATCTTGATGCAGCCGAAGGCACCCATAAGGAAGGCACCAATGAGTGCGGCGTGAACATTGGGGATGATGCCGAAGGCCATGAGGGACACCGTCAGGATCAAGATCAGGAGGGCGTGAGGGGCCTTATTGGCCGCGGGCAGGACTTCATCGAATTCCTTGGGGAGATTCAGGGCAACCAGGTCGTTGCCGCTCTTCTGGAGTTGGCGAAGGGGCTTCCAGGGCCCGGCCAGGAGCAAGGTGTCGCCTCCTCGTAGGACCTCCTCGCGGATGCCGTAGGGTGGGTGGGGATAGCGGCCCTGGCGTAGGCCGACCACCGTCAACTGGGCGTCGGTCAGGTCCATGGCCTCGGCCACCGTCATATCGACGAGTTGAGACTCTTGGGGGACCATGACCTCTATCAAGCCGACGTCATCGAATTTATCGATGAAATAACGCTGGGAACGGGGCAACACCTCGACCTGGTAGCGGGCGCTGAGGGCCTCCACATCCCCCCGTTCGCTGTCGGCATCCAATAACAGGATGTCATTCACCTCCAGGATGGTCTCCGGCGAACGTGCCAGAACCCTTCGGGAGGTTCCGGTTCCGCGCTCGATGAGCAGTACCCTTACCCCAATCTTCTGGGCGAGATCGATCTCGCCCAGTGGCTGCTTCAGCAGGGAGGAACCCGGCAGGACACGCACCCGATACTCGCGATTTGTGAGATCGTAGCGGTCGATCCAATCCATCATACCCGGTTGGGGCCGCTCCTCGGTCCCTTCCGACCGGGTCGAGCGTAGCCAGCGCCGTGCCACCAGCATATAGAGGATAGTCACTACCAGAATGGGCAGGCCAAAGGGGGTAAAGCTAAAAAAGCTGAGGCCCTCTGCGCCGGAGCGCACCAGTTCGTAGTTGATGATTAGATTGGGTGAGGTGGCAACCAGGGTCAGCATACCGCTGACCAAGGCGGCATAGGCCATGGGCATGAGGAGTTTGGCGGGGTCGATCCCGGTCCGGTCGGCAATACGCAGCACGACCGGGATGAAGATGGCTACGACCCCCGTGCTACTCATGAGGGAACCGAGCAAGCCCACCGCCAACATGATGAGCAGGGTCAGTAACCAAGCGCTGCTGCCACCCCGGTCAGCCAGCCAGTCGCCCACACCCTTGGCGACACCGGTTCTCGCCAGTGCCTCGCCGACCACGAACATGGCACCAATGAGCACGATGTTGGAATTACTGAAGCCAGCGATGGCCTCGCCAATCGTCAGGATACCGGTGAAGGGCAGGGCCAGCATCATCATCAGGGCGACGGCGTCCGCCCGGGGCCGGTTGAGGGCAAACATGACGATTGCCGCGGCCAGCAGGAGGAGAACCACCATCAGTTCTGGAGTCATGGCGTTTTCATCGGGATAGGGGCGGAAAGGGCCGGCTTTGTACGACCCGGCCTGGAGGAGTCAAAAGTGTCCAGGGGCTGGAACCTCCGAGTGTCGTTCAGCATAACATCGCATCCCTGCAACAAGGAATCCTGGGGCTCGGGGGAATGGCCAGGAGTCGGAGTATGGCCTCACGCGACCAAACTCCGTTGAGGGTGATGGTAGAATCATTCCCGTCGCGTCCGGCCCGGTGGTTCGTAACCTTCCCAGTCGTGGGTACCGGAACCGCCTAAGGCAGCAGCCTGGATTCATTCATGAAGGCGCTCCGGCGCCGTCTATAAAGTACCGTTTCAAGCAAGCTAAGCCGTAGATCTTAGGATAGGGATCCTGTGCCAACAGGGGCTAGGGCTTCCTCCAGATGGGCCCCAGATCGAGGAACCTAACAACCATGTTCAGGAAAGTAATAAAGAACCCTGATCCCAGGCTGCTGGTCATGCTGGGCGTGACCTTGACAGCGATTTTCGCCATGATCATCTATGGTCCTATTCCTCAGTCAGCCGCTTACCATGACTTCGCGGATCAACGTTCCTACTGGGGCATTCCGCGTAGCCTCGATACACTCTCCAACCTGCCTTTTTTCCTGGTCGGAGTGGCTGGTCTCTTTGCCCTGCGCCGTAGCGTCCCTGCTGGCGCTCTCCCCGTGCTGCGTCCCGCTTATCTGCTGTATTTTGCCGGGACCGCCTTGTTGTTTCCGACCTCGGGTTACTACCACCTGTGGCCTGCGGACGCGACGCTCCTTTGGGATCGGCTTGCCATGACCATCGCCTTTATGGCCTTCCTGGCCATCATTATCGGTGAGTACATCGAACCCCGATGGGGTATCCGCCTCCTGGCACCGCTGATCGCGTTTGGTATGGGGTCCATCGCCTACTGGCGCTTCACTGACGTTGGGGATGGGGGCGATCTGCGGCCCTATGTGCTGGTGCAGTTTCTGCCCATGCTTCTCATACCCTTTATTGCCTTAACCTATCGCCCCTTGTTGCGACCGGTCTGGTACCTCTGGGGCCTGTTGGCCTCTTATGGCCTGGCGAAGCTGTTCGAATTCCTGGACAAGTCCATCCTCCATTTCACGCATTTCATCAGCGGACATAGCCTCAAACATATTGCCGCCGCTCTGGGTATCGGCCTCTTCCTGCTGGGCCTCTACCGACGTCGTCCCGCGAGCGGGAATAATCCCGAACCTTGAGTCTCCCTGCTCAATCAGCCATTAATCCGGCAATCTGACCAGGGTGACCACCAGGGCATCATCCGCCATCCGTATCTCCAGCCGATCACCGGTCTGCTCGAAACGCGAGGCCTTGGGGAGTGCGGTAAGGAAGGCGGTCTCCTGCTCCATGACCCCTGGTGGGTCCTGGCAGAAGATGCGGGTTGACAGGGCTGGGCCTATGGTGATCCGGTCGCCGTTGGTGGCAAAGGAGGCGGTGAACTGGTTGCATCCCGCCGAGCCGGCCAAGTTACCCCCTGCCCCGAAGGTGAGATGCAACTTGGGGCCGTCACGGACGCCCTCCAGCGCCCCCCGACCATTGTTGTAGCCCGTTACCTGCCAATGGGTGCCTACCAGTTCCGGATTCTGGGGGCTGAATTTCATGGTGCCGCTGTCGAGTCTCAGATCGATGAAGAGGTTGCCGTCCTGGACATGGTAGCCATTGGCCCCGTTCAGATTTGCCAGGAAGCGGTCGCCCAGGGAGGTCTCACCGCAGGCCATGAGGGTCATGGGTCCTAGTTCAATGTGCAGGCGGTGCTCCTCGATCTCGTAGCGACCCTGGGCCTGGTTGCAGTCGGCCTGAATGGCGAGGGTGCCATCCTCACGAAAGCGCAGGTGATAGTTTCCTGGTTGGCTAGGACGTATGAGGTCAGAATCCTTCATCTGGGTTTGTTGCCACAACCAGCCAGTTGCCGTCAGTGCAGGCGGGGTCTCCCCCGCCAGCAGGGTCCCGCCTCCTATCCAGGCAGGGAGGGTGGTCAGGGTAAGAAGAGCGAAAATTTTCGAAGGCATGAGGTTTGCTCCAAAGTTGCCGTCAGGTGTTATCAGCTACCAGACCATCGGGGGGCGGTGACTGGGGGTGCGCGTCCCTCCCTGGCCTAGAGTCTCCGGGTGAGGGGCCCTCAGGTCATGGTAAGGGCGCCGGGGGCCGGGTCAGAGGCTGTCACGGCCCAACGGATATGGCGACTCCGTAACCGGCTGCAACCATCCTGGATTACTGACGATGAAGGGTCACTTGGCCCGGAATGTACTGCATATTGGGGGGTGTCGACGGCCTTCGGGATCCTGGCGCCCCCGAGCTGCCCGCCAAAGGGTTTTTTCGCCCCGGATATTACGGCGTAAGATAGCGCCTTTGGCCCCTGTAGAGAATCATGTCCTGGCCCTCGCCGCCAGTGCCCGTATCCTCCCTTAGACGAGACACCCATGCGCTACGAGACCGACGATTTACGCATCCGCGCTATGAAGCAGTTGATATCCCCGGAGGATCTGATCCGGCTATACCCGCTGACAGATGCCATCTCCGCAACTGTCCATCATACCCGACGCGCCATCCGCGACATTCTCCACGACGAGGACGACCGCCTGCTGGTCGTGGTGGGTCCCTGCTCGGTTCATGATGTCACCGCGGCCCGGGACTACGCCGAACGACTCCTGCCAGTACGCGACCGCCTCCAGAAGGAGTTGCTGATCGTTATGCGCGTCTATTTTGAGAAGCCGCGCACCACGGTTGGCTGGAAGGGGCTCATCAACGATCCACACCTGGATGGCAGTTTCGAGATCAACGAGGGCCTTAAGCTGGCCCGTTCCCTGCTCGTGGATATCAACGGGCTGGGGATCCCGGCGGGGACCGAGTTCCTTGATCTCATCAGCCCCCAATACATTGCTGACCTGATAAGCTGGGGCGCCATCGGCGCCCGCACGACCGAGAGCCAGGGCCATCGCGAATTGTCGTCGGGGTTATCCTGCCCCGTGGGCTTTAAGAATGCCACGAGCGGCAGCCTGCGCATCGCCCTGGATGCCATGCATGCGGCGGCGCATCCTCACCATTTCCTGTCCGTTACCAAAGAGGGCCGCTCCGCCATCTTCGCTACCACCGGCAATCTGGATACCCATGTGATCCTGCGCGGGGGCGCCCGGCCGAATTACGATACCGAAAGCGTCAATATGGCGGCGGAGGAGATGGAGGATGCGGGTCTGCGCCCCCGCCTCATGATCGATTTCAGCCACGCCAACAGTCGCAAGAAGCCACAGAAGCAGGTCGATGTAGGCCGTGACGTCGCTGGCCAGGTCGCCCGGGGGGACCAGCGGATCATGGGCGCCATGATCGAGAGCCATCTGGTGGGGGGTCGTCAGGACTGGCACCCCGATACCGAATTGACCTATGGCCAGAGCATTACCGATGCCTGTATCGGCTGGGATGATACCGAACCCCTATTGGAGGAACTCGCCGAGGCCGTCCGCCGCCGCCGCGCGGCATCCTGATCATTCGGTTCCAAAGAAGGCCGATCCATGCGACAAGAATACGACCCGCGCGCCATCGAGGCGGCCGCCCAGGCTTACTGGGAACAAGCTCAGTCCTTCAAAGCGGTGGAAGACCCTAGCCGTGAAAAATTCTACTGCCTGGCCATGTTCCCCTATCCCTCGGGGAAGCTCCATATGGGCCATGTGCGCAACTACACCATAGCCGACGTCATCGCCCGCTACCAGCGCATGCTAGGCAAAAACGTCCTGCAACCCATGGGCTGGGACGCCTTTGGGCTGCCAGCGGAAAACGCCGCCATCCAGCACGGCATCCCGCCCTCCCAGTGGACACTCTCCAACATTGCCTATATGAAGTCCCAGCTCAAGAGCCTCGGCTTCGGCTATGACTGGGACCGGGAACTGGCGACCTGTGATCCGGATTACTACCGTTGGGAGCAGTGGCTGTTTGGGCGCCTCATGGAAAAGGGTCTGGCCTACCGCGCCAAGTCCATGGTGAACTGGGATCCGGTGGATCGCACCGTGTTGGCCAACGAGCAGGTCATCGATGGCAAGGGCTGGCGCTCGGGTGCCCCGGTAGAGAAGCGTGAGATAGAACAGTGGTTCGTGCGTATCACGGACTATGCCCAGGAACTGCTGGATGCCCTCGACGGGCTTGATGGCTGGCCGGACCAGGTACGCGCCATGCAGCGCAACTGGATCGGCCGTTCCGTGGGTGTTCACATGGACTTCGGTATCGCCGGCTCGGATGAGAAGCTCGGCATCTATACCACGCGTCCCGATACCCTCATGGGCGTGACCTATGTCGCCGTGGCCGCCGAACATCCCTTGGCGCGGCGGGCGGCCGAGACCGATCCCGCTCTGGCGGCCTTCATCGAGGAGTGCCGCCGGGGGGGGGTCTCCGAGGCCGAGATCGAGACCATGGAGAAAAAGGGCCATGCCCTGGGTCTGGATGCCCTGCACCCCATCTCTGGCGAGGCAGTTCCCATCTACGCCGCTAACTTCGTCCTCATGGGCTATGGTACTGGGGCCGTGATGGCCGTCCCCGCCCATGATCAACGCGACTGGGAGTTCGCCGAGAAATACGGCATAAGCCGCAAACAGGTCGTCTTTGCCGCCGATGGCTCCCCCTGCGGGATCGAAACCGGGGCCTATACCGAGAAGGGCATCCTGCGGGACTCTGGCCCCTTCGATGGTCTTGACTTCTCCCGGGCCTGTGACGCCATCGCCACCTGGTTGGAGGAGAGGGGTCGGGGTGGCCGTCGGGTGAATTTCCGTCTGCGGGACTGGGGCGTCTCCCGTCAGCGCTATTGGGGTTGTCCCCTGCCGGTGATCCATACCTCGGATGGCCAAGTGCGCGCCGAGACCCGGCTGCCAGTGCGGCTTCCGGAGGACGTCATTGTCGACGGCTCAGGCTCGCCTCTCAAGAAGATGCCGGCCTTCTCCGAATTGGGGGGCGGAGAGATCCGGGAGACGGACACCTTCGACACCTTCTTCGAATCCTCCTGGTACTACGCCCGTTACTGCTCACCGCATTGCGATACCGCCATGTTGGATGCTCGCGCCCGCTATTGGTTGCCCGTCGATCAGTACGTGGGTGGCATCGAGCACGCCGTCCTGCATCTGCTCTACGCCCGCTTTTTCCACAAGCTGATGCGTGACGAGGGCTTGGTGGATTGCGACGAGCCCTTCACCAAGCTTCTCACCCAAGGCATGGTGGTGGCTGAGACCTGGTATCGCGAGGATGCCGATGGCCGCAAGCAGTGGTTCAATCCGGCGGAGGTAGAAGTCGAGAGGGACGAGCGGGGCCGATTGATGCGGGGCCGACTCAAGAGTGATGGCCAGCCCGTTCTGTTCGGGGGCGTCGAGAAGATGTCCAAGTCGAAGAATAACGGGGTCGACCCTCAGGTTCTGACGGATCGTTATGGCGCCGATACCGTGCGTCTCTATACCATGTTCACCTCTCCTCCCGAACAGTCCCTGGAATGGAACGACGAGGGCGTGGAGGGGGCCTCCAGGTTTCTCAAGCGGGTCTGGGCGCTGGCCTTGGACGAGCACCAGGAAGGCCGCGATCTTGGCGGGGTCATGGAGCCCGGGGAGGTGCGCCATGAAATTCATGCCGCTCTCAAGAAGGCCCTCTTTGATTACGAACGCCACCAGTTCAATACCGTGGTTTCGGGTTGCATGACCATGGTCAATAGCCTGCACAAACTTGACCGGGGCCCAGCCAGCGGGGCGGTGATGCGCGAGGGTCTTAGCATTATGTTGAGGTTGCTAGCCCCCATCGCACCTCATCTGAGCCATCACCTCTGGCGCGAATTAGGCCTGGGGGACGACATACTCTTGGCACCCTGGCCGGCCGTGGACGAGGAGGCCTTGCGCCGGGATTCCCTCGAGTATGTGGTCCAGGTCAATGGCAAGGTGCGGGGCAAGATCCAGGTAGCTGCTGATGCGGACCCTCAGACCGTGGAAAGGGCCGCCGTGGATAACGAGAATGTGCGTCGCTTTCTGGGCGAGGCCCGGGTGTGCAAGGTGATCCTGGTCCCCAACAAGTTGGTCAATTTGGTGGTGAAATGAGCGTAATGGGGCTAGAGGCTAGACGTCTGGGGTACCTGGTGCCGATGTTGTTGTCCTTGTGCCTGGTGACGGCCTGTGGCTTCAAACTGCGGGGGGCGGTGGAAATACCGTCCAATTTCAGCCCGGTCTTTGTCGAGGCCCCCGGCAGTTCCACGGTAGGAGCGATTCTGCGGGAGAGATTTGAGATCTCGGGTGTGCAACAGGCCACCTCACCAAAGGATGCCCGTTCCCTGGTGCGCATCCTGTCCGAGACACGCACTTCCAGGGTGGGTGCCCTGGATCGCAATGGCAAGATTATCGCTACCGAACTCTTGTTCAACCTGCGTTTCGATGCCCGGGACGCTGCAGGCAAGGTCCTTGTCGAGCCCAGGGCCCTGGAGATCTCCCGTACCTTCGAAAATGCTGATGTGGAGGTACTGGGCAAGCAATTGGAGGCAGAGATCCTCTATGCCGAGATGGCACAGGACGCGGCCACCCAGATTCTGGCGATGTTGCGTGCCGTCCTGCCTGCCGGCTAGTTCGGGACGGTCCGCCTGATGCGGATCCCCTATCCCCAGCTAGCCTCCTACCTGAAACAAGGGCTGCCGCCGGTGGTCATGATCTGCGGCGACGAGCCCTTTCAATTCGGTGAGGCTGCCAGTCTTGTGCGCCAAAGGGCCCGCGAGACTGGCTATGAGGAACGGGAGGTTCTGGAAATCGATGGGCACTTCGACTGGGGTCTGCTGACGGTGGCGGCCCAGTCCCTGTCCCTCTTTTCAAGTCGTAAGCTCATTGAGATGAGGTTGCCTTCCGGCAAGATCGGACGCGAGGGTAGTGAAGCGGTGCGGCTTTACTGTGCCCAGCCCAGGCCCGAAAACCGGCTTTTGATTTTGGCGCCCAATCTGGAATATCAGGAACTCCAGGCCAAATGGATTCAGTCAGTCGAGCGAGTCGGGGCGCTTCTCCAGGTCAAACCCCTGGAAGGTCAGATGCTGGTGGATTGGATCAGGAAACGCATGAGCGACCGGGGCCTGCGGCCTGGTCCGGAGGTCGCAGCCATGCTCGCCGAACGGGTGGAAGGTAATCTGCTTGCCGCGGTCCAGGAGGTGGACAAGCTGGTCCTGATCCACGGGGAGGGTCCCCTCAATGCCGAACAGCTCAGCCGTGCTATCGCCGACAGCTCACGCTTCGATCTTTTCGACGTCTCTGATGCCGCCCTGGCGGGGGATCGCACCCGCATGCACCGCATCCTGGTGGGCCTCGCCGCCGAGGGTGTGGCCGAGTCCTTGATACTTTGGGTTTTGGCACGCGAGGTCCGACTCTTGAACCGCGCCGCCTTTGCCTTACGTTCTGGCACCCCAGCCTTGGATGCCTTTCTGAAAGCCGAACGGGTTTGGCAAAATCGCCTGGGGCCCCTGAAATCGTCCCTGCGCCGCTTACCTCTCGCCCGTTTGCGCCTGCTCGTCGGCGAATGTGCTCGCGCCGATCGTCAAATCAAGGGCCTGGAACCCGGTGAGGCCTGGCTGACGCTATTGGTCATTGGCGATGCCCTGGCAGGTGGCGGGGACCTTCCTTCGGAGCGGATGAGATCGCAAAGGGGTAGCGCTGGTGCGCTTCAATCGCTGCCGGCCATGGAGAGCGAGGCGAAGGCTGGTAGTCCCCGGCAGGCGTAGTCGCAAGGCTGCCGCCGGAGGGGGGCCGAGGTCTCCTAGTGGTCGCCGAGCGCAAGGCGAAAGGGGGCCTAGGATGTCCCGTTTCGCAGCCTAAGCACGGCGACAACCCGATCACCTTCCGGCCTCCCTACGTCTGACCCCTGGGCGAGCGCCTACATAACCCCGCTGGCACGGATGAGGGGCAACTCCTCCGGGGATCACAATCCCCCAGGACGGGACGGCTAGTGAAATATACAAGAAAATACCGATATATTGATCCAGATCAAAATAATTTGCACTTCAGATTGATTTCTCGCATCCTAATTACAGATGTTTTTACGCCTCGATCCTTAAGGCCCCGCCCTGGTGCTGGGGCTGAGCTGGAGTTACGGTTCCTTTGGTTGAACCGGACAACGTGCGTCCCCCCCGAATCAAGGGGTGGTTGACCCCGCAAGGCGCCAATCATTGACACTAGAAATCGAGGTTCTGAACCCAGGCCTCGTCTCGCAAGTACAACCCTTACTACGAGAGGGGATCCGGTAGTGAATCTAAACCGTATTGGGGCTACTAGTGCCTCGCTATTCTTTGCCTGCTGGTCAGGTTATGCGGCAGCCGAGATGGGTCTCAACTTCCCTGAACCCGCCGCTGGCGTGGCCCAGGAGATCTACAACATCCATATGTTGACCTCGACCATTGCTACGGTCTTGTTGGTCATCATCTTCTCCTTCGTCATCTATTCCCTGATCCATCACCGTAAGAGCCGGGGTTATGTGGCGGATCAACATTTCCATGAATCCTGGTTCGGACGCTGGTCCTGGGTCATAGTCCCGGTCCTGGTTCTAGGCGTGGATATGACCATCGCCAGCAAGGCTGAAAAGACCCTCGAGAGGGTCTGGGATGTCCCGAAAGGGGAGGACCTGATGGACGTCAAGGTGGTAGGCCATCAGTGGTGGTGGGAATTCGAGTATCTGGACCATTCGGTAGAGGTCGATGGCAAGCCGCGGCATGTGCGCATCGAGAGTCGCTATGTCCCGAAGGACAAGGCAGGGGACATGTATTTGAGGGACGTCGATAACCCCCTGGTTCTGCCGGTTGGGACTAAAATCCGCTTCCTGCATACCTCGGCGGATGTCAACCACGCCTTCTGGGTGCCGGCGTTGGCGGTCAAAAAGGATGCCATCCCCGGCTATGTCACCGAGACCTGGGTCGATCTGAATCGCGAGGGCACCTTCACCGGGCAGTGTGCCGAATTGTGCGGAACCTGGCATTCCCGGATGCCTATCGTGGTCGAATCAGTATCCAAGGAAAAATTCGCCTCCTGGATGGCCAATCAGAAACAGGTCATGCTGGCCTCCGCTGCCGAGGCCAATGTGGATAAGACTTGGACCAAGGAGGATTTGATGGCCAAGGGCCAGGATATGTACAACAGTAAGTGCAGTGCTTGCCACCAGATCAATGGTATGGGTTTACCGCCCGCCTTCCCCGCCCTGGCTGGTAGCAAGGTCGCCACGGGTCCCATCGCGGGTCATTTGGACACGGTGCTCAACGGTAGACCCGGTACGGCGATGGTCGCCTGGAACGCACTGAACGATCTCGAGATTGCCTCTATTGTCACCTACGAGCGTAATGCCTGGGGCAACAATACCGGTGATGTGGTGCAGCCTCGGGATATCCGTGCCGCTCGCACCCTTGCGGTCAAATGAGCCAACCCTTACCCCCCTTTGATCCACAGATGAACGTAATCTCCCGCAATCCGAACTGGTCAGGTTGCCTAGTAGGTGCAAGCTGGGTACCGGGTTGCGGACGAGATCTCTCTTCCACGAGGTAGACCGCCATGACCGCAACGACCCTGGATCACGATTTCGATCACGATCACGAGCACGAACACCACGGACCCTCCAAGGGAATCGGTCGGTGGTTGTACTCCACAAATCACAAAGACATTGGGACCATGTACTTGGTGTTCGCCCTGATCATGCTCTTTCTCGGCGGGGCGAGCGCCATGCTGATCCGTGCCGAACTCTTCATGCCCGGGTTGCAACTACTGGAGCCGGATCTCTACAACAACCTGGTCACCAACCATGCCCTGCTGATGATCTTCGGCGCCGTCATGCCAGCCGCGGCGGGCATGGCCAACTGGATGATCCCGCTCATGATCGGTGCACCCGACATGGCCCTGCCGCGTATGAACAACCTGAGCTTCTGGATCCTTCCTGCGGCCGGGATCATGCTGATTCTATCCTTCGTCGTCCCCTTCTTCCCGGGCGGTGGTACCCAGATCAACACTGGCTGGACCCTCTATCCGCCCCTGTCGCTTCAGGTCGGCATGTCAATGGATTTCCTGATCTTTGCCATCCATCTGTTGGGTATCTCCTCGGTGCTGGCTTCGATCAATATTATTGTGACCATCTTCAACATGCGCGCCCCCGGCATGAAGCTGCTGGAGATGCCGATCTTCGTCTGGACCTGGCTGGTGACCGCCTTCCTGCTCATCCTGGTGGTCCCGGTCCTGGCTGGTGGCGTGACCATGTTGCTCTTCGACCGCCACTTCGGCACCAGCTTCTTCAACGCGGCGGGCGGTGGTGATCCCGTCCTCTTCCAACACCTCTTCTGGTTCTTCGGTCACCCCGAGGTCTATATCCTGATCCTGCCATCTTTCGGCATTCTGGCAGCAATAGTGCCGACCTTCTCCCGCAAGCCGTTGTTCGGCTACAACTCCCTGGTGGGTGGCATGCTGGCCATCATGGCCATCGGTATGGTCGTGTGGGCTCATCACCAGTACACCATCGGCATGTCCCTGGGTGCGGTGACCTATTTCATGATCGGAACCATCCTCATCTCCATTCCGGTGGGGTTGATGGTCTTCAACTACATGGCAACCATGTGGAAGGGTTCCATGACCTTCGAGACGCCGATGTTATTCGCCGTGGCCATCCTATTGATGTTTTCCTTCGGCGGTCTGACAGGTGTCATGCTCGCCGTGGTCCCGGCCGACATGCAATATCAGGACAGCATGTTCGTGGTGGCTCACTTCCACTACGTGCTGCTCCCGGGCGCCGTGTTCGGTTTGTTCGCAGGTGTCTTCTACTGGCTGCCCAAGTGGACGGGCCACATGTACAACGAGAGGCTTGGAAAGATCTTTTTCTGGATCAACGTCATTAGCTTCAACATCACCTTTTTCCCGCAGCACTTCATTGGCCTGGCGGGGATGCCGCGGCGGATCGTGGACTATAACCAAATGTTCGCCGAGTTTAATATGCTCTCGAGTATCGGGGCCTTCGTCTTCGGTCTCAGCCACTTGTTGTTCCTCTACATCATCATCGACACCGTGCGCCGTGGCCGCAAGGCAGAGGCACGTGTCTGGGAAGGTGCCCAAGGGCTGGAGTGGGAATTGCCCTCGCCACCCCCCTTCCATAGCTGGACCACCCCCCCGCAATTGGCCCATTAAGGGCGTCAGTCAGGTGAGGCGTGGATTGCCCCGCCCCACCGGTTCTGAGCTTCGCCTGGAGATGATGCGAGTAATTTTATGATTGCCAATGAGATGACCCCGGACCAAAGCCGTAGGAATGTGCGTGTAGCCTGGATGCTGGCCGCCTTCGTTGCCTTCATCTTCCTGACCTCGATTCCCTTTTGGACCGGGCTTTATCAGATGGGCAAAGCGAGCGGGCTGTGAATGCACCAGCTCCAGATCGGCGTCGCCGTACCCTCTGGCTGCTGGTGGCATTGGCGGTCGGAATGTTCGGCTTCGGCTTCGCCATGGTTCCCCTTTATGGGATCCTGTGCGAAGCCACGGGCTTGCAATCGGTCAAGCGGATGGCTGCCACCGATTCCGAGCCAGGCCGGATCCTCCCGGCGGACAACTCGGTTCGTTGGGTGACAGTCAAGTTCGATACCACCGTCCACCCGGATCTCCCTTGGACCTTGGGTCCCATGGAGACCCAAGTGCGGGTGCAGTTGGGGGAGCCCAGGCTGGTTAACTTCGTGGTGGAGAACCGGACGGGGGGGGAGGTGACTGGGCAGGCGATTCCGGCCATCAACCCTTGGAAGGCTAGTCCCTACTTCGCGAAGTTGGAATGTTTTTGTTTTTCCCGGCAGACCCTGGCGGGCGGCGAACATAAGGTGATGCCGGTACGGTTCGTGATATCACCTGATCTCCCCCCCGATGTGGACTCCATCACACTTTCTTACAGCGTAATGCGGGTATTCACACCCGATACCAAGACTGCGGCCAATGTGGTGCAACAGGCGACCTCACCGGCGGGCCAAGGCGGGGTTGCCGGTGGGGATCAATCTAACCCTAGGCCGCTATAAGCCAACACGACCACGAGGACATTTGCGGATGACTGGAACCATTCACGGGCAGAAAGACTACTTTATCCCGGATCCGAGTCCATGGCCGATCACGGCCATGCTATCGATCCTGTTAATGCTGGCGGGTACGGCCCTGGCCATCAACCATGTGAGCTTGGGTTCCCTGATTTTGGTGACCGGGCTCTGCCTGCTGGCCTTCATGTTTTATGGCTGGTTCGGCCAGGTTATCCAGGAAAGCATGTCGGATCGCTACAATGCCCAGGTGGACCGATCTTTTCGACAGGGAATGTTCTGGTTTATCGCCTCGGAGGTCTTTTTCTTCCTGAGCTTTTTTGGTGCCCTCTGGTACATCCGCAATGTGTCCATGCTCTGGCTGGGCGGCGGTGGCTATCTTGCTGAGACCCACGCTATGTTGTGGAGCCAGTTTGACGCCGTTTGGCCCTCCGCGGGACCCAAGGATCTTGGTGGCGGCTTCACCCCCATGAGCGCCTGGGGTATCCCGTCCCTCAACACCCTGATATTATTGACCTCGGGTGCAACCGTGACCTGGGCTCACTGGGGGCTGAAGGTGCACAACAACACCCAACTGGTGCGTGGTCTCGCCGCCACTATCGCGCTGGGTTTCCTCTTTGTGTTTCTGCAGGCCTTCGAGTATTACCACGCCTACCACGAACTGAATCTGACGCTAGGCTCAGGCGCCTATGGCTCCACCTTCTACATGCTGACCGGCTTTCATGGTTTCCACGTCACCATGGGCGCTGTCATGCTCACCGTAATCCTGGTCCGGGCCAGGAGGGGCCACTTCACACCCCATAACCACTTCGCCTTTGAGGCCGTAGCCTGGTATTGGCACTTTGTGGACGTGGTCTGGTTGGGCTTGTTTATTTTTGTTTACTGGCTCTAGGGCGTTACCGCTGACAACCGTCCCTGGTTGACGAGGCTCCAACGGTCAGGGGTGGAGGCGAAGAGTTGTCACTCGCCTGGAAACGGCAGACTGGATCCAAATTGGATCCAGATCGGTGTCTGGGGCGGAAGGTGTGGTTGGGAAGGGTCCGCCTGTGGTAGGTCAGACGTTGTGGGGCTCCAGGAAGCCGAACATGTAGCCCAGCATCAGGAGGCCGAACAGAGTTAGGGACAGGACGATTCGGACGGTCAGTGCCCGGACGACGCGGGTTTTGTCCTCGTCTCCGTCGTCCTTGGCCATGTAATACATCCCCTGGCCTAGGGAAAAAAGGATGAATGCCAGCAATGCCAGTACTGGAATCTTGAACATGAGATCCATGGTTTATCTCCGTTGGATGGGTGGAATGCGTTGCTTGGGTAGCTCTCATTATCTTGATGCAACACAATCTGGACTATAGCATCCCCATGCGCTTTGGCCACCATGACATTCAATTCCGTTGGTTGCCGACGGCAGTGATGGTGTTGAGCGTGACCTTGTTCGTCGCGCTGGGGATTTGGCAACTTGGTCGGGCCGAGGAAAAGCGCCTGCAGGCCAACGAATTGGCGGGGCGTTCCTTGCTGTCCCCTTATGAACTGGGCCCCCTGGAAGCCTCTGCGGAGCCTTTGCGTTACCGCCGGCTGATCGCTACCGGCACCTTCGAGGCGGAAGGGCAACTCTTGATCGAGAATCGCCATTATGGCGGTAAGACCGGGTATCACGTCATCACCCCGCTGCGCCTCGATTCGGGTGGGGTGCGGGTTCTGGTCAACCGCGGCTGGATCCCAGCGGACACCCAGGGACAGCCTACGGAAGCACCCGTCCCCGCGGGTTCCCGTACCCTGGTCGGGGATGCCTATATCCCGAGTGCACCGGCCATGACCCTTTCCGGGGCAGCGGATGTCACCCGTTGGGGTGAGTGTTGGCCATTTCTCACCCTGGAGCTTTATCGGACCAGGTTTGACTATCCGATCCAGCCGGTGGTGATCCTGATGGATCCAGCAGCAACGGGCGGTTTCGTACGAGATTGGCCGCGGGAGATGCCCAAGGAGGGAATGCACCTGGGCTATGCAATCCAGTGGTTTGCTTTTGGGGTCATTGCCCTGCTCATCTGGATGCGACTGTCCGTACGCAGGACCGGGCAGGGGGTGTTGTGATGAGGTCTCGGCAAGCGGTTGCTTCCCAGGCTGTCGGAGATGGCGTGCGAGCCAAGCCGAGCATCAGGCCCTTATTGGTCATGGTGGCCATCTTCGCCGCACCCGTGCTGGCGGCCTGGTTTCTGTACTACAACCCGGAATATCTGCCAAGCGGGCGCAGTAACCTTGGTGAACTCATCAACCCCGTGGTTGCGATCCCGGCTGACCTGATCCTGGTCACCCCGGAGGGGGCGCCCCTGGATCGCGAGGCCCTGGCTGGCAAGTGGACCCTGGTCTTCTTGGCGGGGGGGGATTGCGCTGATTTCTGTCGGGCGCGGCTAAGGGACATGCGGCAGATTCGCCTGGCCTTGGGTGAGGCGAGCCTGAGTACGGAGCGGTTACTACTCCTGACCAAGCCGAGTGGTCAGATGATGGGCATTGAGCAAGAGCGCGAATTTGGCGGCATGAAGGTGGCCTCGACGGATGCAGCGGATGGGGAGCGGTTGTTGGGGCTCCTGCGGGAGGGCGATGCCGCCCTCGATCGGATCTATATCCTGGATCCCTTGGGCAACCTCATGATGCGTTATGCGCCCGACGCCCCGGCGAAGGATACCCTCAAAGATATCGGAAGGCTGATCAAGGCCTCCAAGAACTGGATTAAAGGTGCAGGCTATGGCCACAAGTGAGATAACCCTGATCAAATCCCAGGAACTAGCCTGGAGACGTTATTACGATCTGACCAAACCCAAGGTGGTAGCGCTGATCCTGTTTACCGCCTTGGTAGGAATGCTCCTTTCGACCCCGGGTATGGTACCCCTTCAGTCCCTGGTCTTCGGACTGCTCGGTATTGGGCTTGCCTCGGCGGCGGGTGCGGCTCTGAACCACGTCGTCGATCAGCGTATCGACGGCATCATGGAACGAACTCGCAACCGGCCACTGCCCAGCGGTGACCTCGATGCCCCTCATGCCCTCGGCTTTGCCCTGGCCCTCGTCGCCCTGTCCATGCTGATCCTCACGACCTTGGTCAACGCCTTGACCGCCGCCCTGACCTTTGCCGCCTTTATCGGTTATGCGGTGATCTATACGAGCTATCTCAAGCGGGCTACCCCTCAGAATATCGTGTGGGGAGGCATTGCGGGCGCGGCTCCCCCCCTG
>CAZFZB010000002.1:0-80142 GCA_964523415.1 uncultured Chromatiaceae bacterium | reverse complement strand
TGGTCGACCTCGATTCCAACCCGACCAAGCTGATCGAGGTCGTCGAGACCGGCAAACAGATGCTGATGACGCGCGGCGCACTGACGACGTTCTCCATCGCCAACGATGTCGCCAAGTATTTCGCCATCATACCGGCCGCCTTCGCCTCGACCTATCCGGCGCTTAACTCCCTGAACGTCATGGGTCTGGCGACGCCGGACTCAGCCATCCTGTCGGCGGTGATCTTCAATGCCCTGATCATCGTCGCGCTCATTCCGCTAGCCCTGAAGGGCGTAGCCTACCGCCCACTCGGAGCGGCCACCATCCTGCGCCGCAACCTGCTGGTCTACGGCATCGGCGGACTGATCGTGCCCTTCATCGGCATCAAGCTGATCGACCTGACCCTGGTCGGCCTCAATCTCGCTTAAGGAGCCTGAAATGCTTAAGGAGCTCAGACCAACCCTCGTCATATTCGGCCTGCTGACCCTGTTGACCGGAGCCGCTTATCCGGCGCTGATCACCGGCATCGCCCAAGCGATATTTCCGGATCAGGCCAACGGCAGCCTGATCTTCCAGGACGACAAGCCGGTCGGCTCGCGCCTGATCGGCCAGGCCTTCTGCGACCCCGGTCATTTCTGGGGCCGTCCGTCGGTGACCGCGCCGATGCCCTTCAACGCGGCATCGTCCGGTGGATCCAATCAGGGGCCTCTGAACCAGGATCTGGAAGAGGCCGTCAAGGGGCGCATCGAAGCGCTCAAGGCCAGCGACCCGACCCAGACGGCAGCGATTCCGGTCGACCTGGTGACCGCCTCGGGCAGTGGCCTCGATCCGCACATCAGCGTGGCCGCCGCCCTTTGGCAGGCACCGCGCATCGCCCGTCTGCGCAAGTTACCGAAAACGCAAGTCCTTGAACTGATTGCCAGCCATACGGAGTGGCACCAGCTCAACGTCCTCGGCGAGGCGCGCGTCAAGGTCCTGGAACTCAATCTGGGCCTCGATAAGCTGGCCAATACCCGATGAACCGAATAGCATGGCTCCCGGCCTGTTGCCGGGGGTCTGCAACCTAAGGTTCTCGTGTATCTGCCATTTACCTTGGACCTGGCTGCAAGGCACTGGCGTTCAATGCCGGTGCCTTTGCCAATGATGGCCCGGCAACTTGACCTTGATGCCAGTTTGACTGCTTGCCCCCGAGTCTTTACGAACTTCAATTCTTCGAACCTCTGTTTTGGTCGTGTCGAGCATGACGATAAGGAGGGGGCATGGAAGAAAAAACAACGGATAAGAAAATGCGCGTACCGCTCTTACATGCCAGCTTCCTCTGGCCCTTACAGTTGGAGCCGCTGGCGGCAGAGAACGTCGAGGGACGACACTGGGAGGTTCTTGAGGCGATGGAGGACAAGCGCTGGCAGCGGATTGACGACGAATTCACAGCCGACCCCGGTCAATTCCAGGAGCGTCACTACCGGGAATTCGTCTCCTTCCTGCCCTATGTCCAACGCTTCCTATATGGCGAGGGACGTCCATTGCAACGCTCGCCGGGCGACAACATCGGTGAGTCGCCTGTGCATATATTCCGGCGCAAGGATGTTGCCAACCTGCGGTTGACCTTGCGCCCCGACAGTCATCCAGTCACCTTGCAGGTCGTCCATCTCGATCTGTACTTCTTGCACGATCTGGATTTGGTTGTCTTCAACCTGGAGATACGGGGCCATGACCTGCCACTGAGTCTGGTCAGGGATATCCTGTTTCGCTTCGGGCGCGCCTACCCCTCGGGTTGGCATGAAGAGGGCGGTAGTCTGCACAACGTCCATCTATCCGAGTGGCTGGACCACGATGGCCAGATTCTGACGGTTTCGGATAGCGAACATCGCTCGAAATTCCTCGAGTACGTCTGCATCCACCGCAGTCCCGACATCAGCGAACACTGGGTATGGTTGCTTTCGCCGCTGGTGCTCGCGCACTCCGATAGTCCCGGGGAAATCCGCTACCACCTGATCGAATACCACCGTATGCCGGTGATGGCCTACCTCGCAGTCGACAATCCGCGTCTCCTTAAACACGAGGACTGGGTCAGGCTCGGGCTGGCGACCAGCCTGGATCCCGATGAGCCACTGCCCAGCAACGAACCGTCGGTCAAGGACTTCGTCGGGCTCTATTGCCAAGATCGCTACTGGCAGAACACCGAGTCCGGTCCCAATACGCGATTCATTTGCACCGGAAACGCCTTTACGGTGGTCGGTGACGCTGGTTCGGATTATTTCCGCGATGCTGAGAGAGGCGTCCTGGCGCAATTTCGGCATCAGTACTTCGTGATCTTTCTCATTGCCCACCTTCATCGCGCATCGCTGCTGATTTTCTCCGACATCCTGGTTGATGCCGTTAATGATCTGGATATCCGGGACGAGGTGTCGGTGCGTCGCTTCAAACGCCGTATCCGGGCGAATTTTGAAACCTTCCTGCGGTTCACCCACCGCTACTGGTTTCACGAGTTGTCTGAACGGACCCATTTGCAGGCCATGTTCCGTTTGTGCAGCCGGCAGTTGCGCAATGACAACCTCTATGAGGAGGTGCGAGACGAAATTCGCGAGATGAGTCATTACCTTGACAGCGATTCCCAGCGGCGGCAATCCAATACGGTGGTCAGGCTGACCGTGATCACCATTCTCGGTCTGATTGCGACCGTGACGGCGGGTTATTTTGGCATGAACATCATTCCCTTTGGCGAGGGCAGCGTCGGCGAACGGCTATTGCATGGGGTAGCGGCTACGATCGTGTTCGCCACTCTGGTGCTGTTCGCCATTGCCCGCTCCAAACGGCTATCGGACTTTCTGGAAACCTTGGCCGATGAGCGCGTGCCCTTCAGCCGGAAAATGCTTGCCTTGGGCAGAGTGCTCAGGCCTGGTAGAAGACGTTGATTAACAACGAGGTAAGTCGACCCGATCCAGATGCCCTGTTGGCACGGCTGGAGCTGGAGTCGCTACAAAAACAGCGGGGCAAGCTGAAAATATTCTTCGGGGCCAGCCCCGGTGTCGGTAAAACCTATGCCATGCTCGGTGCCGCCCGGGCGTTGCAGGCACAAGGCGTTGATGTGGTCATTGGTGTCGTCGAAACGCATGGCCGGTCCGAGACGGGAGAAATGGTTCGCGGTCTGGAGTTGATCGCGCAAAAGCGCATCGAGTACAAGGGCCACCAGCTACTCGAATTCGACATCGACGCGGCGCTCCTACGTAAACCAGAACTGATTCTGGTCGATGAACTGGCCCATTCCAACGCTCCAGGTTCGCGTCACCCCAAGCGCTGGCAGGATGTGGAAGAGTTACTGGCGGCCAACATCGATGTCTTCACCACGGTCAATGTCCAGCATCTGGAAAGCTTGAACGACGTAATCGGCGGCATTACCGGCATTAAGGTCTGGGAAACCCTGCCCGATCATGTCTTCGATCAAGCCGATGAGATCATTCTCGTCGATCTGCCACACGATGAGCTATTGCAGCGTCTGAAGGAAGGGAAGGTCTATATCCCCCAGCAGGCCGAACGCGCCGTGAAGAATTTCTTCCGCAAGGGCAATCTGCTCGCGTTGCGGGAACTGGCCTTGCGCCGAACAGCGGATCGTGTGGACGAGGATGTATTGGCTTACCGCCGCGAAACCTCGGTAACCAAGGTTTGGCCAACGCAGGATTCCCTGCTTGTCTGCATGGGTGCCGGCATCGGCAGCAACAAGCTGATTCGTGCCGGTGCGAGGTTGGCCGCTCAGTTCAGCGTTCCGTGGCACGTGATTTACGTTGAAACCCCAAGGCTTCAGCGTCTTCGGGAAAGCGATCGATCACGTATCCTAGGTACCTTGAAACTCGCGCAGGATCTAGGGGCAAGTACGGCGAGCCTCTCTGGTGACGATCCAATTGCGGTAACAACCTCCTACGCTCGTGAGCACAATCTGGGGAAGGTGGTCGTCGGAAGGGAAACCGCCAAGCTGTGGCCATGGCAGCGCGGTTTTGCCGAGCGGCTTGGACAGAAGGCCCCCGATCTTGAAGTCGTGCTGATTGCTCGCGATAAGAGCGAGCGCACAACTGGTGAACATATAGCCCCAAGGCAGGATTCTAGTGACGAAGTTCCTATCGCGTGGCGGGATTATCTGTTTGCAGGTATCGGGGTCGCCCTGACCGCCTTGGTCGCGACGCCTCTACTGCCGCACCTTGAACTGGCCAACATCGTCATGATCTTTCTGTCAATGGCGGTTTTCGTCGCCTATCGACTGGGGCAAGGACCGGGGGCTCTGGCCGCCATCCTGTCCGTGGCCGCCTTCGATTTCTTTTTCGTACCCCCGCGTTTCTCCTTTACGGTGAGTGACGTCCAATACCTGCCGACCTTTGCCGTCATGCTGTTGGTTGCGCTTTTGATAGGTCAGATGACGGCACGTCTGAAATTCCAGGCAGTTGTTGCTTTGGGCCGGGAACAGCGCTTGCGGGCCTTGCTCGAAATGGCCAGGGAATTGTCCAGCGCTCTGGTCATCGAGCAAATCGTCGAAATCAGCCAGCGCTTCGTGGATCGCGTTTTCGGTGCCCGATCGACAATGATGGCGCTCGATACCAGCGATCATCTGCAAAGGGTTGGGGAAAGCGAATTACCCGAACTCGATATCGGCATGGCCCATTACGCGCTCGATCACAACGAGCCTGCTGGGTGCTCGACCTCGACGCTGCCTTCGGCCAGCGCGCTATATCTGCCATTGAAGGCTCCGATGCGGACGCGTGGGGTGCTGGTTGTCGTCCCACCTTCGGGGAAATGGTCGGTCCCGCCGGAACAACAGCGCCTTCTGGAGACGAGCGCAAGTCTGATCGCCATTGCACTCGAACGCGTGCACTTTATTGCCGTAGCCCAAGAGGCGCTGGTCAAGATGGAATCTGAGCAACTCCGCAATTCATTATTGTCGGCGCTGTCGCATGATCTGCGTACGCCGCTGACCGTGTTATCCGGCCTGGCAGAGTCCTTGAGTATTGCTGGGCCACCTCTGCCGAAGGCTCAAGCCGACATCGCCAATGCCATCCGCGACGAAGCGCTGCGCACCAGCGTGCTGGTCAGCAATTTGCTGGACATGGCTCGTCTCCAAAGTGGGGATGTCAAACTGAATCGCGACTGGCAAACCCTGGAGGAGGTTATAGGCGTGGCCCTCACATCCCGCGCCGGGATGCTGGCCGAACATGCCGTCAACATCTCGCTACCAGCAGAGTTGCCCATGCTCTATTTCGATTCGATCCTGATGGAGCGGGTATTCTGCAACCTCCTGGAAAATGCCGCGAAGTACACGCCAAGCGGCAGTGTCATCACCATCTCGGCGCAATCTCTGGGAAAGAATGTCGAGATCATTATCGAGGACAATGGGCCGGGTCTCCCAGCCGGCAAGGAGGAGGCCCTGTTTGCCAAATTTGCGCGAGGGCGCAGTGAATCTACGGTCAGTGGCGTTGGCCTAGGCTTGTCCATTGTTCGGGCCATCGTCGAGGCTCATGCAGGTTCCATTCGGGCGGAGAAAAGCAGTATGGGCGGTGCCCGCTTTGTTATCAGCATGCCCTGTGGCGAAGCACCGGAAGTGCCAAAGGAGGAAATTCCATGTTGAACTCCTCGGGGACATACAGCGTAGTGATTATCGAAGACGAAGCCCAGATTCGGCGCTTCATCCGAACCGCTCTGGAGGCTGAAGGGTGTGCTGTGCACGAAGCAGAGACCGCGGCGCGGGGTTTGATCGAGCTGGGCACACGCAAACCTGATCTTGCCGTTGTGGACCTTGGACTACCTGACCGCGACGGCGTGGACCTGATTCGCGAGGTGCGCACCTGGACGACGCTGCCAATCCTGATCTTGTCGGCGAGGAGTCATGAGAGCGAAAAGGTTCGGGCACTCGATGCCGGTGCGGATGATTATCTGACCAAACCATTTGGCATCGCCGAGTTTCAAGCCCGAATTCGTGCCTTGCTTCGGCGTACCGCACACGCCGGGACCTCGCCAATGCTGGCCCTGGGGGAGATTCAGGTGGATATGGTCAAGCGTCAGGTTATGCGGGGTGAAGACGAGATTCATCTGACCCCAATCGAGTACAAACTCCTCCTACAACTGATAACCCACCTAGGTCGAGTTGTCACCCACCGCCAGTTGCTGAGGGAGGTTTGGGGGCCAGGTCACGTTGATGACACGCCCTATCTTCGCGTTTATATGGCCGGGTTGCGCCGAAAACTTGAATCCGACCCAAATCGTCCTCGCTTCATTCGTACAGAACCAGGGGTTGGGTATCGGTTGGTTGATCAATGACTGCTGCGACTCACTAAATCCTACATTAAGACAGCCAGAGTGAGTGTCCGCATTAGCTTGACCACCTCAATCCTGCATCCTGGCCTGGGGCATTCGTCGGGCGACTTGCCCGGCGTAGCCCAGTGATTTTCTGACGGCCTTCCCCTGCAAGGTACGCCCACCGACCTCCAGTTGCGGGACCTCTACAACCAACTGGAAACGGAGATCAGGGTCAGACAGGAAGCGAGATAGAGTAGACGCGCATCCGGGTGATTGGGCGAGCTATGGGTATGCCTTCCCCGAAGAGGCCCGACCTTTCGTTTTGCCATCTGCGGCTCCAAGGGTATTGAGACCTGGTATTCCGGGTATAAGATTGACCTTTGGACCCCGCCATATGGCAGGCCCGCGCCCCCGGCAACCCATCGGAGCAGCCCTTGACGGCCACCTTCATCCTGCTTGGCGACCAACCCTTGGTCTGCCCTCCTCCTCCCGCGAGGCCCTAGCCATGGGGGAGGCGACTTCCGAGCAAGGCCAATTGGAGGGTGCAGGCCTGGATGGGGCGGGGCCTCAGGCAATCTGGCCATCACCAGCCTATAGCCGTCAGATCGAAGGGTTGAGGTCCGCGATCGGAGAGACCATCTATCTCGCGGAGATGAATGACAGTGCCGTTCAACTCGGGGTGCGGATCACCGCGAGCCCTTTCCTGCTGCTGGCGGTCATCGATTTTCCCCGTCCTGATCCCATACGGGGTCTCGCCCCCCACCTGGTCCTGCTCGATGACGGACGCGGCGTGAACCTGGGGCGCATCGCCCGCATCAGCCGCCGCCGGCCCTTTTCCCCCGAGGCAGAGGATATCCTTTACCAGGACATGGCAGCAGTCCGACACCTGCTGCTGGGTGAGAGGCGCCTGTCTCGGGATTTCATCGCCCAGCGCTCCCGAACGGTGCTTGGCCAACTCCTGGGCCGTATCGGGGACTCATCCCCCGACAGGCTGACGGCCGGACCCGGTTCTGATGGGCAGGGATAGGCAATTCCATTGCATCAGGCACCTTTGTTACCGGCCTAATCTCAAACACGAACCTAGCACGGCATCGGGTCCAGCCTGGGCCCCAGCCGACCCCTAGCCCTGGAGACCCTTCTATGCCATCCCTACTCCCACCCATCGGACTAGCGCTGCTCTTGGCCACCTCGCTCATGCCCGTCCAGGGCCAGGAGGTCACCCTCGACCATAAGGGGTTGACCCTCAACGCCAACCTGGAAACCACCGGCGCGGGTTGGCCCCAGGGCCCCGTCGTCCTCATGACCCACGGCACCTTGGCCCATGGCGGCATGGATACCCTGCAGGGACTGCAAGCAGCCTTTAAGAACCGGGGCATCAGTTCCCTGTCCTTGACCCTGAGCCTGGGGCTCGACAACCGTCACGGCATGTACGATTGCCAGATCCCACACCAGCACCAACTCACGGATGCGATCGCCGAGATCGGAGCCTGGCTGGGCTGGCTCCAAGAGCAGGGGGCTACCAAGGTCGCCTTGCTGGGTCACTCCCGCGGCGGTAATCAGTCCGTCCGATACGCTGTAGAGCACCCCGAGGCCCGTATCAGCACCCTGATCCTGGTAGCCCCCGAGACCTGGAACGACACCGATACGGAAAAGGACTACCGCCAGCGTTACGGCAAGGAACTGGCCCCCCGGCTCGAACAGGCCAGCCAACTCGTAAGCGCGGGACGTGGCGACACCCTGCTGGAGCACCTGGACTTCCTCTATTGCCCGGACACCTCCGCCTCGGCCTCGGCCCTGCTTTCCTACTATGCCCCGGACCCGCGCCTGGACACGCCCCGGCTGATCCCCGAGATCAAGGTCCCGGTGTTGGTGATCGCCGGCAGTGAGGATAAGATCGCCCAGAACCTGGTGGAAAAGGTACTCCCCCTGACCGATGGGCAAGGTGTCCAATTGATCGTCCTCGAGGGTGCCGATCACTTCTTCCGCGATCTCTACGCTGACGACATCGGCGATGCAGTGCAGGCTTTACTAGACAAAAACGGGTCATGATCCCCCGTCAGCCGGCATCGGGGACCAAGGCGGCAGGGCCAGGGACCGCTGGTACTGGCGATCTCAGGCCGTCGGGCCTGGGGCCCTGGTGGGGTTGGGGATCCATCAGCCCAGATCGAACCGAATTGGTATTCTGAGGGTCCAGCTAGTGCGGCCAATGACCAAGGGGATGGGCTTGAAATGCCCCAAGCGGTTGAGGGCCTGGACGGCTGCCTGATCCAATTCAGTGTCCCCGCTGGACTGGGCTACCTGCACCCGGTCGATACGACCATCCGCCTGGAGGACGAAGGTCAGGACAGCCATGCCAACGGCACCGCGGTGACGCGCCCCCTCCGGGTAACGCTGTTGCCGCTTGATCGCCCGCTGCAACTCAGCCAGATAGGCCGCTTCCGCCTGCAGCCGCCCACTGGCTGAACCTTGTTCGCTCGCGACTGCGGCAGGGCCCGCCGGGGCATCCGACTTGGGTGGGCCCGGTGCTGGGACGGCCGCACGGGCGTTCTTAAGTTGCCGTTCGGGCCGCTTCTCATGCTTGGGTGGCAATCGGGGCTTGGGCTTCCTGACCGGAGGGGGAATAGCCTCCTCGGCGGCAACGACAGGTGCTGGGACTTGCTCCGGTTCCGGGTCCGGCTCGGGCTCCGGTTCGGCTACCGCCTCGGATTCAGGCGGTGACTGAGGCGCATCTGGGGAGGCCGGGGGCTCACTCGGCACTGTCGTGGCAAACAGGGACAGATCCAGTTCGGTCACCTCCTCCGCCTGAGAAACGGGGATGGGCCGCTCCAAATTCAGCACCAGGGACAGGGCCAGCCCATGGACCAGCCCCGAGATCAGGAGTCCCATCCCGATGCAGGAGCGACAGAAGAGGGGTGACATCACAAGCGCCGGGTCAAGATGCTTATCCGCTCGATACCCCGGGACTTGAGGCGATCGACAACCTCGATGAAGGCCTCGAAGCGGGCCTGGGCATCCACCCGCAAGATCACCTGGGTCCCAGGGTCCAATTGCTCGAATTTTGGCTCCAGGTCGGCGAGTGCCTCGGTTCCTGCCCCCACCCTTTCGTTTTCCCAATAGATCTGCCCATCGGCGGCGATAGCAAGCTCGACAGGGGTAGCATTCAGTGGCGCTACCTGGGTCTCCGCCGCCGGCAAGCGGATGGGCAAACGCCCCTCGACGAGGAAGGTCGCCGTGGTCAGGACGATGGCCAGCAAGACCAACATGACGTCGATGAAGGGAATGACATTGATTTGATCCATGCGCCTCATGGTCGGACCTCAAGAGCCAACCCGGCGGCCCCAACGAGCCTTGAGTACATCGACGCGTCGCAGCAGGGCGTTGTAAAAGACGATGGAGGGCATGGCGACTAGCAGGCCCAGGGCCGTGGCCTTAAGTGCCAGGGCCAGCCCGACCATGATGGTCGAGGTGTCGATTGCGCCCCCTTGGCCCATGTCATGGAAGGTGATGAGGATACCGAGGACGGTGCCAAGCAATCCCACGTAGGGGGCATTGGCACCCACGGTGGCGATAACGGTGAGATGACGGGTCAGGGCTATCTCCAAATCATCCACCCGGCGGAAGGACCCCAAATCCACCCGCGCGAAATAGAGAAAACGCTCGATGGTGAAGGTCAGGGTCAGAAAGCTCATGAGTCCGAGCAACCCCAGCAGGCCGGCGTCCAGGTAGGTCTTCAACAACTCCAAGGTAACTACCTCCATTGATTGATAGTGGCGTGCGGGTGGCCACCCGGTCCGACGGACCTTCGGTGCCCGGACGCAATGCTACAATTCCCCTCGCCCTCCCTATCCAACGAGCCCCTTCCCAACCGTGATCGACTCCCTGACCCGCATCATCCAGGCCTCTCTGATGCAACTGCGCTGGTTGTCGGTTCTGGCGATGGCCCTGGCTGCCCTGGTTAGCCCTTACCTCCTCGGCCCCTCCGATCTCAGGGGCCAGCTACTGGCCTTTACCGGGGTCATTGCCACCATCAACCTGATGGTTATGGTGGCCGCCCGTTTTCTGGGCCCGGCCCGGGACTTACCCCTGTTTTCCTCGCCTCTGACGCAATTGGGCTTCGATCTCCTGGCCTGGGGTGCCTACATCTACCTCTCCGGCGGGGCGACCAACCCTCTGATCTCCATATTTCTACCCCTGGTCGCCATCGGCGCCCTGGTCCTGGACCAGCGTCAGGCCTGGTATTTCGCCCTGACCGCCATCCTGATCTATTCCTTCCTTTGGCATTATTACGTCCCCTTGTACATCAGCGACTACCCCATGGCCGGTTCCCTGCACCTCTTTGGCATGTGGCTGGTCTTCACCCTATCGGCGGTCATGGTCGTCTGGTTCATCCTGCAACTCACGGCCAGTATTCGCCACCGCGACCAGGAACTCGCCGCCGCTCGCGAACGGGCCATCCGCGACGACTGGCTAATCTCCCTGGGCAGTCAGGCCGCCGGCGCGGCGCATGATCTCAGCACCCCCCTGGCCACCCTCGCTATCCTGGTTGACGATCTACTGGACGACCGTCACCTGGCCGCTGAACTGGTCCCGGATGTCCAGGCCATGAAGGTGCCGATCCAACGCTGCAAAGAGACCCTCAGCCTTTTGACGGCACGGGCGGGCCCCGCCAGATCGGAGGACCCCCCCTGCCTACCGGCCCGTGCCTGGTTACAACCCCTGCTCCTCGCCTGGCAAAGCCAGCATCCCCAGGCCGAATTGCGCCTGGACATAACTCAGGACCTGGACAACTTCCGCCTGTCCGCGGACCCGACCATCGAGCGCGCCCTGACCAACCTGCTCGACAATGCCCTCGAGGCCCAGGCCAGCCTTATCCAGGTCAGGGCCCTGGCCAGGGCGGGTACCCTCGAAATCAGGGTCACGGATAACGGGACCGGCATTTCCAGGGCGACCCTAGAAACCATCCGACAACGCCAACCCGTCACCTCGACCCAGGGCATGGGTGTAGGCCTGCTCCTGGGTCGCGCCGCCATCGAGCGTCGTGGCGGCAGCCTGAGCATCCTGGCACCAGAAACCGGCGGTGCCACCGCCCAGCTGTGCCTACCCCTGGCCGCGGCCAAGGAGACCACCGGTGTCGTCTGAAGCTGGATCCCTGCTCCTGGTCGATGACGACGACCTCTACCGGGACGTGCTTGCCCGTTCCCTCGGTCGCCGGGGCTTCCAGGTCACCTCCGTTGCCACCCCCGCGGAGGCCATGGCTTGCTGCCAGAACCAGCATCCCGACTACATCATCCTCGACCTCAATCTGGCCGGACAATCTGGCCTCAACCTAATCGAGCCTCTTCTGACCCTCGCCCCCGAGGCCCGTATCCTCATCCTCACCGGCTACGCCAGCATTCCCACCGTGGTCAGCGCCATCAAGTTGGGGGCCGTTCAGTATCTGGCCAAACCCGCCGGCGTGACGGACATCATCCAGGCCCTGGTGGAGGAGGAAATGGCTATCCGGGAAAAGGCCCCTGAACAAAGGTTGTCCGTCCGCCACCTGGAGTGGGAATACATCCAACGCATCTGGGATGAACATGGGGGTAACGTCGCCGCCACCGCGCGTGCCCTGGGCATGCATCGCCGCACCCTACAGCGAAAACTGGCTAAACGCCGTCCCCAGGACCCCCGGCCAGCCCCCTCCTGATGGGGCTGCCTTGTCCCTGGTTAGAATTTCAGATTCAGCCCGACATAATAGGACCTTCCCATGCCAGGCACCGCCGTTCCCCAGGCTGGGGTGATGGGGTTGAGTTCCATGGTCTTGCCCTGCCCCAGATAGGCGCCGCCCAGCGGCAGGGAATAGAAGCGGTCGAGGAGGTTTTCGATGCCAAAATCGAGCCTGACCTTGGTCCAGGAATAACTGCCACGCAGATTGAAGAGGGTGTAGCCGGGCGTTTCGATCTCATTACGGACCTCGGAGAGGTCATCCTTGGTATCGACCATCACCACCTCGATGGCATTATCCCAGCCCCCCAGTTTTTGGGTCAGAGACAAGGTCACGTTGAGCGGCATGATGTTGTAGAGTCCATCATTTGTATCCAGATTCTCGCCCTTGGTGTAGTTCAGAAGACCCTTGAGGCCAAAACGGCCAAAGTCACTTTTGAAGAGAGGCATTTTGCCGGAGACATCGATACCGTAAAGCTGCGCCTTTTGGTTGGCATATCGCAGGACGTTAAAGGCATCGGGAATCCAGACCGCCGTCCTGATGGCATCGATGTAGTCAGTGACATAGGTGTAATAGGGCGTTGCTTGCAGTTCCCAATCACGACCCGGGGCATGCCAATCGAAGGTCGCCGAAAGGGTATTGGCCTGTTCCGGTTTCAGGTTGATGTCACCGACATAGCCGTTACCATCGCCCACGGAGTTGTTCATGCTCGCGGCCATGGCCCAAGAGGACCAGGTATAGCGCTCATAAAGGTTGGGGGAACGTACCAGGTGGGCAAAGCCGAATTCCAGGTTCTTGGTTTCATCCAGCCGATAGCGGGCCAGGGCGGACAGATTGATATTGTTATCCGTTTGCTGATGATCCTGGGCATTGAAGAGGTTGGCCTCTTGATATTGCTTGCCGGGGGCGGTGGGGCTGGTGTTGTAACCCCTAACATCCCCGGTGTTCATGTCAACCTGTTCGAAGCGAATTCCCAGCAATGTCAGCCATTGCGGGGTGGGCCGCGCCTCCCATTCGCCGTAAAGCGCCACGCGATCGCGCTGGCCGTCATTGATATTCCAGAAGGTGCCGGGGTACATATTGGCCCCGGAGGGTGACCACCAGTCATCGAGCCGGTAGCCCTGGTATTCGGCCCCTAGCCGTAGGAGTTGGGTTTCCGTGAGATCGATCTCTGCCTGGAGGTTGGCACCCAGGGTCTTGGCATCGGTATTCATGGGCATTCCAGCGGCACAGGTGCTGCTGATGGGCCAACAGGGCTTGCCATCAACGGACGTCATGCCGGTAGCGGGGCCATACCAGAAGCGCTTATCCGGGCCAAAATCCATGAAATGGTCGACCTTCTGGTAGTAGGCCTGGGCCTCCAGCTTGCCCCAGTTGAAGTCGCCGGTGTAATTCAGATCAAAGCTTTTCTGTTCATTGCCGAGCATATCCATACGCTGGTTCGGGAACAGCTCCTGGGGGATATCCTGGTAGCCAATCTGGGCCTCGACCTTATGAATGCCGTTTTTCCATGCAAAATCGAGAGTTTGGTTGCGGGTATCATAGGCCGTCGATCCCACCTCGTTCAGGGGTAGGGTATGCCCGAGGCGCCCCGTGACCCGCGTGGTCTTGAAGTCACCTCCGGCCTGGTAGTTTTGCGACTTCGCCAAGGCCCCGCTGTAGGCGATGCTGAAGCTGTCGGTGGCCGCGGTGGCCCCGACATTGGCGCTGTAACCATTGCCGTTGCTCTGGTAATAGCCGCCGATCGAGCCCTTGAGCAAGTATTTTTCACCGGGGGCGGCGAATTCCGGCTCGGGCGAGTCCGCGATGATGGTGCCACCGATGCTGTCACCAGCCAGGCTTACGGGCACGATACCGGCATAGACCTTGAGACTGCCAACCGCCGTCGGGTCCAGATAGGACAAGGGGGGATTCATGTGATTGGGACAGGCGGCGATCAGATCCATGCCATCGACCGTGATGCGCACCCTATCATCGGCCAGACCATGAATTGCGGGCAGACTGGAGACACCGCCGGCACCGTAGAGACTGACGCCCGGCACCTGGAGCAGTAGCGTGGCGGTATCACTGGTACCGACCCGGGCGGCCTCCAACTCCGGGCCTGCTACTATGCCGGAATTTGGAAAGGATCCAGGGGTTTCGGCGCTGACGACGATTTCACTCAAATCCGTCGCACTCTCGGCAAGGGCCTGGTGCCAGTTCGCCATCATGACACAGGCAACCGCCACGGCGGCGGAAAGTGGGTGAAGTCTAGGCCTCATCAATTGCTCCCCTTATCTAGTTGGTGATCAGCAATTGAGAATTATCAAGGCGAGGATGGGGAGAGGGTATGCGACAAATTGTCGCGGTGCCCGCTATCCCGTCCCAGGGGCAGAAGGGGCACGCAGGGTGCCCGGGCTTTGAGATAAGGCAGTAAGCCCGCCGTCCCGGTCCCGGACCTCTGGACGTCTCAACCGAAACGGAAGGCGGACAAAGTGGTTTCCATCACCCGATCACTGAAGAGGCGTTGACCGGGCCGGTCGCCAGCCGCCCCGGCAACCACCATCAAGGGCAACAGATGCTCCTCCGCCCGCAGGGGGTGAGACAGCCGCGCCCCGGGGGCTTGCGCCCAATCGACCAGCAATCGCCTACGCTGTCCGGCCTCCGCCTCTAGACTGGTGGTCAGCCAGGCGTCGAACTGGTCAGAGATGGGTCCGAAGCGGGGATCGCCATAGCCCCGCATATTGTGAAAGCTCATGCCGCTCCCCAGGATCAGGACGCCCTCATCCCGTAGGGGCGTCAAGGCCTGGCCTGCCCGCCAATGGAGATCGGGGTCCAGATCTCGGCGCAAGGAGACTTGCACGACCGGCAGATCGGCATCGGGGAACATCAGCATCAGGGGGATGAACATCCCATGATCGAAGCCCCGGTGCGGGTCGGGGTGGGAGGCCAGATTTTCCCGCCCCAGCAGTTCGGTGATGCGTGACGCCAATCGGGGCTCCCCGGCGGCGGGATACTTCAGGTCATAGGTGTGCGGCGGAAAGCCGTAATAGTCATAGATGAGTTCCGGCCTGGGAGCGCTCGTGACCATGAAATCCTTCTCCAGCCAGTGCGCCGAAACGACCAGGATGGCCACGGGGCGCTGGGGCAAGGTGGCGGACACCCCCTTGAGGAAGGCAGCCATTCGGGTCCAAGCATGGGGTGGCTGCCAGTCCATGAAAAAACAGGGACCGGCCCCGTGGGGGATGAACCAGGTCGGCATGGGGGTCCTGGAGTCCAGGGGCCTTGCCTTGGCGGTGACGTTCATAGCAATTCTCCGGTCAATAGGAAGCTGCACCCTGAGTTAGCGACCCGCCCGAAGAGTGTAGGACCCTCGGCACCCGACAAGGCGCGAAACCCGGTTTGCAGACCATGAGGTCTTGGTGCTTAACCAGCCCCGGGCAGGGAGCAAGGGAACCTGGCCCATGACAGGGATGCCTGCTCATTGACCCAGATCATGAATACCACTCAGACCCCACAGGCCTTGATGTGGATCAAGTATGCCACTTCCGTCCTCGGCGATCATAGGGCGTGAAGCCCAAGCCCTACCATGGCCCGGTTCCCTGATGATACTGGGCCCCCGGCTGTTACCGGTGCCGGAGGTCGCAGGGCGGCCCTGTAAGCCTGAACCCACGCCCGACTCTGGCCCTAGTGATGGCGTTTGAGGTAACCGCATGAATATCTGTGGTTGTGTCGTAGAAACCAGGGCGCAGGATGCACCCGCGGTAGCCCAGCGGCTTATGGAATTGCCGGGTGTCGAACTGCATGCGAGCGAAGGCGGCAACCTCGTGGTCACGGTGGAAGACACCCCCGAGACGATGGCGGTGGACACCCTGGCGGCGATAGGCCGGGTGGCTGGCGTCCTTAATACATCCCTGATCTACCACTACGGTGGGGACGAACCCTTGGAGGATGGTGACCGTGAATATCAGTCGGCGTGATTTCATCATGGCTCAGGCGGCGGTGGCCGCCGCGGCGGCGGTAGGCATCACCCTGCCAACGGAGATTCAGGCGCAGGCCGCGGCCGGCGACGAGGGTATCCGTTGGGACAAGGCCCCCTGCCGTTTCTGCGGTACGGGATGCAGCGTCCTGGTCGGGGTCAAGGATGGCAAGGTGGTCGCCAGCCAAGGTGACCCTGACGCCCCGGTCAACCGCGGGCTCAATTGCATCAAGGGCTATTTCCTGCCGAAGATCATGTATGGCAAGGACCGGCTGACCCAACCCCTTCTCCGCAAGACCAACGGCAAGTACGATAAGAATGGCAGTTTCGAGCCTGTCTCCTGGGACGAGGCCTTCGACATCATGGCCCAGAAGTGGAAGGAAGCCATGAAGAAGGAGGGCGGTGTCACCCGGGTGGGGATGTTCGGCTCCGGTCAGTGGACCGTCTGGGAGGGCTATGCGGCCGCCAAATTCATGAAGGCCGGCCTGCGCTCCAATAACCTGGACCCCAATGCGCGGCACTGTATGGCGTCCGCCGTGGTGGGCTTCATGCGTACCTTCGGCATCGATGAGCCGATGGGCTGTTACGACGACCTGGAGCATGGTGACGTCTTCGTCCTGTGGGGCTCCAACATGGCGGAGATGCACCCCATCCTCTGGTCGCGCCTGACCGACACCCGGCTCACCAAGGATGGCTGCCAGGTGCACGTCCTCTCAACCTACGAGCACCGCTGCTTCGAAATGGCGGACAACCCCATCGTCTTCAAGCCGCAGACAGACTTGGCCATCCAGAACTACATCTGTAACTACATCATACAGAACGGCAAGGTCAACAAGGCCTTCGTCGAGGCCCACTGCAACTTCAAGAAGACCAACCTTGGCATCGGTTTTGGCCTCCGTCCCAACAACCCGCTTGAGCAGGCGGCGACCAACAACGGCTATCCCGACCCTAGCGACCCCGAGAAGAAGAAAAAGAAGGGCGACCCCATGGGCTCAGAGGCGATCAGCCTCGAGGAATTCGCCAAGTTGGTGGAGCCCTACACGTTGGACTATGTTTCCGAGCTTTCCGGTGTGCCCAAGGAGAACCTGGAGGCCCTGGCCAAGGTCTATGCCGACCCCGGCAAGAAGGTCGTCTCCTTCTGGACCATGGGGTTCAACCAGCATACCCGCGGCTCCTGGGTGAACTCCAACATGTATAACGTCCACCTCCTGGTGGGCAAGATCTCGGAACCTGGCAACGGCCCCTTCTCCCTCACCGGGCAGCCCTCGGCCTGCGGCACGGCGCGCGAGGTCGGGACCTTCGCCCACCGCCTGCCCGCCGACATGGTGGTGATGAAGCCCGAACACCGTGCCGTTGCCGAGAAGGTCTGGCAACTCCCGGAGGGTACCATCAACCCGAACATCGGTTACCACGCCGTCTTGATGCACCGCATGCTGAAGGACGGCAAGATGAATTGCTACTGGCAGCAGTGCAACAACAACATGCAGGCGGCTGCCAACATGAATGGGGAGAGTTACCCTGGTTGGCGCAACCCGGACAATTTCATCACCGTGTCCGATCCCTATCCTACGGTCTCGGGCCAGGCCGCGGACCTGATTCTGCCGACCGCCATGTGGACGGAGAAGGAGGGGGCCTACGGCAATGCCGAACGGCGAACCCAGTTCTGGCGTCAACAGGTGGATGCCCCTGGCGAGTCCAAATCCGACCTATGGCAGGTCATGGAATTTGCCAAGCGCTTCAAGGTGGAGGAGGTCTGGCCGGAGGAACTGTTGGCTAAGAAGCCGGAGTACCGGGGCAAGACCCTATACGAAATCCTTTACAAGAATGGCGTTGTTGACCATTTCCCCTACGATGGCAAGGTCGTCGATGACCGGGGCAATTCCTACGGTAATCACGAAAGCGCCGACTTCGGCTATTACGTCCAAAAGGGCCTCTTCGAGGAGTACGCCATCTTTGGGCGGGGTCATGCCCATGATCTGGCCCCCTTCCAGACCTACCACGAGGCGCGCGGTCTGCGCTGGCCGGTCGTGGAGGGCCGTGAGACCCTGTGGCGCTTCAGGGAGGGCTATGACCCCTATGTGACCAAGAACAATCCCCAAGTGGCGAAGGGCGACGTTTTCTTCTACGGCAACAAGGACGGGAAGGCGAACATCATTTTCGCTCCCTACGAGGCCCCACCGGAGATTCCGGATGCCGAGTACCCCTTGTGGCTGTGCACCGGACGTGTCCTGGAACATTGGCACTCCGGGTCCATGACCCGGCGCGTCCCGGAACTCTACAAGGCAGTCCCGGATGCCCTCGTCTTTATGAACAGAGAGGACGCCAAGCGTTTGGGTCTGCGCGACGGGCAGGTGGCGAAAATCTCCTCGCGACGCGGGGAAATCACCGCCACCATCGAGACCCGCGGGCGGAATCGGCCACCGGAGGGATTGGTCTTCATCCCCTGGTTCGACGCCAGCCGCCTGGTCAACAAACTGACCCTTGACGCGACCTGCCCGCTCTCCAAGGAGACCGACTACAAGAAGTGCGCGGTAAAGGTGGCAAAGGCCTAGGAGCCGTCGGTCCGCAGATGAAGGCCATGGGTGCGGGTGTCAATCGTCGGCGGTTCCTGGGCGACATGCTCAAGACCGCCTGCGGGGTAGGACTGTTCGGGCTAGGGCTCGGCTTCTATGCCAGGGGTGTATCGTCCCTGCCGGCGGCAGCGCTTCGCCCGCCGGGAGCCCTGCCCGAGGACCGGTTCAATGGTGCCTGCATCCGCTGTGGGCTTTGTGTACGCGACTGTCCCTTTACGATGATCCACCTCGCCAAGTTCGGCGACCCGGTAGCCACCGGCACCCCCTTCTTCTACGCCCGCGAGAAGGGGTGCGAGATGTGCGAGGACATCCCCTGTGTCCTGGCCTGTCCCACCAATGCCCTTGATCACGCCCTGACGGATATCAACAAGGCACGGATGGGACTCGCGGTTCTGGTGGATCATGAAAACTGCCTAGCCTTCCTGGGACTGCGGTGCGAGGTCTGTTATCAGATCTGTCCCGTCAAGGATGAAGCCATCACCCTGGATCGCCACCATAACGAACGCTCGGGTAAACACGCCTTCTTCATACCCGTGGTTCATTCCGATCACTGTACGGGCTGCGGCAAGTGCGAGGAGGCATGCATCCTGGAGCAGGCGGCCATCAAGGTTCTGCCCGAACACCTGGCGAAGGGCGAGCTGGGGCCGCACTATCGCCTGGGCTGGGAGCAAAAAAGGGCGGCGGGGGGATCCCTGGTGACCCCGGACCAGGAACACAGATATAACCTTCCCGAGGGGATGCGCTACGAGCATGGTGGGCGCGGCCTGATGGAGGCCCCCCCCGGTTCCACCCCGGAGTTGCCACCTGACGCGGTTCCCGGGAAGATCCCTGAAGCTGAACCCCTGGCGGTACCTGGCTCGGCCAATCCCCTGGAAACCCTCAATGGAGGGGCGGCCCTCTAGGGCCCCGGGCAACGTGGCTAACCAAGGCTATCCCGGCAAGTCCGCGGCCGAGGAACAGGGCTGGCTCAAGGCACACAAATGGTTGTTGCTGCGACGCCTCAGCCAGCTCGGAATCCTTGGACTCTTCCTGCTCGGCCCCCTGGCGGATGTCTGGATTGTGAAGGGCAATCTCTCGGCGAGTATGACTCTGGGCGTGCTGCCGCTAACCGATCCCCTGCTCCTGCTGCAATCCATGTTATCCGGGGCCTGGCCGACCACGAGCGGCCTCATCGGCGCCCTGATCGTTCTGATCTTCTATGCCCTGGTCGGAGGGCGCGTCTTTTGTTCATGGGTCTGCCCCGTCAATCCGATCACGGATCTTAGCGCCTGGCTGCGACGACGCTTCAACATCCGCACGGGTTCGCGCCTGTCGCGAGGACTGCGCTATTGGGTCCTGGGGATGGTCCTGGCCTTGCCGGCGATCACTGGCATCATGGCCTGG
This sequence comes from uncultured Chromatiaceae bacterium, assembly GCA_964523415.1. GTDB lineage: Bacteria > Pseudomonadota > Gammaproteobacteria > Chromatiales > Chromatiaceae > M0108. The sequence continues at coordinate 60,266 of CAZFZB010000002.1, read as the reverse complement.
GAGGTCATCAACCCGGTCTCCCTAGCCCATCGTGGCCTATTCTTCGGCATGGGTTGGGCCTGGACGGTACTGGTGGCCATGTTCCTGTTCGACTTGCTGATGGCACCTAACGGCTGGTGTGGGCACCTGTGCCCGGTGGGGGCCTGTTATGGGCTCATGGGTGTCAAGGCTCAGGTGCGCGTGGTGGCGGCCCAGCGCCAACGCTGCGACGACTGCATGGACTGCTTCAACATCTGCCCCGAGCCACAGGTCATCAAGCCGGCCCTGAAGGGGGCCAAGCAAGGGATCGGACCCCTGATCCTCGACATTAATTGCACTAACTGCGGGCGCTGTATCGATGTCTGCTCCAAGGATGTCTTCCGCTTCGGCATCAGGTCAGGGATGCCTTCCCCGACGGCTGGGTCTTGGGCGACCCAGGACCGGGGGCGAGGGCCGGGTTCCCCGGTTGCGAAGACCCAGCCTATCCAATCGAGCCAACCTAATTAATGAGGTAGTGGAGAACGCGATGAACGAGATGATCCCAACGGCGGCCCGCTTGCTTGCTCCGTCCCTGTTCCTGTCCTTGAATCTGATCGCAGTCGGCCCGGTCCAGGCCGCGGATACGGAACCCGTGGTGGATCCCCAACGCAAGGATCTGGCCCTGGACGCAGGCTCGGCGCCCACGGAGCGCCGCAGGGTTGAGGTGGTTCAGGGTGGCATCAGCCGCTCCTATAAGGAGCAGCCACCCATGATCCCCCACCCCATCGAGAAATATGAGATCAGCCTCCGCGGCAACGGTTGTCTCAAGTGTCACAGCCCGGAGACCTACCAGACGGAAAAGGCCCCCAAACTTGGAGAAAGCCATTTCCTGGACCGGGATGGCAAGCGCTTGGAGCAGGTATCCATGCGGCGGTATTTCTGCACTCAATGCCATGCGGTGCAGTTCGACGGAGTGCCCTTGGTAGAAAACGGCTTCCAGGGACGCCGTTAGGCTCGGGGTAGCGGCCTTGGGGCAGTGCGCCAGCCGGCTACTGAATAATGATCCGTACTGTTGGAGTGAGACCCATGTCAGAAGAAAAACCCCGCACCGCAAAAAAGGCCCTCACCCTGCTGCTTATCGGCGGCCTCCTCGGTATCCTCTTCTGGGGCGGCTTCAACACCGCCATGGAGGCGACCAACACCGAAACCTTCTGCATCTCCTGCCATGAAATGCAGAACAACGTCTATAAGGAGTTGCAAGACACCATACACTATCAAAACCGGACCGGGGTACGTGCAACCTGCCCCGACTGCCACGTCCCCAAGGACTGGGTACACAAGCTGATTCGCAAGGTGCAGGCGAGCAACGAGCTTTATCACAAGTTCGCGGGCACCATCGATACCCGTCAGAAATTCGAGGCCCACCGCATGGAACTGGCCCAGAATGTCTGGACCTCCATGAAAAATACCGACTCCCGCGAGTGTCGCAACTGCCACAACTTCGATTCCATGGACTACGACAAGCAAGATGCCCGCAGTTCCGTTCGGCATGAGGATGCCCAGGCGGACGGGTTGACCTGTATCGATTGCCACAAGGGCATAGCCCACAAACTACCTAAGGAATATAGCCCGGAGAAGGATATCGCTGGCCAGAACCTCTATTACCGTAAGTGAGACGCCGGGGTAGTCCCGGGACTCTCCCTGACAGCCGCGGTCCCCTTTGACCCGTCCACCATTACGGATAAATACGGGGTCTGATCGCGAAACAAGAAGGAAGCCAGGCGGGCCTTAAGCCCGCCTTCGGCCATCAGGGCCTGGGGGGTGCCGGACGCTATCAGGCCGCCCTGCTGAGGATGCGAGCTGGATATCCCAACCCCCTTTCGCCGTGCGCTCGACGTCAACCTTGAGGCTCCGGTTGCCCCTCTTCGGGTCACGGCACCGTCACAACCTTTCCCTTAGATGGCGGTCGGATTCGGCCATGACCCTCCGACGCATGGCCCGACGGCGTGCCGGTTACGCTCTGCATACCACCGCCACGGCTCGGGAACCCCTGGCCCTTGGTCCCCCGTGGCGGCACACCCTGCACCGACACCTGCGGCGACTACCGGTCTTCGCTTCGCTCTCCATGGCCGGCAGCGATGGAAGGGTTGAGGTCCGCCTCGGACCCTTGCTTGAATTCGGTGTCCACCACCGAGCGGAGCACCCGATCATAGGCCAGCAGGCGTAGCAGGGGGTTGAGATTGCGGGTTGTGGTCCGCCGAGGGAAGTCAGAGGGGCCAGAGGGCATGGTTAATTCGGTTAAAATGGGTAATCTTGGGCGCGGAGGCGGAGAGGCTTAGACCAACCCCGATCGACCCGCCAAACCTATGACCTGGAATCAGCCCATGGCGACCTTTACCCGCTTCCTGCTCATCGACTGCCCAGAGGCACTCCACCTCGAACCCGATGGCGAGCAAAAGGCCTTTGAGATCGGCTTCACCGCCGACGGCGAGATCCCTTTTCCTCAGGTAATTTTGCGTGCATCGGGTCGGGAACTCCTCCTCAAGGGTAACGCGATCCACCGACGCCAGTCCCAGCCCGGAATCTGGCATTACACCGCCTCGGTACCGGCAGGCAGCCTCAGAGGGGAAGGGGTCACAATCCAGATCGAGGGCTGTCGCCAGGCCGATATCGGCCTGGCCAGGGGCGACGACTGGATCAAGGCCTTCCGGGAACTGAACCTGATCCAAATGCCTCGTCACCAGGCAGCCATCCGCGTCCAGGGGTTCAGTGGCACCGAGGTAAAACTCTACTTCGGCATCCACAAGCACATGCACCAGCCCTATTACAACACCACGGACCGCAACTATTGGGATGGCGAAAAGGACCAGATCTTCAGCGCTCGGGGCGGCAACTACACCGATTTCATTCCGGCCGCCGTGCAGCAATATATCGATGGTGCCCTCCCCCATGCCGGATTATCCACGAGTTGGAGCGGCTCCCTGATCGAGCAATTAGACCGATGTGGGGATGAAGGCCTCTGCGGCGGTCGCTTTGCCGGCTGGAATAAGGCCCTGCGCCAACTGGCCGGGGCCAAGACCATCCTCGGAAACCCCCGTATCGCCTTTTCCGCCTTCGGCTTCTTCCACCCCTTGATGCCACTGATTCCACATCAGGACATAGTCCGCCAGATTCACTGGCACCGGGACCTGATGCAGCGGACCTTTGGCGTCACGGCATCCAGGGTGCTATTCCCCCCAGAGACCGCCTTCCACGCCCGCATGATCCCGGCCCTGATCGAGGCTGGCGAAAAGGCGGTGATCTATGACTCCATTCATCGGTTCCGCGCCTGTCGCGATTACCCCTATGCGGGTATAGGTGAAGGCATGTTGCCCCCGAATACCGCCGAGCAGGTCAATCCGGCTGTGGAGGATTGGCTGCAGATGCGCAATATCTGGGCCGGGTCCAAAATCTCACCCCGTCTACTCAGGCCCGAATATGTGGGCTACGAAGACCCGGAGGGCCAGCTCCATAAACTCATCGCCGTCCCCGCAGAGCGCTATATCGGGAACGAGGACGCCCGAGGAGGCTTCGGCGCTTTGCAGTACCCCGACGTGCTGGGGCAAGTCCATGACCGGATCCTCGAGACGGGCAGCTTCGACCCCGCGCACCCACCCTTCTTTTTGTTACATTCGGATGGTGATAATCACGGCGGAGGTGCCGACAGCTACTACCATCACAACACGGCGCGCCTGGTCGCGTGGCTGCAACAGGATAACCGCTTCGAACTGACCACGGTGGAGGACTATCTGCAACGCTTTCCGCCCGACCCCACCCAGGTATGCCATATAGAACCAGGCTCCTGGGCCGGCGCGGACAATGGTGACCCGCAATTTATGAAGTGGTTCAGCCGCTACGATCAGCCCTACTCACCCGATCTGAACTCCTGGGCCGTGCTTACCGCCTTCCAGAACGGCGTCCATACCCTGGAATCCAGCGCACCCGGACATCCAGCGCTCGCAGAGGCCATACGATTGCTGTTAACCGCCGAGACCAGTTGCTATTGGTACTGGACCGGCCAGCACCTCTGGGACCAACAGGTGACCAATGCCGCCAACCTGGGACTTGACTTGCTCAAGCCGGCGCTCGACGCCCTGGTCACGGCCGGCCATGACCGCAGTGGGCCCACCATCTTCCCGCCCTGGGTAACGCCGGAAAATCCGGGTGGCAAGCGCTGGGGCCAGGGATGCCTGTTGGATGCCCCCCGCCAGGGGGTGGCCCACACCTTCGTCGCCGACGTGTCCGGACTGAAGCGGGTCGAACTCATATTGCGTACCCAAGCGGGGGAGCGCCGACTGACCATGCGCAACCAGGGGCTTTACCCCAGTGCGACCGGGGCCAAGGTAAGGGCACATTACCTGACTGCCGATCTGCCCATTGGCGCCGGGGACGTGCGGTATTACATCGAAGCGGAAGATGGTGCCGGCAACCTGGCTCGGGGGTCCCTAGAACGTATCTGGCTGGCATGATCCGCTCAAGGCGGGGGGCCAGCCAATCAGCGGGCCACGCCGTCCCATGGCCTGGCCCACGGCCAAGGGCCCGGTTCTGGTTCCGGCTTGGGGCAACCGAGATAATCCCCTTGGGCAAAATCCACGCCTAATTCACCCAAGATATCGTAGACCGACTCAGTCCCGACCCCTTTCGCCGTAACCCGCATACCCATGCCATGGGCCATCTCCGTAGTGGACCTGACGAAGATCCTGTCATCCCGATTTGAGGCTAGATCGCGAACGAAGGCACCATCGATCTTGATCTCATCCACTGGGAGTCGCCGAAGATAGGTGTAGGAGGCATGGCCGGAGCCAAAGTCATCCAGGACGAACCCGCATCCGAAGCCCTCGATGGCCTTCATCAATTCCGTGGCCTTGACGAGGTTCGAAATCGCAACATCCTCGGTCATCTGGAAAATGAGGCGGGTCGGATCGACCCGTTGTCTCCCAAGCAGCCGCTGGATGGTTGGCAACAGCCCATTGTCATCCATGGCGCTACCAGACAAGTGAATCGCCAAGCGCAAACGTGGCTCCTTACCCAGGCATAGGATGGCGCGATCCAAGACCCAGTGATCGATGGCCAGAATCTGGCCAGTCTTTTCCGCTACCGGCATGAAACGATCCGGATAGGCCAAACCCCCTCCAGGGTCCCGTAATCGCAACAGGACCTCCCAATGATGGATGATCCCGGTGGCGGTAGTTACGATGGGCTGAAAATGCAGGACGAAGCGATCCTCCTCGAGGCCCGCGGCGATCTTGGCCCGCCATGATTGCCCGGTGTCAATCTGTTCCCTTGCCTGATCATCCAGGGTAAAGCAATGCAAGTGCCCTAGCCCTTGCGCCTTGGCCTGGAACAGGGCGGTATCAGCATTGGCCAGAAGCTCCTGGGAATCCTGGCCATGGTCGGGAAAGAGGGCAATACCGATACTCACCGTGACCTGGTGGGTATTATTCCGGTCGCGCACCTGAAGGGTGCTTATCACGGACTGGATGCGCTCGGCACATGCACGCGCCTCCCTAGCCCCACTTTCTGGGAGAACCAGGGCAAATTCGTCGCAGCCCAGTCGGGCCAGGGTATCGCTTGGCCGGACCAGTCGGCCCATCTGTTCGGCGACCCGTTGCAACATCAAATCGCCCACCGCATGACCGCCCGACTCATTGACGTCCTTAAACCGATCGAGATCCAAAAACAGGACGGCAACCGTGTGCCCATAACGCCGTGCCTGGTCGAGGACCCGTTCAAAAACAACGGCAAGGTGACGGCGATTGTAAATCTGCGTCAGGGGATCATGGTCGGCCAGCCAGACCAAGCGATCCTCGGCCTCCTCGCGACTCCTTTGCAGCATCTCCATACGATCGGTCAAGGCTTGGGCCGCGTTATTCAACTGATCTAATTCATCGGCGGGGGCCAGCCGCTTCCCTTGAGGTGGCAGGCACTCCCGAAATTGTGAGTAACGGCTCTCCGCCAACAGGGGCAGGGCCAGGGAAATGCGGCGTAACCGTCCCACCGAGAGTTGGCCAAGCCAGAAGAGCAAGGCACCCAAGGGGGCAAGGCCGAGAAGTCCCATGAGCAGGCTATGTCTGGTTGAGTCCTGGATCGCCTGATAGGCCCCCGTCACCTCATCCACAACCAGGGCGCTGAGGCCAGGGGCCAGGTCATTGACACGATAGACCTCGAACCATTGCCCACTCAACTCCCCTAGCACCGGGGGGGCCAGACTGCCTGCAAGGGCAATAGTGGATGCCGGGGAGGACTCAAGTTCGGGGGCAAGGGTGTGAAGGATGGGCTCGGTCCGGCTCGGATGGGTCATAACCGGAAATTTGGAGGGGACCTTCCCGCCAGTGCCCGCCTCGGTACCGGCAAACACCGCCACCTCGGCCCTTGTGAGTAGGTTGAAGGCGAGCAGGGTATCCGCCAGTGAACGTCCTAGCACCAGGGTCCCGGCGAAATGTCCACCTCTCAGAATGGGTGAGGCCAGCACCTGAAGGCATGCCGAATCGCAGATCACCATCCTGGTCACACTATCCTTCTTACGGATAAGATCGGCAACCAGCTCCCTCTCCAGAGGGGGTGCTTGTTCCGGCCAGATCAAGGACGACTGGCCATCCGGGGAGAGCCAAAAGACCGACTGGAGACCCCATTCCCGATTCAGGAGGATAACATCAGTCTCCGGTCCACGCCCCAAGCCTCCGCTAGTCGCGCCCGGGCGGCTGGCGATATCGCCAAGGCCCAGCAGAGGCATCAGGGTTACCAGTCGGGTCATCTCCTCGAAGTTACGCGCCAACAGGCCCCGCAACTGCCGGACCTGGTTCCCGTGTACGCTTACCTGTTGGAGTTCGAATTGCGCCCTTGCATAGCGGTTGGCCATGAGGGCCAGGGTGGCGTCGACCACCAACAGGACCAGTGAGATGGCAATCAGGGCTTTCCACCGCAAGCTCAGGAACAGCCGTGGAGATGATGTCGCCTGCTTGATACCCATGACGCCGCCTACCTAAGGCGTAACAAGACGGGCGGGATCAACGGATCCCAGGGCAAAGGCCCAAGAGCTGCCTACCGAGCTAATTCCCCGCGTATCTCGCCTGCGGTGAGGATCATCGCCCAGGAAGGTCCACTCGAGGTTGTCGTCCACCATCGCCTGTCAGCCACCCATGTTGAGGATATGATTACCATGATCAGTGGCAGCAACGCCATGGAACATGGCACAGCGGATCGTGCCGTGTCGCTATGGCCTCTTTCGGGATCAAGGCATGGACAAGGATTGAAAATCAAATGTGGCTTATATTTACATCCGAGGGCGGTTATGGCAACCCTGCGCCGCCCGACAATCTCGCCACCCCCTAGGGTTCAGAGATCAAAACCCTATCACAGGGCCAAGGCCTCCTCCCCGTCAACCTGCCCGTTGCAGGGAAACCAACCCTGCACCTCCCCGTTGTTTCCCGTATCCCCCTTAGGATTGCAGGGCTCGGGACCAGCCGTCGTGTCTCAGGCTGACATTCCTGCCAGGGCCGCCTTGCGGTTGGCCCGCACCCGCTCCCAGACCTTTTCGTGGAAGTGATAGGCCAGGGTATTGATGAGGGGCTCCACCATTGCAATGGCTCCGCCAATGACAAGGCTACCGCTCAATGCATAGGCTATGCTGAAGGCAACCGTGAAATGGACAGCGGCGAAGGTTAGGGTCTTAGACATGTCGGCAGCCTCCTATCGGTGATTGGCTACCAGAATAGAGGGCAACCCAGCAAATTCAAAATCGAATGATTCTTTTCTTGCGATCGGCAATTCCTATCACTAGTCGCTGTTCAACCCCTGCCAGCACCTAGAGTGATAGGGTAACCGCAGGTCTCAGGACGCTGTTGCCCTTTTCAAGGCCTCGGCGACCTGGCGTTGCTCGGCATCCTTGAGATAAGGATGCATGGGCAGGCTGAGTACCCCAGTAGCCGCCCGCTCGGCATTGGGGAGGGCACCCCGTGGCGGTCCCATGGCGGCGAAGGCCGGCTGGAGGTTTAGAGGAATGGGGTAATGGACCGCGGTGGGAATGCCCTGCTCACCAAGGCGGGCAACGACCCCCTCCCGATCCTCCACCTGTACCGTGTACTGGGCAAAGACGCTGGTGTTATGGGCCTCGATGAAAGGGGTGATGCAGGCGGAATCTGCCAGAAGGGCGGAGTAACGGGCACCCAGGCGGGCCCTCGCGGCGACCTCGTCCGGGAAGATGGCGAGTTTGGCCAACAGGATGGCGGCCTGGAGGGAATCCAGTCGTCCATTGATGCCAATGCGAACATGGTGATAACGTCGATCCTGGCCGTGTTCGCGGATCTGGCGCATGGCCAGAGCGAGGTCATCGTCATCGGTAAAGCAGGCCCCACCGTCTCCATAAGCGCCAAGTGGCTTGGAGGGAAAGAAACTGGTGCAACCGATATTGGATAGGCCGCAGGAAGGGCGCCCCTTGTAGGTAGCGCCCAGACTCTGGGCGGCATCCTCGATCACGGGCAGCCCGTGTCGCGCGGCGATGGCATTGATGGCGTCCATATCCGAGCACTGGCCGTAGAGGCTGACGGGCATGATGGCCCGGGTCCGGGGACCTATGGCGGCGGCGATAGCGGTTGGGCTGATGTTGTAGGTACGTGGGTCTATGTCCACAAAGACGGGCCTGGCACCCAGCAGGGCTATGACCTCGGCGGTCGCGATGAAGGTGAAGGGTGTGGTGATGACCTCATCCCCGGGTCCCAGGTCCAGGGCCATCAAGGCGATCAAAAGGGCGTCGGTCCCCGAGGCGACGGCAATGCCATGTCTGACACCGACGCTAGCCGCCAGGCGCTCTTCCAGTTCAGTGATCTCGGGACCCATGACATAGCGTCCGTGATCCAGGACGGCCTGGATGCGGGTCTGGACCTCGGCCTGGATGCGCGCGTATTGGGACTTGAGATCGACAAAGTTCATGATACGGCCTCGCTTTGGCTGGGTGGCGTGAAGGCGTGCGTAACAAAGAAAAACCCCGGAGGCTGAAATTCCGGGGTTGCGGGGGCGGACGGGAGGGCCGCTGGCCCTCCCGGAGGCTCAACCGCTAACCTTGACCTTAAGGACCTGGCCAGCCTTGATGGTATTGTCCTTGGAGCCCATTTTGTTGAGCTTCTTGAGCTCATCCACACTCGTATCGTATTTGACGGCAACCCGGAACAGGGTTTCGTTAGCCTTGACCAGGTGGGTCTTGGGAGGTGCCTTTTCCGCCGCGGCCTTGCCCTTTGCGGACGCATCCTTGCCAGACTTGGCATCGGCCTTGGCCAGGGTCTGGGCAGACTTGCCCTGAGCCTTATCCGGAAGGGGGGTCGCCTTGCCACCGGCCTTGGGATTGGCCTGAGCGATGCTGGCCTTGGACTTGGTGTTGGCGAACTTGGTCATTGCATCCGGTCTGCTGGTGCCAGATCTACTCCTGGTATCGGACTTGGCGAGTTCAGGCTTGGGATAGGTCTTGGCAATTACCGGTTCGGGACGTGTAACCGTTCTGACGCTTAGGAACTCGGACTCAGGCTCGGGTCTCTCCTGCCTCGCGATCATGACCGAACCCACGGTTGGGTCTCCCGGAATCCGTTCGGTGGTGCCAGCGGGTAGCCAAACGCTGGCACCCGCGGGGATACTGGCATTGCCCTTGATGATGGCGCTGGTCCAAGAGGGATTCAGGTCGTCCAATTGATAGACCGAAAGCCCATAAAAAGCGGCCAGTTGCTGGGCTGGTATGGATTGCTTGAGGACCAGGCGATCGCTGTCGTGCGCCTTGTGGAAGGCGACTCCCTCGGGGAAATACTTTTGAGGATGGCCAGCCACCTCGCGGGCAGCGACAAACTGAGAGTAGAAGTTGCGCGAATCGAATCCGAAGGCCTCCCCGCGGTAATTCGTCACGATATCGCCAATATCCGAGCCATGAAGGCCCTTGGCCTTGGCGATGCCGCCCTGACCATGGTTGTAGGAGGTGATGGCCAGAGGCCAACTCCCCAATTTGCGATGAGCCGCGGCAAGATACCGGGCAGCACCCTCACAGGCCAGCAGGGGATCCATGCGTTCGTCGAGTTTGTGATCCACCTGTAGGTCATAGACACGGCCCGTACCCGGCATGAATTGCCAGAGTCCAGCGGCCCCGACCCCGGAGCGGGCCTTGGACTGAAAGGAGGACTCGACATGCGGCAGGAAGGCAAGATCCTCGGGAACGCCATGCTTACGGAAGATTTCGCGGAAGGCCTGGTCGTAGCGGCCGCTGATCTCCATGCCGGAGCGGAAACGCTCGCGCATGCCCTGCTGAGTGCGCACTCGGTCCGAGGCTCCGAAGAGGGCATTCCTGCCGCCCTTGGCCTCGAGTTTTGTTTTCATATCCTCTTCCGACGAGGTCAGGGACTCGCCATAGGTGACCTTACGTTCCAGGGTGGCAAGGCGATCGCGATATTCCTGCTGCTTGCCCTTGACATAAGCACGGCGATCTTCGCTGCTGCCACGATAGGCGGTGGGAACCTCGACAACCTCATAGATCACGCCCATGTACCGGTCATCGTGAATGGCGACCTGGGAACGATCCATTTCTCCGTAAATTTTGCGCCAAAATTCAACATTGTCCTGGATACCCGAGGGTACCGGGAAGGTCGCATCCGAGGAAGTCTGGTGAACGGCCTTGTAGTCGGAGGTGCCCGTACTTGAGCAACCAGAAAGATAGATCAGGATTGACGCCAGCAGCGCCAGAAATAGATAACGGGCAGCCGATGACACGAGCACTTTCTCCCCCCCGTCCCCAAACGAGGAAAAATTACACAAAAACGCCCCACCCCAAATTCGAGACGTCGCCTGCGCTAGCCACACCCTTTAAACTATAGCCATTTCGCACGGAAAAAGACAAGAATTTCCTTTGTAAGCCTGACAATCCTCGCTCTGTCGTCCATCCTACGTGAAGATTACCCGGCAACATGGTGCGGGGTGGTCCTATTCTCACCAGCCGTCTAGGAAATCCTACCCTGAGATTGCTTCCCAGGGGAGGTGGCGGGACCATAGAGCCTCATTCCCCATCGGAGCTACCTCTTGTCCAGCGCTCGCCTCACCCCATACCTGTTCCTTTTGACTTGGCTATGCCTGATTTCCGGTCAAGCCCTGGCCATATCCGAGACAAAATCCAAGGCCGACACCCCCCGGGAAGGTGACAAGCCACAGGTCGTCAGCGACATCATCGAGGCCAAGGAGGATCCCGCGGTCACCATCCGCCTGATCGAAACCCGTATCAAGGAACTGGAGGGCGCCAGCGACGCCGACTCTGCCAAGCGTTTGACCGAACTCTACCGCAAGGCGTTGAGCAACATGGAGGTCATGCGCAACCAGGAGGCCAAATCGGCAGCCCTGGCCCAAACCCTGGAGAATGCGCCTACCGAGATCCAACGCCTGCGCAAGGATATCGAGACCCTGCGGGCCCATGCCGAGGACAAGCCGCCGGCCCCCAAGGGCGAGGTCCCGATCAGCGACCTCGAACAGCAACTTACTCAGGCGGGAGCTGAGGAAGCCGCCCTTACCGCCCGACTCAGCGAGTTGGACAAGATCCTTACGGACTGGCCCCAAACCATGGCTGCCGCTCGGCAAGGTTCCCAGGACAACCGTAAGGCCCTGGACGATCTCGCAGCCGAGATGGCGCAACCCTCTCCGGATGGCGAGACCCCAGCCACGAAGGAGGCCCGTCTTCTGGTACAGGAGACGCGCCAACGGGCCTTGCGCGCCGAGTTGACGCGTCTCGATAGGGAAATCCTGTCACAAAGTGTACGTGAGGATCTCTTGCGGGCGGAACGCGATAAGCATCAACTGGAGCTCAAGGGCGTCCAGACCCGTAGCAGTCTCCTGAGAGAGGCGTTGAGTCAGCGTCGCCTTGCCGATGCCGAACAGGCCAAGCGGCAAGCCGAGGCAGCAACTGCAGCCGCCTCGGGACAACATGCCCTAGTGGTGGAGCTGGCGGCGGCTAACGCGGATCTGACTCAGAAGCTCGGCGAGGCCACCAAGGCCCAGGGTGCCAATAACAACGAGTTGACCCAACTCCGCGCCCAGGGCAAGCGGCTGGATGAAGAATACCGCAATACCCGCCAGCGGATGGAACTCTCCGGACTCACCGAGGCCATGGGCCAGGTGCTGCTGAACAACCGACAGCAGCTCCCGGACGCAGCCGAACTCGAGCAGAGTAACCGCGACCGGGAGCGTCGTATCGCCGACGCCAGCTTGCGTGAGATTCGCTATAACGAAGAACTGCAACGTCTGCGCGACCTGGACGGACAGGTGGAGGAGCGCCTTGCCGCGCTCCCCCCGGGGGATGTCACCCCCGAGTTGCGTTCCCAGGTTCGGGAACAACTCGAACGGAGGCGTGAACTCCTCGGCCAAGCCCAGGAGGCCAATCAGGCCCACCTGCGCCTCCTCGGCGAACTGGATTTCGCCGCCCAAGAACTCCTGCGCACGGTCAATGCCTATCGGGACTTCCTTGCCCAACACCTGTTGTGGACCCGCAGCGCCCCCCCCGGCGTTGGCCTGGACTCCTTCAAGTCCTTGCCCCATGCCCTCACCTGGCTCCTGGCCCCGTCCCATTGGCAAGAGGTTCTCCAGGTCCTGATGAGTGGGATCACCACGCCTATCTTTTGGATTGGCCTGACTCCGCTGATCTGGTTACTCTTCCAAGGCAAAGCCTTCAAACAGGCCCTGGTGCTGAGGGCCGAGCCCCTGCGTCGGGTCCAAACTGATAGTTTCCGCCATACCCTGGCCGGGCTGGCCCTCACGGTTCTGTTGGCTTTACGATGGCCCCTGCTCCTCGCAGCCCTGGGCTGGTGGCTTGAGGCCTCCTCAACAGCGACGGTCTTCACCAAAGGGGTGGGTTTTGCCATTATCGCCATCTCGACGGGCTTCTTCTCCCTGCGATTCCTGGACCTGCTGTGCATGCCTGGCGGTGTGGCCGATCGCCATTTCCGTTGGACCGGGGAGGTCCTGGGCCTGATCCGGCGTAACATGTCCTGGGCAGTGGCACTCCTAGTGCCTCTTTCCTTCATCGTGGCCCTCCTCTTCGCGGATCCCAACGCCACCTTCGGCCTGGGGTTGCAACGCATCAGCCTCATCGCCCTCATGCTCGGCCTGACCTTCTTTCTCGGCAGGCTCGCGCATCCAACCCGGGGCGTCCTCAAGAATTACCTCGCCCTCCACCCAGAGGGCTGGCCCTACCGGCTACGCCATTTCTGGTATTTCGGCATCCTCGCCATCCCACTGGGGCTGTCCCTACTCGCCCTATCGGGTTTTGTCTATACCGCGGCGACCTTGCTGGGTTCGCTGGTGAAACAATTGTGGTTGATCTTAGCCCTGGTCATCCTGCAGCAGTCCATCCTGCGCTGGTTGGGCGTCACCCATCGCCGCCTGGCCCTGCAGGTCGCCTTGGATCATTCCCTGGAGGGGAAGGATACGGAGGTCACGACCGAGGCCAACCACCCCATCATGGAGCGGCGACTGGAACTGGTCAGCTTGGACGAGCAGACCCGACGCCTTATCAACGCCGTTATCTTCGTGGGTGCCCTGTTGGGTCTCTGGGCCATCTGGTCCGACGTCATTCCCGCCTTTACCCGCCTCGAGGACATCGCCCTCTGGACCTACATGGGCGTGGTGGACGGCGAGGAGAAGCTCAAGACCTTTTCGCTGGCCAGTGTTGCCTTCATTCTCGCCACTATCGCCATGGCTACTATCGCCGTCCGCAACCTACCGGCGCTATTGGAAATTCTCCTGTTGGATCGCTTTTCCATCTCGCCCGGCGCCCGCTACGCCATCAAAACCCTCACCGCCTACACCCTCATAGCCCTCGCCGCCATGTCGGTCTCCAGCACCTTGGGTATCTCCTGGGGGCGGGTCCAGTGGCTGGTGGCGGCCCTAGGCGTGGGTATCGGCTTCGGTCTCCAGGAAATTGTGGCCAACTTCATCAGCGGCATCATCATCCTGTTCGAACGCCCGGTGCGAGTGGGTGATGTGGTGACCATAGGACAAACCACCGGCACCGTAACCAAGATTCGCATACGGGCTACCACGGTGCGCAACTGGGACCGCCAGGAACTGCTGGTACCCAACAAAGAGTTCATTACCAATCATCTACTGAATTGGACCTTGAGTGACTCCCTGAACCGGGTGGTCATCAAGGTCGGCATCGATTACCAGGACGACGTGCGCCTGGCTTTACGACTCATGGAGGAGGCGGTGCAGGCTAATGACCGGGTCCTGAAGGAACCAGCACCCAGCTTCATATTCGAAAGCTTTGGGGACAGCGCCCTGCTCTTGCAGGCGCGGTGCTTCGTTCCCGAGGTAGAGGATCGAGTTCCGGTGATCTCAGATCTGCAAAAGGACATATTGGATAAGTTTCGCGCCCACGCCATCAGCCTCGCCTTCCCACAGCGCGATATTCACCTCCGCGCCTCCGACCCCCTGGAGGTACGGGTTCGCCAGGAGGGAACCTCCACGAGGGGTCCCGGGGTGGAGCCTCTGACCTGATCCCCTGGGCCAGAGGACACCCCCTTATTCCGCCAGGGCCAGATAGAAGAAGACGAAGCGTCCAGCCTCAAAATCCAGCATCAGATTCGCCCCATGATGGATACCGTAATCCACATAGCCGGGGGTGGCACTGTCCAGATGGCACTCGGTGGTGTGCTGGGGGGATTCGAAATCCCGATCCCGGTCGTACCAGGACAGCAGCATACAATCCCCCAGGCGCGACCTGGCTTCCCGATCCGCCAGGGCCATGGCAGCGCGGTAATCCGCCAGGATCGGGTCGGGATTCATGAATACCCGCGTCAGGGGCATCTGGTCAGGGTTTGTTTCGATCATATCTGCATTCCTCCCCCAGGCTTAGGCCAAACCCTTCGCGGCCACCTCATAGACATCCCTCGACAGCCGCTCGCTCGCCAGTATGGTTTCGAGTTCCGCCCGCATCAGGTCCTGGCGATGAGCATCATAGCGGCGCCAGCGCACCAAGGGCTGGAGCAGGCGGGCGGCGATCTGGTGGTTGAGGGCATCGAGTTCAAGGACACGCTCGCGCAGGAAGGCATAACCGGAGCCATCCGGGGCATGAAAGGGCACGGGGTTGGCGCAGAAGCTGGCCACAAGGCTGCGCACCCGATTGGGGTTGGTGGGGCTGTAGGTGGAATGGCCCAACAAATCCCGCACCCTCTCCAGGGTCCCGGGCCCCTTGGCGCTCGCCTGGATGGCAAACCACTTGTCGAGAACCAGGGCATCCCCTGCCCACTGATCGTAAAAGGCCGCCAAGGCCTCCTCCCCTGCCGCGCCCCCCGCATCCACGAGCAGCCGTAAGGCGGCAATCTGGTCGGTCATATTGTGGCGAGCCTCGAACTGATCACGACAGAGTCCCAAGGCATTGGGTTCCCGAGCCGCTACTAGATAGCCCAGGCACAGATTCTTGAGGGCACGCCGCCCCATGGCCTCGGGGCTGGGTTCATAAGGCCCCCTGTCCTGGTTCCCTTCATAACCCGCACGCAACTCCCCGCTCAACTCCTGACCCATGCGCCTCATCAGGTCCTCCCGGGCCTGATGGATCGCCTCCACGGCAACGATGGCCATCTGATCCCCTAGATAGGATTCGCTGGGCAGGGTCAGGACCTCGGCGATCAGGGCCGGCTCGGACCGGGTATCCGTCAGGGCATGGCGGCAGGACTCGAAAAAACCCGTCGGTATTAGCCGCTCTGGCCCTGCCACCCAGGCCAGTAACAGCCGCTGCGACAGGCTCTGGGCAGCCTCCCAGCGGTTGAACCCATCGCTGTCATGGGCCATGAGGAAGACGAGTTCTGCATCGCTATAGTCGAAATGGACCTTGACGGGTGCGGAGAAGCCCCGCAGTAGGGAGGGCAAGGGGGGCTCGGGCAGATCGACAAAGCGGAAAACCTGCTCAGGCTCCCGTACCTCCAGCAACCGGGTGCCCGCCTGGAACGACCCCGTCTCCCCGGCCAACCGCAGCGGCAGATCCCGCCCCTGGTGGTCGAGCAGGCCCAGGGCCAGCGGGATATGCAGTGCCTCCTTTTGGGGTTGCCCTGGCGTCGGCGGGGTATGCTGGCGCACCCTGAGTTCATAGGTTTGGGTGATGGGGTCATGGGCCCCGGAGATATCCAATTCCGGGGTCCCTGCCTGGCTATACCAGCGCTTGAACTGGCTGAGATTCCTCCCGCTCACCACCTCCATGCAGGCAACAAAGTCATCCGTCGTCACCGCCTGACCATCGTGGTGGCTGAAATAGAGATCGGTGGCTCGGCGGAAGAGGTCGGGTCCCAGTAACAGGGCCAGCATCCGGGCCAGTTCCGCGCCCTTTTCGTAGACGGTCGCGGTGTAGAAGTTATTGATTTCGATATAGGACTCCGGGCGCACCGGGTGGGCCAGGGGTCCGGCATCCTCGGCAAACTGGCGGGCGCGCAACATACGCACGTCGGCGATGCGCTTGACGCCGCGGGAACCCCGATCCGCGGAGAATTCCTGATCCCGGAAAACCGTGAAGCCTTCCTTGAGGCTCAATTGGAACCAATCCCGGCAAGTCACACGGTTACCCGACCAGTTGTGGAAATATTCGTGGGCTATGACCCCCTCGACCCACTGAAAATCCTGATCGGTGGCCGTTTCCGGACTGGCCAGCACGGCCTTGGCGTTAAAGATGTTGAGGCCCTTATTCTCCATGGCCCCCATGTTGAAGT
The DNA here is from genome assembly GCA_964523415.1 of uncultured Chromatiaceae bacterium. Classification (GTDB taxonomy): domain Bacteria; phylum Pseudomonadota; class Gammaproteobacteria; order Chromatiales; family Chromatiaceae; genus M0108. Next base: position 43,560 of record CAZFZB010000002.1, on the reverse strand, counting down.
GGCTGACGGCGACGATGTTGTAGACATCCAGGTCGTATTCCCGCCCATAGCGGTCCTCGTCCCAACCCATGGCATTCTTGAGGGCTCGCATGGCGTGGCCACACTGATCCAGGTTTTCAGGCTCAACCCAAATGTTCAGGGCCACCTTCCGTCCCGAGGCGGTGCGGAAGCGATCCGAAACCCGGGACAGATCCCCCGCCACCAGGGCGAAGAGGTAACTGGGCTTGGGAAAGGGATCATCCCAACTGGCCCGGTGGCGGCCATTCCCCAGGTCCTCGGTCCCGATCGGGTTACCATTGGCGAGCAACACCGGGTAGGGGTCCCGGTCGGCCTCCAAGCGCACCGAATAGCGGGCCATGACATCGGGGCGGTCCAGGAAGTAGGTGATGTGGCGAAAACCCTGCGCCTCGCATTGGGTGCAGAGCATGCCATTGGAGAGGTAAAGCCCCTCCAGGGCGGTATTTTGATCAGGGTGGATACGCACCCATGTCTCCAGGAGAAACTGGTCCGGCACCTGGAAAAGGGTCAGGGATTCCTCGTCGACCGCATATTCACCGGGTACCAGGCTCCGGCCATCCAGGGCAAGCCGTTCCAATTCCAACCCCTCCCCGTCCAACCTTAGACTGCCATCACCCCGTATCGCCACCGGGTTGCGACGCAGTTCCAGGGTTGCGGCCACTTGGGTCTCCGCTGCCCCCAGTTGAAAATCCAACGCCACGGAATCAACGAGGAATTCGGGAGGGCGGTAATCCGCCAGACGGGTGAGGGTGGGGGTGGTGCTGGACATGGGACTCCTCGTGGGGGTCGTGAAACGCCTTGACGGAGCGGGACTCGGGCATTACAAGGGCAAGGCAGACCCTGGGGTGCCGAATGATGGACTTTAATTCCGGCAAGGAGCACCAATTTCAACGCCCCTGCCCTCCCCCGACCCAGATATACGCAAATCGCAGGCGACCAACATGCCCAATGTCGTGATTTATACCACCCTTCAGTGTCCCTATTGCGTTCGCGCCAAGCATCTGCTGCAGCGCAAGGGTGTGGACTATCAGGAGATCCGCGTCGATCTGGATGTAGAGCAAATGCACCAGATGATCCAGCGCAGCCAGCGCAAGACCGTGCCCCAGATCTTTATCGATGACTATCACGTCGGGGGCTTCGACGACCTGGCCACCCTGGAGGTCAGCGGCGAACTCGACCCCAGGCTCGGCCTGTGAACCACCCCCCTCGCCCGTCTGGAGGGCAGGGAGCCAAGATACCTGGCCCCGCCGAGGGGCAACGCCTAGACAAATGGCTCTGGGCCGCGCGTTTCTTCAAGACCCGTCAACTCGCCACCGAGGCCATCAATGGGGGCAAGGTCGAGGTTGAGGGCCAGGGCGCCAAGCCCGGGCGACCTATTCGTCCCGGCGCCCGTCTTATCATCCACAAGGACTCGCTGATCTGGGAGATCCTGGTGCTGGCCCTCGCCCAGCAGCGCCGCCCCGCAGCCGAGGCCGCCCTCCTTTACGAGGAGAACGATGACAGCCGTCAGCGTCGCCAGGCCCTGGTGAGGGATCGCCGCGAGTCGGGGATCCTCGCCGCTCGTCCCGGCCGCCCCACCAAACGGGACCGGCGCCAGATCGACCGCTTCACCGACCGGGTAAAGATTCTTCCCCCGGAAGCGAACTGAAGGAGAGCCCAGCCGCGCCCATGGACCAAGAAATGTTTCGCCAGGCCTATCAGGCCATCAATGAACTGGTTTGCCCCTACGAGAAGACGATCCTCACCCGTAACGGCGACTGTCGCCACGCCCAGCACTTTTGCATCGCCGAGCGCGAGGGCGTCCGCTGCGGCCTCCTGGCTTCCCAGACCCGGTGCTTGGCCTTTCTGGACCTGGTCCGCAAAAATGCCCGTTTCGCCCTAAAGGCCACCGACCAACGCCCCTCACTGCCCCATGGCCAGGCCATGCGGGTGCAGGTCGGCGGCCTTCGGGGTCTACATGCCACCCTGGAACCCAACCAGCCAGTTCCTACCCGCATTCCCGACATCGACCGGATCCTGGACGCCGCCAGCCTCCATTTTGGCGATCTGGACAGTTTCCCCTTCCAGCCCATCCTCCAGCAGATCGCCGCCTACCAGGGGCGCCGGCGGTCACAGGGTAGGCGCCCCTCCTCTTCCTGACCACTCTGGACGAGGCACGAAAATTTGCATGGCCCAAACGCAATTTAGCCCAGAATTGCTTAATATTAGGGTTACCCCGTTGCGCCGATAGCGCTACGTCCGATCAACCGCCACCACTATCAAGGAGAGGCAAAGATGCGAAACCTATGGGTTCTGGCCCTGATCAGCCTGGTACTAATGGGCTGTCAAGGCATGCCGAATGACCAATACCCACCTTCCTACTATCCACCCCCATCGGACAATTCGGCCATCCCCGGGTGGTGGGCCTATCAGGCTGGCGAACGCTATCGGATGCAAGGCAATTGCAAGGAGAGCCTCGCCATGTACAGAGAGGCGCTGGTGTTGAATCCCGGGCTTTTGGAGGCCAGTGAGGGCATGCGCCGGGCCCAGCGAGAGATCTGTCGCAGCACCAGTGGGGGGAGCAAACGTCCGCCTACGGTGGAAAGAGCCACGGAGTTCACGGGCGGCGGCCGCGCCCTGAAACCAGGAGAGTGGTAACCCCCTGACGCCTCGATGCCTTGCCATCCCCCGTCCCCTTGAAGACGGGGGACGCCTAACCCACATCCTCCCGACAGTCACCTCGGGAGGAAACCGTAATGTCATCGAACAAAAACCGGCTCGGGGGCAGGGCGCTGAGCCTGCTCACCGGATGCCTGCTTGCCTCTTTATTGCTAGCAACCCGGGTAGTCGCAGGGGAGGGCCAGGTCAAGGTGCAGTGGTTAGGCCACTCCGCCTTCAAGATCACCAGCGTTGCTGGCAAGGTGATCCTGATCGATCCCTTCCTCACCAAGAACCCCAAGACCCCGCCCGAATACAAGGATCTCGCCGCCCTCGGCAAGGTCGATCTGGTACTGGTAACCCACGCCCATGGCGACCATGTGGGCGACGGGCCAGCGATCGCCAAACAACACCAGACCCCCCTCTACGGGCCAGCCGGCCTGAACGACACCCTGGTGGCCCTGGGGGAGTTACCCCAGGAACTTGCCCCCCGTTTCAACAAGGGCGCCACCATCCAGCCCTTGGGCGAGGGTATCCGCATCACCATGACCCACGCCGAGCACAGCTCGGAATACCGCTGGACCAATCCCCAGACCAACCAGTCGGAAATCCATGTGGGGGGCGAGCCGGCCGGCTTCATCATCGAGTTGGAAAATGGCTTTAAAATCTATCATATGGGTGATACCGGGCTCTTTGGCGACCTGGGATTCATCGGTAGCTACTACCATCCGGATCTGGTGTTGATACCCATAGGCGGGCACTTCACCATGGACCCCAAGGACGCGGCCTTGGCGACCCGCGACTATCTCAAGCCACGCTATGCCATCCCTATCCACTATGGCACCATCCCCCAACTCAAGGGCACGCCCGAGGAGTACCGCCAGGCCTTGGGCGAAACCTCGACTCAGGTTCTGATCCTCGAGCCCGGCGAAAAGGTGCGCCTCTGAGAACCCTGATTGGGTGGGGTCACTCCGGTCGGTGCATCGAGGTTCAAGGTGCCCGTGGCAGGGATGCCACGGGTGGAAGCGGATTAACCCCTACACAGGGGGTGCGTCCCCGTCCCTACTTCAAGCCCCCAGGGTTGGCGGTACCTCGGGCAGGCGCATACCGTTGGCCAGAATGACCCGCACACAGGCATCCACCACCAGCGGATCGAAGCGGCTGCCCTTGCCCTGGGTGATCTCGTCCAGGGCCACCTCCAAGGTCAAACCGGCCCGATAGGGGCGGTGGGATGACATAGCCTCCACCACATCCGCCACCGCCAGGATACGCGACTCCAGGAGCAGATCCTCGCCATGCAGACCCTGCGGGTAGCCTGAGCCATCCAGCCGTTCATGATGCTGCAGGATCATGGCCGCGAGGGGCCAGGGGAACTCGATCTCCTTAACAATCCGATAGCCGATGTCGACGTGCTGCTGGATCAAACGGAACTCGATGGGATTCAAGCGGCCAGGCTTGTTGAGAATCTCGGCGGGAACGGCGAGTTTGCCAATGTCATGGATCATTCCCCCCAGATAAAGGCCCTCGATCAAGGTGGTGGGCAGCCCCAGATCCCGGGCAATGGCCACCGCCAGGGTGGCCACCCGCTGTTCGTGGCCGGCGGTATAGGGGTCGCGCATCTCCGTAGCGCTGGCCAGGACCGCTACCGTACCCTGCATGGCCCGGCCCACCTGGGACAGATACGCATCCCGCTCTTGGGCAGTGCGCTGCACCACGATCCCAAAGGCCAGGTCTGCTGCCAGTTCCTCCAGGAGGTTGACCTCCTCCTGGTCGAAGGCGGCCCCTGACCCGGACAGCACCGTGATGGCACCTAGCAACTCCTGATCGTGGCGCAGCGGCAGTGCCACCGCGGCAGCCACCCCGGCGATCTGGAGCCCCGAGGGCACGACCTCCGGCCGAGGCTGCGCCAGGGACCAGGCCTGCGGCCGGCCCTCGGCCAGTGCCGCCCGTGGCAACCCGCAGCAGTCCTGGGCATGGGGGCCCACCAACCCCCGGAAGGCGCTCACTACCGCAGGATCACCGCAGGTAACCTGGGTCTTCAGGCCACCGGGCGCGTCAGGGTCCGGATAGGCGATCCACACCATCAGATGCTGCCCCAATTCCAGCAGATCCTGACTGACCCCTTGGAGCAGATCCTCCTCGCGATGGGTCCGCACCAGATCCCGGTTGCAGGCGGAGATGGTTCGCAGGGTGCGATTCAGACGTTCGATCCGGGCCAAATATTCCATCCGCTCGCTGACGTCATCGTAAACCGCCACCACCTCCCCGCCGCTCAAACGATACACATAGCTCTCGCGCCACCCACCAATCTGACCGTCCCGATAAAGGGTCGGGGGCAATCTTTCCGGGACCCCGGATCGCGCCACCCCTTGCAGGGCCGCCAACAGATTGGAGCCCGCCTCCCCTGGCAACAGGGCCCGCACCTCGCGGCCCAGCATCTCCTGGCGCGTCAGCCCCTCGATGCGCTCCGCCGCCCGGTTGACCGCCTGTAAGGTGAAGGACTCACCGGTCTCCTCAGGCCGGAAGATGGCTACCCCGCTGCCCATGGCCTCGAATAACTGGTGGTAGCGTTCCTCACTGGCCCGCAGGGCGGCCTGGTCCCGGATGCGTTCCTCCTTGATCCGCCTCTCTGTCAAGGCACGCAGAACCGCCATGGGCAAACGTGCCAGACGGTCCTTGATGATGTAATCGGTAGCCCCGTGCCGGATGCTCTCCACCGCCAATTCCTCACCCATGGTGCCGGTGACGAAAATTAAGGGGATGGCAGGCGCCCGTTCCTGGCAGATGGCCAGGGCCCGTATGCCATCAAAGCAAGGGAGGTGGTAATCAGACAGGATCAGATCCGGGCGAAAGTCGGTCAGGGCCTTCACCAGGGTTTCCTCCCGGTCCACCCGCCGCGTCACGAAAGGGAAGCCAGCCTTGCCCAGCTCCCTTTCATTCATTTCCGCGTCAACAAGGGAATCCTCGATCAGAAGTACCCGAAGCGGCTCGGTCATGGTATCAGTCCAACCCCCCTGGTTACCCGGATGCCGCCCAGCCAGTAAGGGCCCGCAGCGACCCGGGTGCCTACAGCCAGAGCGACCCCACCAGGACAGGGGTAACGGGCCCCGACCCCGATAAGCCCCGCAACGAACACCTTTCCCAACCCGCCAGTCATCGCCAGACCTCTGCATCAACCCAGCATCATGGGGCGCTCGAGCACCCCGACGAGGACCCAAGCGCACCTGAACAATCAGACAGATGGCTTAAGCCTAGTACGCCTGGGAGGCAAGAGCAAAGTTTTCGAAAACCTCGATTCCATCCTGATTACCCCGGGGTGATGGAGGCTGTACCACAGGCTCGCGGGTAGGCCCGCCTGTACCTGCCTCCTGCTGGTCAGGATACCCCTCTTGTCGGGAGCCGTTTACCTTATCGCGGCGCGGCTTGCCGATCTTTTCACCAATCACCGCACTCCCGAAGCCATCGAGCATAGCGGGCGCGCTCCTTGGTGGCCCGGTGAGTCCTTGGCCAGGCCTTGGGCTACAAGGACCTCAGCGACCAGAAACGTTCGAGGATGGCGACTCCAATGTGCGTTATAAGCAGTACGTGGTCTACCCAACGCCTGGGACGGGTATGGTAAGAACTGCCTTGGCCGCGATAAGGGCTTCCGTATGGCCAGCACTGCTGATCACGAGCAAGCTCGCTCCAACAGGGGACGCCAATTACGATTTCCCATAAGGCAGTTAGCAAGTCGTGGGGCAGGAACTCCAACTTATAGGGCTCTTTGATGGGTCGCCATCTTGGCGTCGCGCCTCTAGGATGACGCGCTGATCAATGCCAGAGCCGCAGGGGAGCGGCATCTCCCCAGGGTACCGCCCCGGGGTCAAGGCTCCTGCACCTGCCCCTCAGGGCGGGGGGCGGGGAAAAACTCCAGGGCGTTGGCATCCGGGTCCCGGCAAAAGAGGGCCGCCCGGCCTGAGCGGCTGCGCGAATAGGCAATCCCCGCCTCTTCCATGCGCCTGGCCAGCCCCTCGAGGTCCTGGACGATCAGGGCGAGATGCCGGTCACGACCGCCATGCTCTGGTCTGCCCTTCATCGGGTCCGGATTGGGGAGTTCCAGCAGATGGATCTGTTGGTCGCCAACCCTGAGCCAGGCGCCGGGGAAACCCAGATCCGGGCGCTCGACGATGACAGTCAATCCGAGCAGGTCCCGGTAGAAGGCCAGGGCCCGTGCCGTGTCGGCAACGAGGAGACTGGCATGGTGAATCCCTAGAATTTCTGACATAGGGCCAGGTCCTCGGCTTGGTTTGATCCGCAATCCGCCCATGATTGGCTGATATACTAATTTAATTTCGACCCCAGGCAATCTCGGCAACCGTATGAATCCCGATCTGGCCCGGCTCCAACCCTACCCTTTTGAAAAGCTGGCCGCCCTCAAGGGTGGTATCGAGCCGCCAGCGGGGTTAGGCCACATCGCCCTGTCCATGGGCGAGCCCAAGCATCCCACGCCGAGTTTCATCGTCGAGACCCTGATCGCCCATCTGCACCTGCTGTCCGCCTATCCCTCCACTCGGGGGTCGCCGGTTCTCCGCCAAGCCATCGCCGATTGGTTGACCCGGCGTTACCACTTACCCGCGGACTGCCTGGACCCTGAGCGCCAGATCCTGCCCCTGAACGGCACCCGCGAGGGCCTGTTTGCCTTCGCCCAGGCCCTGGTGGACCGGAACCACAAGCCCCTGGTGCTGATGCCCAATCCCTTTTATCAGATCTACGAGGGGGCCACCCTGCTGGCAGGTGCCGAGCCCCACTTTTTGCCGTGCCTGCCGGAAAACGGCTTCCTCCCCGACTTCGCGGCCGTAGCGGCGGACACCTGGCGGCGCTGCCAGATTCTCTATCTCTGTTCACCCGGTAACCCCACGGGCGCCGTCATCCCATTGGCGACCCTTCAGGCGCTGATCCAATTGGCCGAGGAATACGATTTCCTGATCGCCGCGGATGAGTGCTACTCGGAAATCTATGGCAATGAAGGGCAAGCTCCGGTTGGCCTGCTCCAGGCGGCGGCCGCCCTGGGTCGGTGGGACTTTCGGCACTGCCTCGTCTTTCACAGCCTCTCCAAGCGTTCGAACGTCCCGGGTTTGAGGTCCGGCTTCATCGCTGGCGATGCCAGGGTGATCGAGCGTTTCTTCCAGTACCGTACCTATCACGGCTGTGCCATGCCGGGGCACCATCAGCACGCCAGCATCGCGGCCTGGCGCGACGAGACCCATGTGATCGCCAACCGGGCCCTGTACCGTGCCAAGTTCGATGCGGTCCTGGCGATACTGGGTGAGGTGTTGGAGGTCACGCGTCCCGACGCCGGCTTCTATCTCTGGCCGGTCACCCCCATCCCGGACCCGGATTTCGCGCGCAGGCTCTTCGCCGCCGCCAATGTCACCATCCTGCCGGGGACCTATCTCTCTCGGACGGTTTCCGGCCACAATCCCGGCGCCCAACGCGCCCGCCTGGCCCTGGTTGCCCCCTTGGACGAATGCGTCGAGGCTGCCTGGCGTATTCGCCGTTTTATCGAATCCCTTTAATAGCCCTGGCACCCGCCACCACCCTTTTTGGAGTATGTCCATGAGTAATAACCGTCAGACCATCGAAGAGGCCTTTGAACACCGTGCCGAAATCACCCCCCGGAGCGTTGAGACCCTGGTTCGGGACGCCGTTCAGGACACCATCGACCGTCTGGACCAGGGCGAGATCCGGGTGGCGGAGAAACGCGACGGTGCCTGGGTGGTGAACGACTGGATCAAGAAGGCAGTGCTGCTGTCCTTCCGCATTGAGGACAACGCCTTCATGAAGGGCGGTTTCACCAATTATTACGACAAGGTCCCCTCCAAGTTTCAGGACTTCAACAGCCGTGACTTCCGCGACGCGGGGGTGCGAGTGGTGCCCCCGGCCACGGCGAGGCGCGGCGCCTACATCGCCTCGGGATGCGTCCTCATGCCCTCCTACGTCAATATCGGAGCCTATGTGGACTCGGGTACCATGGTCGATACCTGGGCCACCGTGGGCTCCTGTGCCCAGATCGGACGGAACGTCCACCTCTCGGGGGGTGTCGGCATCGGCGGCGTCCTGGAACCGGTCCAAGCCGCGCCAACCATCATCGAGGACAACTGCTTCATCGGCGCCCGCTCGGAGGTGGTGGAGGGGGTCATCGTCGGCGAGGGGGCGGTGCTGTCCATGGGGGTCTTCATCGGCCAGAGCACCAAGATCTTCAACCGCGAGACCGGGGAGATCACCTACGGCCGGGTCCCCCCGGGGGCCGTGGTCGTCCCCGGGAGCCTGCCGTCCAAGGACGGGAGCTACTCCCTCAACTGCGCCGTCATCATCAAACAGGTCGACGCCCGCACCCGCGGCAAGGTGGGCATCAACGAATTGCTTCGGGATATCTAGGGGGACCCATGGTCAGACTCTACGGCATTCCCAACTGCGACAGCATGAAGAAGGCCCGGCGTTGGCTCGACGAGCGAGGCATTGCCTATGACTTCCACGACTACAAGAGGCAGGGCCTGGACGAAAGCCAGGTTCGCGCCTGGGTTGCCGAACTGGGTTGGGAGAAGTTGCTCAATCGTCAGGGCATGATGTGGCGCAAACTGCCGGTCGAGATCCGCGAGGGTCTGGACGAGGACGGCGCCATCCGTGTCATGGTCTCCACACCCGCCATCATCCGCCGGCCCCTGCTCGACACGGGCGAGGCCCGCTATCTGGGCTTCTCCGAGCCCGCCTACGCCGAGATCTTCCCCTCATGACAGCCACGGTCGCCCTGGCTCAGGAACTCCTGAGCCGTCCCTCCATCACCCCCGAGGACGGGGGCTGCCAGGACCTGATCGCCCGGCGCCTGGCCGCTCTAGGATTTCACATCGAACCCATGCCCTTCAACGAGGTGACGAACCTTTGGGCGCGCCGAGGCGATCAGGCTCCCCTCTTCTGCTTCGCCGGTCACACCGACGTGGTGCCGACCGGCCCCCGGGAGGAATGGGCCTCGGACCCCTTCGTGCCCGAGATTCGCAACGGCCTGCTCTATGGACGCGGCGCCTGCGACATGAAGGGCGAAATCGCGGCGATGGTTACCGCCGTCGAGGACTTCGTCCGCGACCACCCGGACCATCCCGGCTCTATCGCCTTTCTCATCACCAGTGACGAGGAGGGCCCCGCGGTCGATGGCACGGCGCGAGTGGTCGAAACCCTGGAGGGACGCGGGGAAAAGATCAACTGGTGTCTGGTAGGCGAACCCTCCAGTCACGAACGCCTTGCCGACACCATTAAGGTCGGACGCCGTGGCAGCCTCAGCGGATTTCTGAAGGTTATCGGCAAACAGGGCCATGTCGCCTATCCACATCGCGCCCTCAATCCCTTGCATGCCCTGGCCCCCTGTTTGGTAGAGTTGGTCGACGAGGAGTGGGATCAGGGCAATGACTTCTTCCCGCCCACCAGCTTCCAAATCGCCAACCTCAACACGGGTACCGGGGCTGAGAACGTGATCCCCGGGACCCTCACCGCCCAGTTCAACCTGCGCTTTTCCACGGAATTGGATGCCGACACCATCCAGCAGCGCGTCGCCGCCATCCTGGACCGGGGCGGACTCGATTATGAGCTTAGCTGGCGCCTGTCAGGCAACCCCTTTCTGACCCCCGCCGGCGACCTGGTCGAGGCCGTCTCCACGGCGGTAGAGGAGATCCTCGGCTACCGGCCCGAGCCTTCTACCGTGGGTGGCACCTCCGACGGTCGCTTCATTGCCCCCACCGGGGCCCAGGTTCTGGAATTGGGCGCGATCAATGCCAGCATCCATCAGATCGACGAGTGTATAGGCATCGAGGAGCTGGATCAGCTCTCCGCCCTTTATCAGCGGATCCTGGAGAAGCTGCTGTTGTGAAGAGGGAGAAATCCGCCACCGCAACTGATGAAAAACCCTACGCCGATCTGACCCCCGATCGCATTCTAGACGCGATCGAATCCCTGGGGCTGGACACCGATGGGAGGCTGTTGGCGCTCAATAGCTATGAAAATCGGGTCTATCAGGTCGGCATCGAGGAGGGTTCACCACTCATCGCCAAGTTCTACCGGCCCGGCCGCTGGTCTGATGCAGCCATTCTGGAGGAACACGGCTTCTCCCGGGAACTGGCGGAACGGGAAATCCCGGCGGTCCCGCCCCTCGCCATCCAGGGCCAGACACTCCACGCCCATGGCGGTTACCGCTTCTCCCTGAGCCCACGCCATGGTGGCCGCGCACCAGAACTGGGCGACCCCAGGGTATTGACATGGCTGGGACGCTTCTTGGGTAGGATCCACGCCCTTGGAGAGATAGGCCCCTTCCAGGCCCGGCCCACCCTGGACATCGCCAGCTTCGGGGAGGAGCCACGCGCCTTTCTGCTGGCACATAACTGGCTCCCAGCGGAGCTGCGCACCACCTATGAGGGCGTTTCGGCCCATGCCTTGGAGGAGGTGAGGCGGCTTTTCGATCGCGCAGGCCCCATCCGCTACCTGCGCCTGCATGGTGATTGCCATGCCGGTAATCTCCTCTGGACGGATGCCGGACCCCACTTCGTCGATTTCGACGACAGCCGCATGGGGCCCGCGGTGCAGGACCTCTGGATGCTGCTGTCTGGGGACCGTCAGGAGATGTCGATGGGTCTGGGCCATCTGCTAGCCGGCTATGAGGATTTTCGCGAATTCAATCTGCGGGAACTGCATCTCCTGGAGGCCCTGCGCACCCTGCGCCTTCTTCATTACAGCGCCTGGATTGCACGGCGCTGGCAGGATCCGGCCTTCCCCCTTGCCTTTCCCTGGTTCAACACCCAGCGCTACTGGCAGGATCGTATCCTGGAGTTGCGCGAGCAAATTGCCGCCATGCAGGAGGGGCCCCTTTGGATCCATTGAGGCACGGGATTCAGGGGTTAAGTCCCGGGGCATCGGGATGGGATCGGCTGGACAGCGAGGCCACCAACCCCCTTTGCCCCACCCTGCCCCTTTTGTTCCCAACTATTAGCCGGCACTAGCCCCAAGGAATTGCCATGAGCGACCCAGACCTGCACCGCAAAGTCATCCATGAAGAACTGCCCCCGGAACACGAGGATCCCCTGATCCGCCACTTGCATCTCCTGATCCGCGCCTCCGTCCGGGTGCTGGCGGTGCTCATGGGCCTGGTCATCGTCTGGGGGGTGGCGGATGTCGTCTGGATCCTCTACCAGCGGCTGAGCGAGCCACCCATCCTGCTCCTCAATATCAGCAACCTGTTCGAGACCTTCGGTGCCTTCCTGGCGGTCCTGATTGCCATCGAAATCTTCGTCAACATCCGTCTCTACCTGGGAGCCGATGTCCTTCCAGTTCAACTGGTCATCGCCACCGCCCTCATGGCTATCTGCCGTAAAATCATAGTCCTGGATTTTGAAAAGGTATCCGCGGACTATATCCTGGCCTCGGGCACAACCCTGCTGGCCCTGGGCCTGACCTACTGGCTGATCTCCAAAAAATCTTAACCGGTCAAGGACCTATCCCGGACAGCCTCCGAGGGGGCTGGTCGCAAGCTCACCTCCCCACTCGTAAAGATCCGGGTCTCGCCTGCCACCTCCAACCTGAGGGTACCCTGTGCCGTGATGCCGGCCTGGATACCCTGGATGAGGTGATCCCCCAGGCGGATCTCGACCTCCTCGCCCCGATAGAGGTCATAATGGTTCCAGAGCGGCAGAAAAGGGGCCAGACCCTCGCCTCCAAAGACCTCCAGTGTGGCGGTCAGGGCCTCCGCCAGGTGCGCGGCCAGTTGGTTACGGCTATAGCCCCCGGGCCCCAGGATTTCATTCAGATCGACCCAGGGCTGGTCGATGCCCTGGCCCTGATCGCCATACAGACGGGTGTTGAGGCCAAGCCCAACGACCACCAAACTCGGTCCCTGGGCCTCGGCGGCGACCTCCACCAGGAGCCCCCCCAGTTTGCGGCGTCTCCACAGGAGGTCGTTAGGCCATTTGAGGCCGATGCCCGCCACGCCCGCCTCCTCCAGAACCTGGGCCAAGGCCGCACCAGCAGCCAGACCGAGGCCACCCAGTTCGCCTGGTCCGCCGGGAAAACGCCATAGCAGGGATAGATAGAGGTTGGTGCCGAAGGGCGAGACCCAGGCGCGGCCCCGCCGACCGCGTCCGGCGGTTTGGCGCTCGGCGAGGCATAGGGTGCCGCTGGGGGCGCCGGCCTGACCCGCGGTCAGAAGGTGGGCGTTGGTGGAATCGAGGTCGACGAACAGATCGAGCCGGCTGATCCGACGACGGCCCTCGGGGCTCATGCCACTCAACAATCGCTCTGGATCCAGCAATTCCAGGGCCGCCACCAATCGATAGCCTTTTCCTTGGCGCGATTCGATCTCCAACCCCAGGCGCTCACTGGCCTTGTGCACCGCCTTCCAGATCGCGGCCCGGCTCAGGCCCAGGTTGCTGGCCAGGGCCTCGCCAGAATGGTACCGGCCATCCGCCAGTTGCCGCACCAACCGCAGATGGGTCTCCACGGCGCCTTCAGCCCCCAAGCCCCAGCCAGGCAGCACGCCGCTCGCGACTCTCTTCGGGGACATCCTCCAGCAACCAGAGCTCGCAGGTATCCAAAGGAGCCGGGGCCAATCGTACCCGGCGGCTTTGGAGTTCATCGCGCCGGAAGGCAAAGATCTCGACCTCCCGACACTCATCCCCCGCCTGCAACAGTTTATCCAGGTTGTCGCGGGTGATGCGCAGACCATCGCATGCCACCAGGGTATCCCCGGACGCCAATCCCGCCTCAAGGGCCGGACCGCCCGAGAGGACATGGGCAATCACGGGCTCTGAGCCCTCAGGTTTCAGGCGAATACCCAAGGTAGGAGAGGCCTGACTATCCGCGGCACCCTCAGCCAGGCCGCCGAGATCCTTGGCATGAAGAGCCGCCCGCAAGCGCATCCCGATGCCCATGGCCGCCAAGGGCCCTACCAGATCCAGATCCTCGGTGGTGTCCAGTGCCCTATGGAAAAATGGTCCCAGGGCCAGGCCCGTCACCTCCTCCGCCAAGGCCTCAAAACCCCTCTCCCCCAGGCCGATACCAGTCCGGCCGTAACGATCCCAGAGGCTGCGCATGACGTTATCCAGAGACAGGGCACCTGCTGTTTCCCCACGGATCAGCAAATCCAAGGCCAGGGCCACCAGGGCCCCCTTGGCGTAATAGCTGACGATGACGTTGGGACTGTTCTCATCCTGCCGGTAAAACTTGGTCCAGGCATCGAAGCTCGACTCAGCCAGGGTTTGCACCCTACGGCCGGGGTTACGCAATACCCGGCTGATAGCCTCGGCCAGCAATGCGAGATACTCCTTCTCATCGATGCAGCCACACCGCACCAGGGCCAGTTCGTCGTAATAGGAGGTGATGCCTTCGAAAACCCAGAGCAGGCGTGTGTGGACCTCCTGCCCCAACCCTGAACCCAAGAAGGCAAGGGGACGGATCCGCTTGACGTGCCATAGATGGAAATATTCGTGGCTGCACAGGCCTAAAAAACGTCGGTAACCCGGAGTGGCATTTTCCTTGCCCAAGGCCGGGAGGTCATCGCGGGCGCAGAGCAAACTGGAGGAGTAGCAATGCTCCAGACCCCCGTAACCATCCGCCGTCACCTGTACCAGGAAGAGATAGCGGTCATGGGGCAGTTCCCCGAAAAGGGCAGCATGGGCCCCGCAAATACGCGACAAATCCCGCTGAAGCCGAGACTCGTCGGCCCAATACCGACCCGTCAGGGCAAGCCAGTGCGGTACCCCTCGCACACTAAAATGAAGCAGGCTGAACACCCCCATCTCCACGGGGTGATCAATGAGATCCTCGTAGTCATCGGCTTCGTAATGACCAAAACCAAAGGGCTCCGCCCCCCGGGATTTGAGGCTGGTAGCCAGGCGCCAGTCCGCATAGCGGTCCCCGGAGGGGCGGAGGATCTCCAACTGGCAAGGGGCATCCACCCGGCCGCCGACTCGCAAAAACAGGCTGGCACCATTGAAATAGCCATGGCTATCATCTAGATGGGCGGCGCGCACGCTGAGATCCCAGGCATAAACCTCCATCCGCACCCTAACCGCAATCCCGCGGGAGACCAGGCGCCAGGTCTGTTTGTCGAGCTTCTCCAGGGTTAGTGGACCCGCCTCATCACTGACCTCGATGCACAGGATGTTGCGCGCGAAGTCCCTGATCATGTAACTGCCCGGGGTCCAGGCCGGCAGGGACAGCAAGAGGGGCTCGCACCGGGTCGAGTCGATGTGAAGCTCAACGGCGAATCGGTGCCCCTGGGGTGAAACTGGGTGAACGAGGTAGCGGAGGGGGCGATTAGGCATGGATGAGCAGGAATTCGGGTCGAATGGAACGGAAATCGATAGGGTATCAGACAGGGCTGGTGGTGATTCCGGACCCTGGTGGATGATCTAGCGGCATCCTGGCAGCAACGAGGGAGGGATATCGCAATGGACATCGAGTTGGGGGAAGGGAATGACAATCCCCCGGGCCCTAAATACCTCCTCCATGCCCCGTCTCAGTACGCTGGCGGATTTGGTCCTATTATCGACATGGACCCAATACCGGGCCCGCAATTGTATGGAGCTACCAGCAAAATCCACGAACAGGACATCGGGTGGGATCACCTTCAGGACCAGGTTCGAGGAATTCATGACCTCCAGCATGGCCTCGATGACCACTGGAATATCCGAGCCATAGGCGACACCTACCTCAAACTCGTTGCGACGGATATGGCCATTCAAGGTCCAGTTACGGAATTCCTTGGAGACGATCTGACTATTAGGTATCGCAATCAGAGCATTATCTTCCGTCTTGATAAAGGTCGCGCGAATATTGATTTTCTCGATTTTACCGTAGACGGAGCCAAATTCGATGGTATCGCCGGGGCGAACCTGCTTCCCCAGCAGCACTATGACCCCAGAAAAGAAGTTTTCAAGGATATCCTTGAGGGCAAACCCAAAGCCGACACTCAGACCGCCCACGATCCATTTCAGGTTATCCCAGTCAATGCCAAGGGAGGCCGTGACGAAAATTGCGAAGAGTATCCATACCAGGTAGCGAATGACCAAAAAGGTTGAATTCAAAGAGACCAGATCCAGTTGACGGGAGTCTGAAATTGCGATCAGGATTTCCCCAAGCCAATTCAGAAAATATTTTAACAACAAACCGCATAAAGTCAGCAGAAGCACGGTCCGCAGACTGATCTTGACCGCAAGACTTGGTATTAAATCGACATCGTAAAGATTAACAAAAAACCAATTAGCATTAAAAATATTCGCCGACCAATGGATGCTACCCGCTAACAGACCAAGCCATAGAAATGGAATAACCAGCGTTGAAATAAAACTCGCCAGAGACCTTCGGGTACCGGATAATCTTTTGGAAATATCAAGAAGCGAGTGAGTAAAAATACTACCGGCATAGAATACGCCCAGACCCAATACCCCGAACACCGAAATAAACATGGCGGGGTAAAGATAACCCAGCCAGGCGGCTATGCCAGTAGCCAACCAAAGGCTGCCCCCAATCACCAACACGGAGTCGATATCCCTTTTCCGAATGCGGCTCTTAGAACTTGCGGTATAGCCAAACCAGGCCATATTGATGGCCGCTAGCACCAGCAATACTGACAAAAGAACTCGATACGGTGCCAGGAGATCCGTTACAAAATCGATCAGAAAAAGGGAAATCAAGTTGAGCAAGAAGGGATTGTGCGCATTCTCCAAATGGCCTTGCCCACGCAACCTCCATGCTGCCTCCATGACCGCCAGGCTTAGAAATAGCGTGGCGAATGAATAAAGCAAGTTGCCATTGGTACTTGGAAGATTGACAGCTCCGACCCAAAAATAGATACCAAGCCAGAGAATGATATAAAGGTGAAGATTGGATTTGAGTGGAATCCAAGGGTAGCGCGCTGCTACCCATGCCAGGATCAGGGCCGTCAGAATGGATGCCACCAGGAGCCGCATAAGACTCTGCCACCAATATTGATTTGGCACCACCACCAGGAACTGGGTAGGTAGCGTGACGACCCAGCTATTCAGGCTACGAGACAGCTCGTGCCATTGGAAGGCAAAGCCACCCTGCCCGGGGCTATTGCCCAGAAAACTGAAGCGATGAAGATAGAATCCCCTGTAATTTTCAAAAATATCGCTTTCGGCTTTGACCATGATTTCATTGAGTTGGTCCTGTAAATCATCGCTCCTGCTCAATAGATCGCTGATTTGCCTGATCCACCGGGTCTCGCTGGTAATTACGGAATCGAAGTTCTTTTCTATCCATTCCTTTTTCCACAGCAATTCGGGTTCGGGAATTTCCAGGAGCCTAATCATCTTGAAGTTATTCACCATCTGAATATTTTCAAGTTCGATTTTCTGGCGATAGGTCTCCACATTGGCACGGATCTCCTCGAAGGATTTTCTCAGATCATCCACTTGTCTGTAATAAAATGCAGCGAAATATGGTGCATACTTAGGCTGACCATCGATCAGCAGTAATAGTTCGTTCAGGCGTATCCTTGAGCGCCGCAATTTGTCCTGAAATTCGCGCATGCCCTCACTCACGAAATGATCGATTGCATCTATGCTGGTCTGGTTCCGCACGCCCTCGGACTCATTTGATATCATATCGAAATAGTTATCCATTATGGCCTTGGCATTATAATTATCATCGACCTCCAAAATGGGGAGGTGACCTCCCGGGGTTGTCGCTGGGCTTAGGGATAGAAATGGTGATGTGGGTGAATGGGCCTGGGGATGGTATTCGTGAAAAATCCCGGAATAGGTGCCATCATTCATGATCTGGCGAAGGCCATTATTGACTTTATTCAGCAGCCATTTATTGCCCCGGGCAACGGGAAATGCCTTAAAAAAGGCTGGCGTAGCAAAGTTTGGATTGTCGAGCAGTGCCAGCGTTACAGGATAACGAAGCATGAGGGCATCTATAAAATCCGCTTCATCTAGAATGAAATCCACCTTTCCTGTCAATAAGGCATCGAGCATGCCATCGGAGGTTTCAAAGGATTCGGCTCTGGCGATCAATCCCGTCTCATACCACTGTTGGAGAATCTCCATACGCAAAGCTCCCCGCAGGGAACCCATGGCCACCTTTTCCATCTCCAGATGCCGATTTCCGAGGACCTGATCGGCCCGCCCAACAATTTTTAATGTGAATTTGCTGACCGGCCAGGAAAAATCGGCATATTTCTTACGGCCCTCGGATATCGTGATCGGCATCGCCATAAGGAAATCCTTTCCTCCACGCAGCCCTTCTAATAAGGCCGATCGCGTGGTTTTGACGTATTCGAGACGGAGGTTCTCCAGGCTGGCGATCTGCTCCAGTAGTGCCACCAGGTACCCCTTTGGTCGACCCGTTATGGAATCAGGGGTAGAGAGTGAAGTGTGCTCATACCAGCCAACCCGAATGGTCCTTTGGGGTTCCTCCTTCGTAAACAGGTATCCCAGCCCTCCCATGACCACCAGGAAAGCCAAGGGCAAGAACACATATCTGAAACGGATATTCTTGGACACGCAGTCATACCAAGCAGGGCAAGAGAGGAAGAATCGGGAAATCCCCCAGACATTCTATGCCCACCATTGGTCGTTTGTCGCCAATGCGCGACCTGAGGAGAAGGCTCTTATGTCAACCCAATTTAGCCTGCCGCCTGCAGGGCTCCTGTTCTGAGGTGGAAGGGAGCGGTGTCCTTGCCAGGAATAGTCCTGGTCAGGGTAAAATATAAATTACTTGAGTCAGATTGAGTCTCCATGTCATCACAGATGCCCCTTTACTGGTTCTGCCTCATCTTGCTCTGGCCGGGCTTCGGGTTCGCCAATCTTCAGGAGTCCGCGGTTGCTAATAAGTCCGAACCTGCAGCCACCCCTCCTTCCCAGGTGGTGGAGGAGTCGAACAAGGAACCAAAGCCAACGCCAGACCGGGCAAAGATCGACGCCCTGGTCGAAGCGGCGGCCAAACGTCATGGGGTTGAGTTAGCCTTGGTCAAGGCCGTGGTAGCTGCCGAATCGGCCTATGACACCCAGGCCGTATCACGCGTTGGCGCCCTTGGACTCATGCAAATCATGCCGGGCACGGGTGCCGATTATGGGGTTTCCGAACGGGAAAAGCTTTTCGACCCCGAGATAAACCTTGACACGGGAACCCGCCACCTCAAACGCCTGTTAGGAAAATACAAGAACGACTACGGGAGGGTCATCATGGCCTATAACGCCGGGGAGGGCGTGGTGGATCGGACGGGCAGCATGGTTACCTACGCCGAAACCCTTTCCTATACCGAGGCGGTCATTCGCCATTATCGCCGTAATGGGGGCACCAAACCTACGGACGAGGCCCTCGCCAAGGTCCGTCAACTACGCAAGCTTAAGAGCAACCAGGCCAGTCAACTCCTCGCCCGCTACCTTGACCTCAACCTGCCCTCCCTGCGAGGACCTTCTCGAACCATCCGCGTCGTCGCACCCGGATTCGACGAAAATGGCCCCAAACGGCGGCCCATGATAGTTCTGGAGATGAACAAGCCCTAATGAGTTCCCGTCCCGGCCAGGGCTCCGCCTACCCCCGGGATCGAGCCCTTCCCCGAGGCCTAGTCATGAAGGCCGAGGACCTCCGCGCACCCTGGATGCCTTTTCGGTCCAGATAACCCCTTTATTACCCCCTGCCAAAATGCCCCATCGCTCCAAGACCCGCGTCCTTTCCATCGTCGGCACCCGTCCCGAGGCCATCAAGATGGCCCCGGTGATCCGGGCCCTGGCCCGGGACCCGGTCTTCGAGTCCCGGGTTCTCGCCACGGCCCAACACCGGGAAATGCTGGATCAGGTTCTGGAGGTCTTCGGCATCAGACCGGACCTGGACCTGGACATCATGCGCCCCAACCAGGCCCTTTCCGCGCTAACCGCCCGACTACTGGTCGCCCTCGACGAGGCCCTGGCCCGAGAAGACCCGGACATTGTGCTTGCCCAGGGCGACACCACTACCGTCATGACCGTAGCCTTGGCCTGCTATTACCGCAAGATCCCCTTCGGTCATATCGAAGCGGGGCTGCGAACCGGGGATCTGACCAATCCCTTCCCGGAGGAGATGAACAGGGTCGTGGCTGGGCGACTGGCCCGTTGGCATTTCGCACCCACGGAGAGTTCCCGCCAGAATCTGCTTCGCGAGGGCTTTGACCCCGCGACTATCCTGGTCACGGGTAATACCGTAATCGACGCCTTGCTGAGCGTGAGCGACCGCCGGCCCGAGATAGGGGTTCCGATCGATCCAGCCAAGCGACTGATCCTGGTCACCGCCCACCGCAGGGAGAATTTCGGGGCCCCCTTCCGGGAGATCTGCGAGGCTATCCGCCAGTTAACGGAGGACAACCCTGATATCCAGGTGCTCTATCCCGTCCATCCCAACCCCAACGTCCGTGACGTGGCCGAGGAATTACTGGCAAACCGTCCGGGCATCCTTCTCTGCCCCCCCCTGGACTATCTACCCTTCGTCGGGGCCATGCAGAGGTCTTACCTGATATTGAGTGACTCAGGCGGTGTCCAAGAGGAGGCCCCGGCACTGGCCAAGCCCGTGCTGGTGTTGCGCCATGAAACCGAACGGCCGGAGGCCGTTGACGCCGGGGTCGTGAAGCTGGTCGGCCCCGTGCGCGAGCGGATCGTCGGAGAGGCCCAGCGGTTGCTGGATGATCCTGACTACTACCGTTCCATGGCACGCGGGGTCTCGCCCTATGGGGATGGCCAAGCGGCGGGGCGCATCCTCAGGGTACTGAGATCTGAGACGGCACGGGGCTGAGACCCCATCGAGTCCCCCTTTTCCGTTCCCTTAACTGGCCCTCGCCAGCTCAACGGGCAGGCATGCTATGCCCCCAACCCGGCTTGAGGGGAGGCGCCAGTCGGCAGGCCTGGGTTCGGACCAACCGGTATCGCACCCTGGCCTGCCCTGAGGCTGGCCCTTGTCAAATTACGGCCGATGGATCTGCTACCCAATCCCTCGCTCCCAGGTGCTGGTTAGGCTAGGCTTTACTTATCTCGCCCCGCCGGGCCTCGACCTGGAGATACCATGAACATTTTCCCCATCACCCCTCTCTGCCTCCTGCAAGCCCTGGTTTGGAGTCCCACCATCATGGCCAATCCCACCGATGAACAACGCAGCATCCTGGAAGACCAAACCGGGGTGGCGGTGACCATCTACAACCAGGACCTGGCCTTGGTGAAGGATCGCCGCCGACTCGAACTGCCGGTAGGTGGGCTGAACCTGGCCTTCCGCGATGTCAGCGCCCGCATTCAACCGGAGACGGCCCTGCTGCGGGGTCTTACGGAGGGTGCCACCATCAAGGTCATCGAGCAGAATTTCGATTTCGACCTACTCACCCCCAACAAGTTGCTGGAGAAGTACGTCGGTCGCCCCGTCGGGATTATCAAGGTTCATCCCACCACTGGCGAGGAAACCGAGGAGGAGGCCCTGGTACTCTCCGCCGCCGAGGGCACCATCCTACGTATCGGCGAGCGCATCGAAACCGGGTTGCCCGGGCGTATCGTTTATCGCGAATTGCCCCCCAACTTGCGCGACCGTCCAACCCTTGTCATGAAGCTGGAAAATGGCCTAGCCGGCCCCCAGGAAGTGGAGTTGTCCTACCTCACGGCCGGCCTGTCCTGGAAGGCTGACTATGTCGGTGAACTTGCCGACGACGACAGCCGACTCGACCTCACGGGCTGGGTCACGCTCAACAATACCAGCGGCACCCCCTACCGGAACGCCCAGCTCCAGCTCGTCACAGGCGATGTCAATCGGGTGCGGGACATGCCCAGCCCGGCCATGCAGAAGGAAGCGATGCGCATGATGGCGGCCGCGGCCCCCATGATGGAGGAAGAGGCCCTGTTTGAATACCATCTCTACAGCCTGGCGCGACCCACCACCATCGCAGACAACCAGTCAAAGCAGGTCGCCCTGCTGGCGGGCCAGGGGATACCGGTAAGGAAGGAACTCATCTTCAATGGCAGTGACTATTATTACCGCGCACAACAACGGGAGATCGGTGCCAAGCTCAAGGCCAGCGTTTTTTTGGAAATCGATAACCGTGAGGAGGCCAACCTGGGCCTGCCCCTTCCCAAGGGGATCATCCGCATCTATAAGAAGGATTCCCAGGGCAAGGCCCAGTTCGTGGGCGAGGATCGCATCGACCACACCCCGAAAAACGAGACCTTGCGTCTCAAACTCGGCGAGGCCTTTGACGTAACCGCTGACAAGACTCAGACCGACTTCGTCAAGCTCTCGGGTATGGGGCCCGGTCAGTACCAATTCGAGTCCGCGTTTCGTATTCGTCTTCGCAACGCCAAGCCGGAGGCCGTCACGGTCAAGGTCCGGGAACCCATTCCCGGCGAGTGGAAGATGCTGGATACCAGCCAGGCGCACAAAAAAGTCAGCGCCAACCTGGCCGAGTGGGAGATCCAGATCCCCGCCGAGGGCGAGACGATTCTCACCTACCGGGTGCGGGTGCGATATTGATGTCAGCCGCCACCCGGCAGGGTGGCGCGCCACGCCAGCGCCCTCAGGTTGGATCCAAGGTATCGCCAGGGGGCCCGGATTTCCTTCCGGGACGACTGGAGATGGCGGACAGGCCCTAGAGCTTACGGTGACCTCAATCCTCGGGCCTCAGGTGCGGGAACAGCAGGACGTCGCGGATCGAGGCTGAATCCGTGAAGAGCATAACTAAGCGGTCAATGCCAATACCCTCGCCGGCGGTTGGAGGCATGCCATGTTCCAGGGCCCGGATATAGTCGGCGTCGAAGTGCATGGCCTCCTCGTCACCAGCGTCCTTTTCCTCTACCTGCTTCATGAACCGCTCGGCCTGGTCCTCGGCGTCATTCAGCTCTGAGAAACCATTGGCCAGTTCGCGACCGCCGACGTAAAACTCAAAGCGGTCGGTCACAAAGGGGTTGTGGTCATTGCGGCGGGCCAGGGGTGAGACCTCCGTCGGGTACTGGGTGATAAAGGTTGGATCCTTGAGCTGGTGCTCGGCAACCCGATCGAAGATCTCCATTTGTACCTTGCCCAACCCCCAAGACGGCTTGAGGCTCAAACCGAGCCGCTTGGCCAAGACACTTGCGGATGCCAGGCTATCGATATCCTCGGGGGCTATTCCCTCGCCATAGCGCAGGATGGCTTCGCGCACCGTCATACGGGTGAAGGGCCGGCCAAAGTCATAGGTCTCGCCCTGGTACTGGACTTGGGTCGAGCCCGTAACCTCTTGGGCCATACCCCGGAGCAGGTCCTCGGTCAAATCCATCAAATCCCGGTAGTCCGCGTAGGCCTCGTAGAACTCGACCATGGTGAATTCAGGATTGTGGCGGGTAGAGAGCCCCTCGTTGCGGAAGTTACGGTTGATCTCATAGACCTTTTCGAACCCCCCCACCACCAGACGCTTGAGATAGAGTTCTGGGGCAATACGCAGGAACAGCCGCATATCCAGGGCGTGGTGGTGGGTGACAAAGGGCCGTGCCGCCGCGCCGCCGGGGATCACCTGCATCATGGGCGTCTCCACCTCCAGATAGCCTTGGCGATCCAGAAAATCTCGCAGGTACTGGATGATGCGGGTGCGGGCACGGAAGGTCCTGCGGGCCCCCTCGTTCGTGATCAAGTCCAGATAGCGTTGCCGGTACTTACCTTCCTGATGAGTCAGGCCATGGAACTTCTCCGGCAAGGGGCGAAGGGCCTTGGTGAGAAGGCGGAGGGTCTCGACACGAATCGACAGTTCTCCGGTCTTGGTCTTGAAGAGCACCCCCTCAGCGCCCAGGATATCTCCTAGATCCAGATCACGTTTGAACCAGGCGTAATCCTCATCCCCGAGGTGGTCGCGCTGGACAAACAACTGAATTTGGCCGGACATATCCTGGAGATGCACGAAGCTGGCCTTACCCATGACGCGTCGGCTCATGAGCCGGCCCGCGACCCTGACCCGCGGGCCCAGGGCCTCCAGATCCTGGGGTTCCCGGTTACCATACTTGTCAAGCAGTTCCCCCGCCAAGCCATCGCGACGGAAATCGTTGGGGAAGGCAATACCCTTTGCGCGCAGGGCGTTCAGCTTCTCCCGGCGCTGGGCGATGAGCTTGTTTTCGTCGAGGGTTTGATCCGGGTTGTTCATTGGATTCCGCATTAGCTAGGTAGTCTAAGGTCCAGGACCTGGCTCATGGCTTGTGAGCACCTGCCCGGGCATCTGAATTTCAGGGTCACCCTGGACGACATATCCGGGTTCCCAGCGGCGTCTGGCTGGTCATTAGGGTCCAGGTGTCGCCTAGGGCTCTAAACGAGCGCCGATTGTATCCCTGGAAACAGGGGGTGGCGACCACCGGAGGGACAGGCAGCTCGGAACCCCCCCTACTCCTGGTCAAGGCCGCGACACCTCAAGCGAACTTGGATCCGGCTGCTCATGCAGGCGCGAAACCAATCGCTTCAACAGTCGAAGTAGATCATCGACATAGGTAAAGACCACGGGTATGACGAGGAGGCTGAGGAAGGTCGAGGTAATGAGCCCACCGATGACGGCGATGGCCATGGGGGAACGGAAACTGGGTTCGGCGCCTAGTCCCAGTGCCACCGGCAACATGCCGGCACCCATGGCGATGGTAGTCATGACGATGGGACGGGCGCGTTTGTGGCCGGCATCCAGGATGGCATGACGGCGCTCCATTCCCTGCTCCCGGCGGGCAACGATGGCATATTCCACCAGTAGGATGGAGTTCTTAGTGACAATGCCCATTAACATGAGGACACCAATGATGGAGGGCATGGAAAAGCTGTTATGGGTCAGTAGAAGTGCCAGAAAGGCCCCTCCGAGGGATAGGGGGAGGGCGGCCAGGATGGTAAAGGGCTGCAGGAAGTCATGGAAGAGCAGGACCAGCACCGCATAGATACAGAGGACGCCGATAAGCATGGCGGTGCCAAAGGAGGCAAATAGCTCGGCCATGCGTTGGGCATCCCCTTGCTCGACCCGGTTCACCGTGGGTGGCAGGTTCCTGAGCGCCGGTAGGGCATTGGCCTCCGCCAGCACGGCGCCGAGTTGGCGCCCTCCCAATTCCACGTCGATACTGACGTTGCGCATCCGATCTACTCGGTCGATCTGAGCCGGCCCGCTCCCCAGACTCAGGCTGGCAACGGCGGCCAGGGGTACCGAACCCGCCTTGGCGGGGACGCGCAACTGAGAAATGGCATCCAGGTCCATACGCGTTGCTCGATCCAACCGGACCCTGATGGGAACCTGACGTTGAGGGAGATTGAGCTTGGGCAGATTGACCCGGAAATCACCCGAGGTGGCAACCCGCACCGTTCCCGCCAAGGCAGAGGTAGTCACACCCAGGTCCGCGGCCCGGGCGAAGTCTGGCCGGATCTGGATTTCCGGTCGCTGGAGGCTAGCCCCCGAGGTAACGTTGCCAACCCCTTGCAGGCTGCGCAAATCCCGCTCCACGGCCTGGGCGGTGGTGGCAAGCGCGATGGCGTCGTCACTGGCAAGGGATATTTGGAGTTTTTCGCCAGATTGATTGGCGCCAACGGCAACCCTCACGCCGGGCAAGGCGCCCAGACGTTCACGAATTTCGCGCTCCAACTTGGCCTGGGTCCGATCACGGTCGTGTCGATGGACGAGCCTGAGGGTCAGGGTCGCCAGGCGCACATCCTTGGCCCCACCGATCGCCAGAGGCCCTTGGGCCGAGGTGCTGCCAACGGCGGTAAAGATACCCAGTACCTCCTTCATGGGGGCGATCAACCCCCGCGCCTTCTCCGCGGCCATCCGGGTGTCATCCAGGGAACTGCCCGGGGGCAGTTCCAGCTTGATGCTCGTCAGGCCACGATCCGCGGCGGGAACGAAACCCTTGGGCAACAGGGGAAGCAATTGCAGGGAACCGATAAAGAAGAGGAGTGCGGCCAGGGCCGTGGTCTTACGGTGGTCCAGGCACCAGCCCGCCGCGGCCAGATAGCTGGTCATGATGAGGCTATCACCCTGGCTTTCCGGGTGCGGCTTAAGGAAATAGGCGGCCATCATGGGGGTCAGCAGGCGGGCCACCATCAGGGAGGCGACCACCGCGACCGCAGCGGTAATGCCAAACTGGACGAAAAACTTGCCGGGTACCCCCCCCATGAAGGCGGTCGGCAGAAAGACCGCCACCAGGGTGAGAGAGGTGGCAATCACCGCGAGCCCAATCTCGTCCGCCGCCTCCATGGCGGCTTGGAGGGGTGGCTTGCCCATGCGCAGGTGCCGCACTATGTTCTCGATCTCGACGATGGCATCGTCCACCAGGATGCCTACTACCAAGGCCAAGGCCAACAGGGTCAGAACATTGAGGCTGAACCCCAGCCACAGCATGGCCGCGAAGGTCGGGATGATAGATAGTGGCAAGGCCACGGCGGCGATCAGGGTCGCCCGCCAATCCCGCAGGAACCAGAAAACCACCAGGATGGCGAGGAGTGCCCCCTCGTAGAGCAGTTCCATGGAACCCTGATAGTTGTCAAGGACCGGATCCACGAGGTTGAAGGCCTCCTGAATCCGAACCTGGGGATGAAGGGTCTCCAGACGTGTTACCGCCGCCTTGACGGCCTGGGCGACCGCCACCTCGCTGGCACCCCTGATGCGGGTCACCTCGAAGGCCACCACCGGAGTTCCGTCCAGCAGGGCACTGGAACTGCGCTCGGCAAAGGAATCGGTCACGGTACCCAGATCCCCCAGCCGAACCCGACGCCCATCCGCCAGAGGGATGATCAAGTCCCCGATCCCCTCCACGGTCTCCACGGCGCCCAGGCTGCGAATTGACTGCACGGCGCCGCCAATATCCCCACGCCCTCCCGAGGCGTCCTGCTGAACCCGCTTTAGCTGGGCGGAGATCTCCTCGGCCGTTATCCCGAGGGCCTGCATGCGGGCACTGTCGAGATCGACATGGACCTCCCGGTCAACCCCGCCGACCCGGGCCACCTGACCTACACCCTTGACGGCCAGTAGTGCCTTGGAGATCTCATTGTCCACGAACCAGGACAGGGCCTGCTCGTCCATGCGCTTCGAGGTCAGGGTATAGGTCACGATGGGGGAACCGGATGTGGTAACCTTGGAGACCACCGGGTCCGTCATATCCTGGGGCAGGTCTGCGCGCACAGAATCCACGGCGTTGCGGACCTCGTTAAGTGCCACCTCGGTGTCCTTCTCGATTTGGAACTCGACCCGGATGGTGGCACTGCCATCGCTCAGGGTGGTGCGGATATGTTCTATCCCACCCAGGGAGGCGATTTTGTCCTCGATCTTGCGTCCGACCTCGGTTTCCAACTGTGTCGGGTCCGCCCCCTCCAAACTCGCGGTGACGGTTATGGTCGGTAGTTCAACGTCTGGGAAATTCTGAATCCCGAGGGCGTGAAAACTCATCATCCCAATGATGGTCAGGAAACCAAACAACAGGATGGCCGGGACCGGGTGGCGGATTGACCAGGTAGAGACGTTCATTGGCCGCTACTCGAATAGGTGGCCTGTCCCTCGGACTCAGGGGAGCCCGAGGGACCGGACTCGACCCGAACCCGATCGCCATCGTTGAGAAAGGCGCCTCCCGCCGCCACAACCCGGGCTGTCGCATCCAGGCCCGAAAGGATCTCGACCCGACCTTCGCCGCGACGTCCGGTCTCGACCTTGCGCTCGGCAACCCGCTCCTCCTCCTGAACCTCGAATACATAGCTGGAGCCATCGCGCAGGACCAGGGCGGACTCGGGCAGGGTCATAGCCTGACCAACCCCCAGGCGAATCCGGCCTTGCGCGAACATGCCAGGTCGCGCCGGGCTCTTGGCTGGCAGGTCCACATAAACCAGGCCATAACGGGTGATGGGATCCAGACTCGGGGACGGCATACGGACCCTGCCGGTCACCCTCTCCCCGCCGGGCAGGCGGATATCAGCCTCCATACCTGGCTTGATTTGGGCAAGTTGCTCGGCGGTAACCTCCGCGCGCCACTCCACCCGCCCCTGTCGGATCAGGCGGAACAACTCAGTGCCAACCTGCACCACGGTCCCCAAGGTCGCCCCCCGGCTGGAGATCACCCCATCGTCCACCGCCAGAACCTGGGTCTGGTCCATGCGAATGCGTTCGATTTCCAGGGCCGCCGTCGCCGCCGCCAGGTTGGCCTTGGCGGTTTCCTCGGCGATCAGATACTGAGTGATCTGCTGATCAGACATGGCCCCCTTATCCTTGACGTTGCGCGCCCGGTCGCCATTTGCGCGCGCCTCAGCAAGGGCGGCCCGGACCTGGTCCACCCGTGCCTCCTGTTGTTCCAGATCCGCCTTCACGGTTTCCTGGTCCAGGATCGCCAACACCTGACCAAGACGGACCTCATCACCCACGTCCACCGCCACCTGCGTCACCCGTAGGCCTCCGGTCCCGGCGGCGATGACCCCCTCCTGCCAGGCAAAGAGGCCACCGCTCGCCGTGATCAGCCGCGGCCAGTCGCCCACCCGGGGACTGACGAGATTCACGGCCAAAGCAGGGTTTGTCGCTGTCTGAGCTAGAGGTTTACCAGCCTCGGTATCGGCAACTACCGTACGGAGGCAGATGAGGGCAGCCAATAGCAGTGCCCAGCGGGCGACCCTGATCCGAAGGCTCCTCACCTTCACGAGGTCCATCAGAGGCCGGTCCCCGACGGACGCGGGACCTGAACCAAAGCCCGGCGATGACGGAGGGGCAGAAGGGGGTAACAATGCTACAGACTCGATCATGGTGCTATGGGGCCAGGGTATTCACCCGTGGCATGATGGCCAGTCCCCGAGGGTCAGTAGCCGCTCTTGAGACTGGCCTCGATGAATGGGTCGAGATTGCCATCGAGCACCGACTGGGTGTTGGCGGTTTCCAGATTGGTTCGCAAGTCCTTGATCCGCGACTGATCGAGGACATAGGAGCGGATCTGACTGCCCCAACCGATGTCGGATTTGCTGTCCTCGACCGCCTGTTGGGTTTCACGACGCTTTTGCATTTCCAGTTCATAGAGTTTGGCCTTGAGTTGTTTCATGGCCTGATCCTTGTTCTTGTGCTGGGAACGGTCATTCTGACACTGGGTGACGAGTCCCGTGGGCAGATGGGTAAGGCGTACGGCTGATTCGGTGCGGTTGACGTGCTGACCACCGGCGCCACTGGCGCGATAGACGTCCACCCGCAGGTCGGCAGGGTTGATATCGATCTGCACCGAGTCATCGATTTCGGGCGATACGAAAACGGCGGCAAAGGAGGTATGGCGCCGGTTACCGGAGTCGAAGGGGGATTTCCGCACCAACCGGTGCACTCCGGTCTCGGTGCGGAGCCAGCCAAAGGCATAATCTCCCTCGAAGCGAATGGTGGCGGACTTGATACCCGCAACCTCGCCGGGTGACACCTCCATCAGGTCCGTCTTGAAACCCCGGCGTTCGCCCCAGCGCAGGTACATGCGTAGCAACATCTCCGCCCAATCTTGGGCCTCGGTACCGCCGGAGCCGGACTGGATATCGAGGAAGGCATTGTTGGCATCCATGGGCCCCGCGAACATGCGACGAAACTCCAGGTTCGCCACCTGAAGTTCGAAGTCCGCCAGATCCGTCACCACCGAGTCCAGGGTTGCCTCATCCTCCTCCTCCACCGCCATGGCCAACAGGTCGGTGGCGTCGGCAAGACCCGTCTCCATACGGTCGATGGTCTCCACCACCAGTTCCAGTCCCGCTCGTTCCCGACCCAGGGTCTGGGCCCGCTCCGGATCATTCCAGACCTTGGGATCCTCGAGTTCCAGTCGAACCTCGGTCAGCCGTTCCTGCTTGGTTTCATAGTCAAAGATACCCCCTAAGGGACGCTACGCGCCCCTTGAGGTCATTGATGGCGCCCACGATGGGATTGATGTCCTGCATGCCAGTCTCCGAGGCGGGGAAATAGGGAATATTAGCCGATTGGAATAGGGCGACGGAAGATTGAACAAGTCAGGATCGGGAGGGCCATCTCCACACCCTTATCACCGGCCTTCCGCTCGAGCCTCTCGCCACCAGGCCTTCCTTCGGGTTGAAGCGGACCCCTCGGTGGTCTAATCTGGTTTCCCGAATAGTCCAGGCTAGGTCCACGCTAGCAAACTCCGATGTCAATAGCCGTATCCGAGGTCAGAGTGCCATTGTCGCCAGGGGTGTGCCGGGCCAGGATGAGGGTAGAGGGATCCTGCCCAGACATAACCACCACCCTGAACCAGGTGCCTCACTTTGTAGTACCTGACAGCGCAACCGGGAGGAAGCGTGCCGGCCATTGAACACAAGAGCCGGCCTGCAGGCCTGATTCTGGGGGCCATCGGCATCGTCTTCGGTGATATTGG
The DNA here is from genome assembly GCA_964523415.1 of uncultured Chromatiaceae bacterium. Taxonomy (GTDB): domain Bacteria; phylum Pseudomonadota; class Gammaproteobacteria; order Chromatiales; family Chromatiaceae; genus M0108. The sequence goes on along the minus strand of CAZFZB010000002.1, from coordinate 13,555 downwards.
CACCAGTCCCCTCTATGCCCTCAGAGAGACCTTCACCGGCCATCACCCCATCCCGGTGGAGCCGACCTTTGTCCTGGGCATCCTGTCGCTGGTCTTCTGGACCATCATGGTCATGGTGACCCTGAAATACGTGGTCATTCTCATGCGCGCCGACAACCGCGGGGAAGGGGGCAGTCTGGCCTTACTGGCGCGAGTGATCGATCTCACCCGCAACTCCCGCGCGACCTGGTTTGTAACCATGCTCGGCATTCTGGCTGCCTCCCTGTTTTTCGGTGATAGCATGATCACCCCCGCCATCTCGGTACTCAGCGCCGTAGAGGGATTGGAGGTGATTACCGAGCAATCGGGGAATTTCGTCCTCCCGATTACCGCGATCGTCCTGACCGGTCTGTTTTGGATTCAGCGGCATGGCACCCACGCCGTCGGCCGCTTCTTCGGCCCCATCATGGTCGCCTGGTTTGGAATCCTCGCCATTCTGGGCCTGGCCAGCATTTGGAAGACACCGGCGGTGCTCGAGGCCCTTAACCCCTCCTTTGCCCTCGAGCTGTTGATCACCCAACCCATGACCAGTTTCTTCGCCCTGGGCTCGGTCGTCCTGGCAGTGACGGGCGGGGAGGCGCTCTACTCCGATATGGGCCATTTCGGCACCTTTCCGATCCGCGCCGCCTGGTTCGGGTTCGTCCTCCCGGCCCTGGTCCTCAATTACTACGGACAGGGCGCCCTGCTGCTGCAGGACCCCGGCGCGATTCAAAACCCCTTCTATCTCCTGGCACCGCCCTGGGCGCTGATCCCCATGGTAGTGCTCGCCACAGCGGCGACCATCATCGCCTCGCAGGCGGTCATCTCGGGGGCCTTCTCGGTGGCACGACAGGCTATCCAGCTCGATTATCTGCCACGCATGCACATCATCCATACCTCCGATCAAGAGGCCGGCCAGATCTACATCCCCTTCATCAACTGGACCCTCTATCTGGCGGTCATGGCCCTCGTGGCCGGCTTCCAATCCTCCACTAACCTCGTGGCGGCCTATGGCATCGCCGTGACCGGCACCATGATGATCAGTACCATCCAGGTCACCTTTGTGATTTTTCTCGCCTGGCGCTGGAATCCCTGGCTAGCTGTACCCCTGATTCTGGCCTTGTTGCTGATCGACCTTGCCTTCCTCTCGGCCAACGCCATCAAGCTCTTCCATGGGGGCTGGTTCCCCATCCTCATCGCCCTCCTATGCTTCGGCATCCTGACAACCTGGCGACGTGGCCGGCGTCTCCTGCTCAGGGAAACGGAGAAGATGACCATGCCTCTCGAACAATTCATCCATTCCATATCCCTGATGCCCATCAAGCGAGTGGGCAGGACAGCCGTCTATCTGACCAGTCGCCCCAAGGGCACCCCCTCGGCCCTGCTGCACAATTTGAAGCACTATGAGGTGCTCCACGCCCGCAATCTGCTCCTCACCGTGCAGACCGCCGAGGTACCCTATGTCCCGGCCCCGGATCGGGTCGAGATCATCGACCTCGGCCAGGGCTTCTACCGGGTCTATGTACGTTATGGCTTCATGGAACAGCCGAACATCCCGGAAGCCCTGGGAACTGGTGGCCAGCAGGATCTCGCCTTTGACCTGTTGCGTACCTCCTTCTTCCTGAGTCGGGAGGTGGTGATCCCCAAGCTGGGCCCACCCATGACCCTCTGGCGCGAATTACTCTTCATCTGGATGCTGCGCAACGCCCAGAGTGCCACCGACTATTTCCGCATCCCCTCCAATCTCGTTGTCGAACTGGGGTCTCTGGTGGAGATGTGAGCATGGCCATGGCATGCCGGTAAGGATAGGGTGCGGCATAGAACCTCCCCCCAACCAACACCGAATGTCGCCATGTTGGCTATGACACGCCTTCCGGGGGGCTCCGCCTCCCCCTCCCCTGCAAATCAAACCCGGCAAAGCACCTGACAGAGGGGACTCGCCCTCAGAGTGAACTCATCTTGACACTGGCCCGGGTCTTATCATCCAGCATGGTATGCAGATCGCGATATTGGGTTTCCTTGCTGAGCAGGAGGGCGATGAGGGTCATGCTGGCAAGCATAACCAGGTAGAGCCCGACGGCGCCGGCGCCATAGTCCCGGGCCAGCCAGGCGGCGACAAAGGGTGTCAGGGCAGCTCCCAAGATAGACGAGAAGTTATAGGCCACCCCGGAGCCGCTATAGCGGCGATTGGTCGGAAAGAGTTCGGGCAGCAAGGCGGACATGGGCCCGAAGGTCAGCCCCATCAATCCCATGCCGATACTCAGAAATGCCAGCATGAGCCATTGGTTGGCATTCTCGCCCGTGCGCATGACCTCGGGGGCCAGGAACCATCCGAAGGTCAAGCCAAAGAGAATGATTCCGGCTGTCACTACCAGCAGGAAGGCGCGGCGGCCAAAACGGTCCGCGAGCCGTCCCGAAATGGGGATCATGGCCGCGAACCAGAGCACCGAAATGAGTTGCAGGATCAGAAAATCGCGATAACCAATCCCGAGGAATCCCGAGCGTACGTTCCCGATGGCATAGGATAGGATCCAGGTAGTCATCAGATAAAAGAGCCCATAGGTGGCGAGCATAATAAAGGTGCCAAGAATCAACTCCTTGTAATCATGGCGGAAAAGTTTCATCAAGGGAAACCTGAGTTTTTCACCACGCTGAACGGCATGGGAGAACACAGGGGTCTCCTGCAATTTGAAACGCACATAGAGTCCCACCAGCACCATGAGGATGGAAAGCAGAAAGGGAATACGCCACCCCCACACCAGGAAGGGATTATCTGTGCTGCTCACCTTGGAGTCGTAGTGAAACCAATAGGTCAGGAGCAGGAAGAAACCATTGGCGAGAATGAAGCCGAAGGGGGCGCCGAGTTGCGGCCACATCGCCGCCTGGGCGCGCTTGTCCTTCGCGGCGGTTTCAGTAGCAAGAAGGGCAGCGCCGGACCATTCACCCCCGAGCCCCAAACCCTGGCAGAAACGTAGCAGGGCAAGCAGGGCGGGCGCGAACAACCCGATCTGGTGATAGGTCGGCAAGAGACCGATGGCAAAGGTTGCCAACCCCATGAGAAGCAGGGACCCCAGTAGGGTCGCCTTGCGGCCGGCGCGATCACCAAAATGCCCGAAGAGGAGTGAGCCGATAGGTCGTGCGACAAAGGCGACACCAAAGGTGGCCATGGAGGCCAGGAGCGCCGTACTGCCCTCCCCCGCCGGAAAAAACAGCAGGGGAAAGACCGATACCGCCGCCGTCGCATAGATATAGAAGTCGAAAAATTCGATGGTGGTGCCAATGGTGCTGGCAATGATGATGCGGTGGCGCGGTGTCTCTAACTCGTTTGTATCCAAGGTCGTTTCCAACAAGAAGGATTTATGGGTTCAGCAGGTCGAAGGCTGGGGCCGGAATTCTGTACCCTTGTCAGGATTACCAGGGGGCAGTCTAGGTCATACCGTGAATTAGGGCCACCGGCCCAGGGATACCCTATGTCAGACAGCAACAGGGAGGCGTGACCCCCTGCCTAGCAATTTATGCCGCTAGCATCCCACCCTTGGTTGGTAGTAATCTGGTCAATTGAAGCCTAACCCCCCAAAATATAAACAAAATATAAATGTCCACGAACGATCATAAGAGCAGTTCCCCGGCCCTGATCATCAGCGCCATCGGTGTCGTCTTTGGGGACATCGGTACCAGCCCCCTTTACGCCCTCAAGGAGACCTTTGCTGGTCATCACCCCATGGCGGTGGAAACAGCCAGCATCCTCGGGGTCTTGTCCCTGATTTTCTGGACCATCATGGCCCTGGTGTCCCTGAAGTACGTGGCCATCATCATGCGCGCCGACAATCACGGCGAAGGGGGCAGTCTGGCCCTGCTGGCCCGGGTCACGGAATTGACCCAAAACTCCCGGGCCACCTGGTTCGTGACCATGCTGGGTATCTTCGCCGCCGCCCTGTTTTACGGGGATAGCATGATCACCCCCGCCATCTCGGTGCTCAGCGCGGTGGAGGGGCTGGAGGTCATCACCCCCCAGTTCAAGGAGTACGTCCTGCCGGTCAGTGCCCTGGTGCTCACCGGTCTCTTTTGGATTCAACGCCATGGTACGGGTGCGGTCGGCAAATTCTTCGGCCCGGTCATGACCGCCTGGTTTGGTATCCTGGCACTCCTGGGTGTGATCAACATCTGGCAGTCACCCGAAGTATTAACTGCCCTCAATCCCCTCCATGCCCTGAGATTCCTGGTAGGCCACCCGGGTGAAAGCTTTCTGGCCCTGGGTGCCGTCGTCCTGGCGGTTACGGGGGGTGAGGCCCTCTACACCGACATGGGCCATTTTGGTAAATTTCCCATCCGCGCCGCCTGGTTCGGATTCGTCCTGCCCGCATTGGTCCTCAACTATTATGGCCAGGGCGCCCTGCTGATCACGGATCCAGGCGCCATCCAGAACCCCTTTTATCTGATGGCGCCCGAATGGGCCTTGATCCCGATGGTGGTGGTGGCCACGGCCGCGACCGTGATCGCCTCCCAGGCGGTGATCTCGGGTGCCTTCTCGGTGGCCCGGCAGGCGGTACAACTCGGACTTCTGCCGCGCATGCGGATAGTCCATACCTCGGACCGGGAGTCGGGCCAGATCTATGTTCCCTTCACCAACATGACCCTCTATGTGGCGGTCATGGCCCTGGTGTTGGGCTTCCAGTCCTCCAGCAACCTGGCGGCGGCCTATGGCATCGCAGTAACCGGCACCATGATGATCGACACCATTCTGGTTTCCTTCGTCGTTTTCCTTGCCTGGCGCTGGAATCCCTGGCTGGCCGCACCCCTGCTCGGGGCTCTGTTGTTGATCGACCTCGCCTATTTCTCCGCAAACGCCATCAAGCTGCTGCAAGGCGGCTGGTTCCCCATCCTCATCGCCCTGGCCTCCTTTAGTACCTTGACGACCTGGAGGTTGGGCAGGAAACTTCTGTTACGGGAAATGGGCAATCTGACCATGCCCCTAGATCAATTCATCACCTCCGTCGGCATGTCGCCCATCACGCGAGTCAGCAGAACCGCCGTCTATTTGACCAGCAGATCCGAGGGCGTACCCTCGGCCCTGTTGCACAACCTTAAACATAACGAGGTGTTGCATGACCGCAACGTCCTGGTCACCGTCCAAACCGCCGAGGTGCCTTATGTAGCGGTCCCAGATCGCATCAAGGTTCTGGATCTCAGCCAGAACTTCTATCGGGTATTGGTAAGCTATGGCTTCATGGAACAGCCGAACATTCCCGAGGCCTTGGAGTTGTGCCGGGAACAAGGGCTTGCCATCAACCTTCACCACACCTCCTTCTTCTTGAGCCGGGAGGTGGTGATGCCCAAACTGAGGCGACCCATGATGTTGTGGCGTACCCTCTTCTTCATCTGGATGCTACGCAACGCGCAGAGCGCCACCGAATTCTTCCGAATCCCCAGTAACCTCGTCGTAGAATTGGGTACCCAGGTCGAAATCTGAAGCCTACGATATAGGGAGGTTACCCGCAAATCCGGCACTCAGGGACCCCCCGGCGATGGGTCCTTGGCCTGGCGGAGGGAACTGGTGTGGAGGATTCCTGTTGTATGACGTCTGAGTCTGGAAAGCCCTGGGTGGTCAGATCCTGGGGGACTCTGGTCGTGGGGCCACCGTCGCCAGGGCACTGTGCCGGTATGAATAGGTGAGGTATACAACCAGGCCTATGGCCATCCAAATGCCAAAACGAATCCAGGTCACCCAGGGCAAATTCGCCATCAGGAAGAAGCAGGAAGCGGCCCCTAGCAAGGGGATGAGGGGTGAGAAGGGGGCACGGAAGGGGCGGGGCAGTTCCGGGTGCTTGTAGCGGAGCACAACCACCCCGATACAGACCAAGAAGAAGGCGGCCAGGGTGCCGATATTGACCAATTCGGCCACATCACCGATGGGGGTTAGTCCCGCAATGGACGCCATCACCAGACCCGCCGCCACGATCACCCGAATCGGGGTCTGAGTCTGCCGGTTGACCCGGGCGAACAGGGGCGGCAGGAGGCCATCACGAGCCATGGCGAGGAAGACGCGGGTAAGGCCATAGTACATGGCCAGCATGACCGTCGTCAGGCCAGCGATAGCCCCGGCCGCCACCAGACCGGCCCCCCAGGGGTACCCCAGACGCAACACAACATCCGCCACCGGGGAACCCACATTGAGGGTACCGTAGGGAACCACGCCGGTAAGAAGCCCGGCGGTCAGGATGTAGACAAGGGTACAGAAGGCCAGTGAGGCCAGGATACCGATGGGCAGGTCGCGTTGAGGGTTTCGGGCCTCCTCGGCGGCGGTTGAAACCGCATCGAAGCCGAGATAGGCAAAGATGACCAGGGCCGCCCCACCCACCACCCCGTTCCAGCCGAAGGGCATGAAGGGGCTCCAGTTAGCCGGATCGACATGGGAGGAGGCGATGACGATAAAGACGCCAATCGCCAGGAGTTTGACAAAGACCATGGCGGCATTGAAGCGAACGCTTTGGCGCACCCCCAGCATCAGCAGGAGGCCCAGGACCAGCACGATGGCGGATGCGGGCAGATTGATAATCCCACCCTCCAGGGGCCCCTTGATCAAGCTCGGGGGCAAGGCCAGGCCCGCCGCCTGGAGGGCATTGTTTGCGTAGGCCGACCAGCCAATGGCGACCGCGGACACCGCGACCGCATATTCCAGGATCAGGTCCCAACCAATGATCCAGGCCACCAACTCCCCAAAACCCGCGTAACTGTAGCCATAGGCACTGCCGCAACCACCAATGGCGGCTGCCAACTCCGCATAGGCCAGGCCTGCGAGGGCGCAGGCCATCCCGGCGATCACATAGGAAATGATGATGGCGGGCCCGGCCTGTGTAGCGGCGGCCACACCCGTCAAGACGAAAATACCGGCCCCGATGACAGCGCCAATACCGAGCAGGGTCAGATCCAGGGGCCCAAGGACACGCCGCAGGCCAGTGTCGATGAGGTGGTGATCAGAGTTGATCGCTTGGGTACGCAACAAGCCTTTCATAGCTGAGCCTACTAGGAGATCGCCTGACGGGCACGACGCTGGGCCAGCAGGTATTCGACGACCATCGGCATCACCGAGATCAAAACGATGCCCACCACTACCAGTTCGAAGTGCTTGTTGACCCATGACAAATTCCCGAACCAGTAACCGGAAAGGAGACAGAGCGCCACCCAGGCTGCCCCCCCACTAACGTTGAAGAGAGCGAAACGCCGGTAACCCATCTTGCCGATACCCGCCACAAAGGGCGCAAAGGTTCGGACGATCGGAACGAAGCGAGCCAGCACGATCGTCTTGCCGCCATACTTCTCATAGAAGTGTTGGGTTCGCACCAAATGCTCCTTGTTCAGGAAGCGGGAGTCCTCGCGATGAAACACCATGGGACCCAGGTGGCGACCGATCGCGTAGTTAACGGCATCCCCGAGGATGGCCGCCAGGGTCAGCAATAGGAAGAGGATTTCGATATGGAGAGGTCCATTCGCAGCCAAGGCCCCCAGGGCGAACAATAGCGAATCACCCGGCAGAAAGGGTGTCACCACCAACCCCGTTTCCGCAAAGATCACCAGGAAGAGGAGCAGGTAGAGCCAGGGGCCAAGCATGATGGTCCACTGGTCCAGGTTCTCGCGCAAATTGAAGAGGATGTCCATGACGAACTGAATTGTTTCCATACGGGTCTCCGGGACTGTTGTGCCACATGTCGTCCTATGGTCGGGACGACTTCCAACCCTGTCAAGAAGATCAGGCCCCGGGCCGGGCTCTCGTCACAGGACTGCGTTGACAACAGCATATCCTGGCCACCCCTTGGAAGTCATCGCCCACCAGGTTAACAAGAATCTGAAGTGCACCCACGGATCTGGCTTGGATCACCGCTGGCCTGGTCCCCCAGGCCAGCGGTCACGGTTGGCCGGGATCGCGAACCCTACATCATCCCTAGGGTCTTGGGCAGCCAGAGACTGAGAGGAGACCAGTAGGTGACGATCACCAGGAACACCAGCATGGTCAGCAGCCAGGGCCAGACAGCAATGGTCAGCTCGGTGATGCCCATCTTGGTGATGCCCGAGGACACATAGAGATTCAGTCCCACCGGGGGATGGCACATGCCCACTTCCATGTTCACCACCATGATGATGCCGAAATGCACCGGATCGATGCCGAGCTGCATAGCGATCGGGAAAAGGATGGGGGCTAGGATCAATACGATGGAACTGGGCTCCATGAAGTTACCTGCCACCAGCAGCAGGATATTGGAGATCAGCAGAAAGCCGATGACGCCCACCCCGGTGCCCATCATCCAATTCGCCATCTCCTGGGGAATGTTCTCGTGGGTCATGAGGAAGGAGAAAAGCACCGCGTTGGTTATGATATACAGCAGCATGGCGCTCATATTGGCGGAGGAGAGCAACACCTTCGGTACGTCCTTGAGCCCCATATCCTTATAGACGAAGACGGCGACAAAGAAGGCATAGACCGCGCTCACCGCCGCCGCCTCGGTAGGGGTGAAGATGCCGGAATAGATGCCTCCCATCACGACCAGGATCAGCAAGAGGCCCCAGACCGCCTTGCGGAAGCTGACCCAACGCTCGCGCCATGTGGCCTTGGGTTGGCGCGGATAATCATTCTTCCAGGCGCGGTACCAGGTGGTGAAACCCAACATGCTCGCCAACGCCAGTCCTGGAACGATGCCAGCCATGAAGAGGGCGCCCACCGAGGTGTTGGTGGACACCGAGTACATCACCATGACGATGGAGGGCGGAATCAGAATGCCTAGGGCACCCGAGGTGGTGACAACGCCAGCGCCAAAGCGCTTGGGAAAGCCAGCCTTGACCATGGCGGGCATCAGGATCGAGCCAATGGCCACCACTGTCGCCGGGCTGGAGCCTGATACGGCCGCGAACAGGGCGCAGGCCATGACACCACCGAGACCTAACCCTCCATGCCAGTGACCGAGCATCGATGTGGCGAAATTGATCATGCGCCGCGCCACACCGCCATGGGTAAGGAAGTTCCCTGCCAAAATGAAGAAGGGGATCGCCATAATCTCGAACTTCTCGATGCCGGTGAACAGCTTCATGGCCACGGCCTCAATGGGGACCTCGGTCATGAAGAAGAGAAAGGACAGCACCGTAAGACCCAAAGAGATGGAAATCGGCATGCCGGTCAGCATGAGTCCGACCAACAGGCCGAAGATGATGAGACTGCTCATTGCCTATCTCCCTTCTCCGGTTGGGGGGAAAGGCCGATTGGTTCTATCTCTTGCGCCACCTCGAGGGGATGCAGGTTGTCATCCATTTCATAAATCAAGTCGTCATCACCGGGCTTAAGTGGTTGGCCCTCTTCAAGGCCTTCGACAAAGCCATGGTCATGATGCGGCAACTCACCCGTCTGGATAAATTTGACGGCGACCTGGAGAAACCGGAAACACATGAGGGAAGAACCAAGGGGAATGGCGGAATAGACGATCCAGGTAGGGATTTCCAGATCGGGGGTGGTTGGTCCCTCCGGGATACCCGAGAGGGGCCGACCCAGGGCGGTAAATAACCAATAGTAGGCGCCGTTTTCCCAAACAAATGTGGCGCCCAGGGTTGCAATGATACCGGTAAAGAGGGCACCCGCCAGCAGGCCGATGACGATAAAGATGCCTCGGTTTTTCTCATTGAGCCGGTTGATCAAGACATCTACGCCAACGTGGATACCCGTACGGACGCCATAGGCAGCACCGAACTTGGCCATCCAAACGAACATGATGATGGTGAGTTCCTGGGCCCACCCCAGGTTGATGGCGAAGAGGGTGTCGTAAAGGCCATCCCATTCCCAGGTAGCTGCCAACCCAAGGGTATAGCGGTGGACAACGGCAGTGAAGATGATCAGGGTGGCGGCCCCGATGAGGAAGGCGATCAGCCACTCTTCCAGGTGGTCGAGGATTTTTAACACGGCGTTTCTCCGGTGGGCCGGGAACTCGCCCCGACCCTGTGTCAGGCGATGAGCAGAGGTTTGGCTTGACGATTGGGAGGGCCGGACAGGGGCACTGAAACTCGCGCCCCCAGTCCGAAGCCGGTTAAAGCTTGCTCATGTCGTTGCCGGTCGCCTTATAGATGGATTCGATCAAGTCGGGTCCAACGCGTTCCGCCATTTCCTTGTGGACCTTGGCCAAGGCCTTTTTCCAGCTCGCCTTTTGCTCTGGCGTCAGTTCGATGATCTCGCTCTTGCCACTCTCCTTGACCTTAGCCAGGGAGTCCTCGTTCTCCAGTTTGGCGATGTCATTGGCATATTTGGTCGATTCGACCATGGCCTCTTCGAGGGCCTTGCGGATATCCGGCGGCAGGCCTTCCCAGAAGGCCTTGTTGACGATAACCGCATAGCCCAGATACCCGTGGTCAGACTTGGTCACATACTTCTGCACCTCATACATCTTCTGGGTATAGAGGTTGGAGGGCGGGTTTTCGGTACCATCCACGACCCCAGTCTGGAGGGCCTGATAAACCTCGGAAAAGGCCATGACCTGGGGACTGGCCCCCAAGGCCCTCATCTGGGCCTCGAGAACCTTGGAGGACTGGATGCGCATCTTCTGGCCACGGAAATCCTTGACCTCCCGCAGGGGCTTATTGGCACTCATGACCTTGAAGCCATTGTCCCAATAGGCCAGGCCCAGGATTCCCTTGTCGCTGAGCTTGGCCAGCAGGCCCATACCCACCGGGCCCTGGGTGACGGTATGGAGTTGTTTGTAGCCATCAAAGATGTAAGGCAGGTCAAAGACCTCGAATTCCTTGACGCCCAAGGGCCCAAATTTGGCCAGGGAGGGTGCCAGCATCTGCACCGAGCCAATTTGAAGGGCTTCCATCTCCTCCTTATCCTTGTAAAGGGTGCTATTGGCATAGACCTCGACCTTGACCTTGCCATGGGTCTTCTCGCTGGCAAGCTTTGCAAAATGCTCGGCGGCCTTGCCCTTGGGGGTATCCGCCGCCACGACATGGCTGAATTTGATGACGATGGGTTCCTCGGCCTGGGCCGTGAAGGCGAGGCCTAGGCACAGCAAGCCTATCAGGAGAGAAGTGCGTTTCATGGTGATTTGGGCTCCTCAGTGTGATGATTCTAATCGTCACCGCCTTTGCCGGGGTCCGATCAAGGCAAAGGAGGCCGTGACCGGGGGAGTTTAGCCCAGATGACAAGGATGTTACTAGCCGAGCGGACAGATACCTCGCCGCTCGGGACCAGAAAGAGGTGGCACCTCGATCATCGATCAATTCAGGTAACTCTTGGCCTCCTCCCCCGGGTTGGGCAGGCCCGCAATGCGCCAGATGGCCAGGCAACCGCCAAACAGGCCCTTGATTTGGGTCCGCGACAGCTCGGTGCCACGGCAGACCTGGCGCAGATTGGATGGAGCACCAATCCGCAGGAATTTATCACGAATAAAGCCAATGACCCGCCAATGCTCCGCGGTGAGTTGCTCAAGACCTTCTTCCTGGGCCAGAGTCCTGGCAAGCTGTTCACTCCAAAGCAGGGGGTCAATCAGAAAACCATCCTCATCGAAAAGCTGGTGGGCAAGGTGGGGCTGCGCGTAAGGGGGTTGGCTGTTAAGGTTGTACATGGTGGTCGTCTCCTGTCTTTATGGCGTTGGGCTGTTTGCCGAACAATCAGCATTAAGGATGAGTATTGGGTTCAGTTTCGATAATGTGAAATAATGAATTTCAATTTTGTATCAAGAATCATGATATGGAACTGCGCCAACTGCGCTCCCTGATCGCACTGGTTGAGGCCGATTTCAACGTCAGCCGCGCAGCAAACCGGTTGAGCCTGGTGCAGCCAGCGGTCTCCCAACATCTCAAGTCCCTGGAGGAGGAACTCGGCGTCCCCCTGGTGCAGCGCCATGGCAAACGGCTTCTGGGACTGACACCCGCCGGAGACCAGGTCCTCCAGCATGCTCGCGCGACTCTGGCAGGGGCAGCGAACATTCTCGCCATCAGCCGGGACCAGACGGGTGATAGCAGGGGGATCCTCCGGATTGGAACTACCCATGCCCAGGCGCGCTATGTGCTCCCCCCCCTGATCAACCGCTTTCGGGTAGCCTTTCCCGAGGTGGAAATCCAGCTTCACCAGGCTACGCCAAACCAGTTGGTAGTCATGCTACAGCAGGATGCCGTGGATCTGGCGATCTGCACCGAGGCCATCGGTCATCACCCGGACCTGATATCCTCGCCCTGTTACCGTTGGAACCGCTGCCTGATCGCACCCCAGAGTCATCCCCTGCTGGTAGTCAGGCCCATCAGCCTGGAACTGCTTGGATCCCAGCCTCTGGTCACCTATGTCCATGGATTTACTGGGCGCGGACACTTCAGCGACGCCTTTGCCCGCGAAGGGATGAGGCCAAGGGTAACGGTCAGTGCCGCCGATGCGGACGTCATCAAGACCTATGTGCGCGAGGGCTTCGGGATTGGCATCATTGCGGATTTGGCCTACGACCCCCAGCTTGATCAAGATCTCGACCGCCGGAACCTCAGCCATCTTTTTCCTTGGGAGGTGACGCGCATGGCACAGGCCCGCTCTAAGCACCCGCGCGTCTTTCAGCGCGCCTTCATGGAGTTGTTCCAACGCGAGGCAGCTAGCCTAGTACGGGAGCGGCAGCGGGTTTTATCAGAGGGGGTCAGGGGCGAGGATTTCGGGAATCCTTAGGCGCTTCCCGTTAAACTATGTCCATGGAGTGCCCCTAATCCTCCTCCCTTGGCCTACTATTCAATCAGGTAAAGACCCGATGCGCACTTTCGACGCCGAACCTCAGGTCCTCCAAGACTTGCGTGACGAGAGCGAGATCGTCACCGCCCAGGCACACCACGACTTCAATGTATGGGCCGTGCGCCACCCGACCCTGGGCAAGATGGTGATCATCGAGGGTCGGGATGGTAGTGGCGTGATCGTCGAAACCGAGGAGTGATCCCCACCCAGGTCCCGCGTCCTTGGAACTAGCTGCCCCAGACCGCCAACCTGAACCTATTCTTTGATTTGGCCGCCGCGATGGCGGTATCGATCCAGCCCGATGCCAGCCAGAGGGGTGGTAAGAGCCCAGGAAACTGTGATGGCTAAGAAAATTGCCGAACCCATGAAGCCCGCGATCAAATCGAAGGACACGGCTGACACCAGGTCACCGGCGGCCGCCTCCCCATCACCGGCAGCCGTGTCCCCACCACCGGCGCCAGTAACCCCCGCCAGGTCCTTGCCTCCGGCGGCAAAGGGCTTGCCCGATACCCCTAGTATCCCTCATGGCGACGCCAAACCCGTCTCCATCCCCTTGGCACTCGAATTATCCGAACTCACTGCCACCGCCCCCGGACAACCAGAGGCAGGCATGGAACCCTCCCAGGGCCCCGCCAGGGTTGACAAACCCCTCCCCTCGGTGCCCAGCGCACCCCATGCCACCCCATCACCCCCTCCCGAATTCCATCCAGAGGTCCGGGAGTTGGCAACGCCAGCCTCCCTCCTGTCCAGGGCGGACCCTATCCCGTTCCGGGAGGAGCCGGACTCCATCCACCTCTCGGA
>CAZFZB010000001.1:88680-90017 GCA_964523415.1 uncultured Chromatiaceae bacterium | reverse complement strand
CTGGTCATCAAGGGCAAGTCCATGGTCTCTGAGGAGATGGGCCTCAATCACTATCTGGAGGCCCAGGGTATCCGCGCCGTGGAGACGGACCTGGGGGAGTTCATCCTCCAGTTGGGCGGGGAAAGGCCCTCCCATATCATAGCCCCGGCTATCCACAAGGACCGGGTAGAGATAGCGCAACGCTTCGCCACCCACTTCCCCGAGTTCCCCTATACTGAGGAAATCGAAGGCCTGACGGCCATCGCCCGCCATATCATGCGCAACTACTTCGGGCGGGCGATCGCTGGCCTCTCCGGCGTCAATTTTGCCATCGCCGAGACAGGAACCCTGTGCCTGGTGGAAAACGAGGGTAATGGCCGGCTCTGCACCACCGCGCCCCAGGTCCATATCGCAGTATGTGGAATAGAGAAGGTGATCGCCCGGCTGGATCAGTTGCCACCCCTGCTGACCCTGCTGACGCGTTCTGCTACCGGCCAGCCAATTACCACCTACGTCAATATGATCAGTGGCCCCCGGCGGAAGGGCGAAATGGATGGGCCCAGCGAGGTCCATTTGGTCCTGCTGGACAATGGCCGCTCCCGTATTCATCGTGACCCGCAATTGAGTGCCACCCTGAGGTGCATCCGCTGCGGCGCCTGCATGAATCACTGTCCGGTTTATTCGCGCCTGGGCGGCCATGCCTATGGCACCGTCTATCCAGGTCCCATTGGCAGTGTCCTTGAACCACAACTGCAGGGCCTCGATCATCTGGGGGAGTTACCGGATGCCTCCAGCCTCTGTGGGGCTTGCGGCGAGGTCTGTCCGGTGCGTATCCCCTTGCCAGCCTTGCTGCGGCGGCTGCGTGCTGAGGGGGTGAGAGGTAGCCATGCCTCGCAAGTGTTGGGGCGGGGCAGTCGGCTCAAGTTGATGCACCGGTTGATTTGGACCCTGTGGTGCCGGATCAATGCCAACCCAGCTATCTATCGCCTTCTGCTGGGCCTGGGTACCCGGTTGCGCTGGCTATTGCCCAGGCATCTGGGTCCCTGGACCCGGACCAGAACCGCACCTCTTCTAGCCCCCCGGAGTTTGCATGAATTAGCTCAAAGGGAGGGGTTTCCGAGTGAGTGAATTCACACAGGCCCGGGTTGGCCGGGGATAGGTATGGGCAAGGCTCGTGATGCCATCCTGTCACGCCTGAGCGCCCGACACTCGTTCAGGCCCCGCCCCCTGCCCGAGAACCCGGTACGCCGTTTCGACTGGTCAGCGGAGGTGCGACTGAGCCGCTTTCGAGAGGCCCTGGAGGCGGTGCGCGGCGAGGTGGTCCTGGTGGGCGAGGACTGGCCGATTCACCTGTCCGC
>CAZFZB010000001.1:86541-88580 GCA_964523415.1 uncultured Chromatiaceae bacterium | reverse complement strand
CAGAGGACTGGGTGGGGCAGGGCATGCCCACTAACGCCCTCCTGATTACCGGTCCCTCCAAGTCGGCGGATATCGAACAGACCCTAGCCTATGGTGTGCATGGACCTAAGGAGCTGTTAGTACTGGTGCGTCAGGACCCGGGTTTAACTAAACGAGTCTAAGCGCGTACCCCATGGCACCCCTTCCCTCGGTACCCAAGGATACCTTATGACAGAACCCCTGCACCTCGCCGCGCCTTCCCGCGCCACCCCTGGGACCCATCAAAGGGGTCTGGACAAGGTGGCACGTATCCCGGTCAAGGTGGAACCGATCCCTGAACCTCTACGCAAGCCCTCCTGGATTCGCGCCCGTGCCCCGGTCGGGGCAGGGGTGACCCGTATCAAGCGGTTGTTGCGCGAGGCCAAGTTGACGACCGTCTGCGAGGAGGCCCAGTGCCCTAACCTGGGGGAGTGCTTCAACCACGGCACCGCGACCTTCATGATCCTGGGAGACGTTTGCACCCGGCGCTGTCCCTTCTGCGATGTGGCCCATGGTCGGCCCTTGGCCCCCGATTTGGAGGAGCCCGAGCACCTGGCACAATCCATCGCCGCCTTGGGTCTGGATTATGTCGTCATCACCTCCGTCGATCGCGATGACCTGCGGGACGGTGGCGCCGGCCACTTCGCCGCCTGTCTGCGCGCCATCCGCCGCCTCTCCCCCCGGACACAATTGGAAATTCTGGTGCCGGACTTTCGCGGTAGGGAGTCCCTGGCCCTTGACCAATTCACAGGCGATAGCCTGCCCGACCTCTTCAATCACAATCTGGAGACGGTACCCCGGCTTTACCCCCGGGTTCGCCCAGGGGCCGACTACGCTGGTTCTCTGGCCCTACTCGGTGCCTTCAAAGCGTGCCACCCCCAGATCCCCACCAAGTCCGGTCTCATGCTAGGCCTGGGGGAGGAGGGTGAAGAAGTATTGGCAGTGATGGCCGACCTTCGAGCCCAGGGTTGTGACATGCTTACCCTGGGTCAGTATCTGCCCCCGAGCCGCGCTCATCTGCCGGTGTCCCGCTACTGGACCCCGGACGAATTTGAGTCCCTCCGCTGCGCGGGGGAGGCGCTGGGCTTTGTCCATGTCGCCAGCGGTGCCATGGTGCGTTCCTCCTATCACGCCGATCGCCAAGCTAGCGGGGCCCTGGGGGGCATCCTGGAACCTGGCTTGATCCGGAACAATCTTGATCTGGATCAAGGTGAATTTTCAGGCCTCGGATAGATTTCCCTGCGGGGGAGCTCCAAGCGCGCCAGCAGAATGACTAAGCGACAGGGGCGCAGGGGACAGGGAGCTGTAGCACTGGGATGTGGACAGAGGGTACTGCCGTGCTGCTTTCCCATTGTTACAGTATCGCCTCGAACCGGTTCGAATCAGCCGGGAGAGCCTGTTCCACTTGAAAGGAGAGCGTAAATGAATATCAGCCGCCAAGGCCGCAAGGTCGCTTGGCTGTCCAGTGCACTGGCCGGCATGGCCCTATTGCTGGCCTACGGGCCCGCCCAAGCAGCTCGTCCAGCCGGCAAGGCTGGGGTCGATTGGGGTACACCTGCGGGTCAGGAATGCGTCGATTGCCATATGACCGAGAACCCAGGCCTCTACTGGGAATGGAACAAGAGCCAGCATGGCCAGAATGGCGTTAACTGCCTGGATTGCCATGCGGCCAAGGAGGGGGATCTGGATGCCTTCAAACATGAAGGCGCCCTGATTTCCATCGTGGTGACCCCCAAGGACTGTTCCAAATGTCACACGGACGAATATGAGCAAATGGAGGGTTCCCACCACTCCAAGGCTGGCGACATCCTTGCCTCCCTGGATAACCTCATGGGAGAGGTTGTCGGTGGTCCCGCGGCGGTCAACGCTGGCTGTCGGCAGTGCCATGGCGCCAAGCTGGAATTTATCACCGAAGGCAAGAACAAGGGCCGCCCCCTGCCGGGTAGTTGGCCCAACACGGGTATTGGCCGCATGAACCCGGATGGTTCCAAGGGTTCCTGCACCGCCTGTCACGGTCGTCA
>CAZFZB010000001.1:84830-86441 GCA_964523415.1 uncultured Chromatiaceae bacterium | reverse complement strand
GAGGCCAAGGGCTCCAAGGTAGTCGAGGTCATCATCTGGCAGGATCGTCGCGCCAAGATGGAAAGCATCTGCTTCGGCTGCCACTCCACCAGTGTCGTCGAGGGTCACTACAAGCAGTTCGATGACGTGGTCGATCTCTACAACGATAAATTCGCCAAACCCATCGCTGCTGTCATGGGTGAGCTCAAGGACAAGGGGTACATCACCCCGGCGCCTTTCGACGAGCCCATCGAGTGGACTTGGTGGGAGATCTGGCACCACGAGGGACGCCGCGCCCGCCATGGCGCCGCTATGATGGGGCCGGACTACACCTGGTGGCACGGCATCTACGAGGTAGCCAAGCACACCTATTTTGAGTGGATACCCCAACTCTTCGAAGTGGTCCAGAAAAAGGACAAGAACGACAAGGCCGCCAAGGCGATGTTGGAAAAGCACTTCAAACCCATCGAGGGCCATGACTGGTACTTCAACGGCATGAGCAAGGAGTCGCTGGAGAAGGTGCGGGCTGGTTTCGAGGCCCGCTATGGCAAGGGGGCCCTGAAATAGGCCTGTCCTAGATCGCAATCGAAAAAGATCCTGCGCGGGGCCCGGTGTGGTCCCCCGCGGGATTTTTCATTTATGGAGAAGCTATGGTCATGAACTTCCCTTCACTAGTTGCCTCCCTGTTCTTGTGCCTCACCCTCCCTCTGATCGCCGCCGAGGATCCCAGCCTGCTGCAACAGGGTGAGGCCCTTCTGTCCGAAGGCAAACTACCTGAGGCGCTTGCCATCCTGCAACAGGCGGTGGTCGCCGAGCCGAATTCCTCAAGGGCCTTTCAACGCCTGGGTGGAGCACAACTCATGAGTCAGGACTATAGGACCAGTATTCAGAGCTTTCAGCGTGCTATTAGCCTGGACGCCAATAATGCCGACGCCTTCGTCGGCATGGCCATGGCCTATCTGCATGGCGGTCATTATGGTCAAGCCCGTTCCGCCCTGGAGGAGGCCAAGCGTATCGACCCTGCCAAGCAGGACAAGATCGACGAGGTCATTGCCTGGATCGATAAGCGCGCCGACCAATAGGTCGCCGGTGTATTGATCTCGCCTCTTCGTTCAAGACAAGGGTCCGGGAAGGGGTTGCTCGCTTGCCGCGGGGCTGCAGGGGTTCAGGACCTCCTGATCCAGTTTGGCCAGGTTCCGCTGGACCCATTCCCTGGCCATGTCCCCCACGATACCGCCTTTGACGATCACTTCTTCTAAAGACCGGCGCTCGTCGTGGCTCCAGCCGCTGATACCCGGGCTGCCTAGGGGGTGCGGGATGGTCATGAGGTGGGGCGTGATGGAGTGTCGGGGGCAGGCCGTCACGACCTTGCCCAAGATATGGAGGCCTTCGATGTCCCGGTCACCCCAGTGATAGAAGGGGCAAGGAACCGGCAGATCCTGGTCCAGTTGACCAAGCACCCGAACCAGGGCCGGGGCGGGGTAGCCGGCGGTGTAGATCACGATGCCCGCGTCCTCGATCTCCCTCACCTGGCGCTGGAAGCTGGTCAAGTTCTCGATGGTCAGCAGGTAAGGGGCAGGGGCGCTGGCCCGGATACGGTCGACGGCGTCCGGTGACAGGGCGACATAGGGT
>CAZFZB010000001.1:0-84730 GCA_964523415.1 uncultured Chromatiaceae bacterium | reverse complement strand
AGGGGCGCTGGCCCGGATACGGTCGACGGCGTCCGGTGACAGGGCGACATAGGGTCGCAGGGGAGTCAGATCCCACTCGGTGCCACTGTAGGTCAGGATCAGGGGACCCTTGATGTAGAGGGCAGGCGGAAATTTCTCGAGTCCCAGGGCATGGCAGAGGTCAGTGTCCTCTCGCCAATGGGCCCAGTCAGGATTTCGTCGCAGCAGTCCGACCAGCCGGCCTAGCAGGGGTTCGACGGCCCCGGGATCTCCCAGCAGCCGGATGCTGAAACGGCGCAGATCGAGCTCCTCCTGCTCACCTGCCACGATGGCGCGGGCGATTCGAAACAGGTTGATGGCGGTGGCGGCTTCGGCAGGCGGGATACGAAAGGGGCTATGACCCAGCCGCCACTGGGCCAGGGACTCGGCGAAGGCGTCTCTGAGCCAGCCAGGGGCATCGGCCATGGGTATGGCCAAGGCCTGGCTGATGGTACGCGCCTGGACGGAGGTCCGGGAAACGCCCAACCAGGCCGCAAGGAGGTCCGGGTCCTGGATGCGGATGCGTCGCAGGTCCGGGGGGGCCGTGCGTCGACCCCATTCCAACCTAACACAACCTGCGGCCTCGGCATTGGTCAGATAGGCATGGAGGGCGTCGCGTTCCCCCTCATCGGATATTTCAAAGTAGGCATGGGCGGAGCGGTCGCCGATTGGGACTGAGTCCCGGCCGCCCCGGTCTACCTGCGCCAGGAGTTTAAGCAGGAGGGCACGGGCGACCTGGCTCATGAGGGATTTCGGCTCCCGAATCCAGCCTGTTCACCTAAAGCGGGTGACTCAAGACCGCATCCAGGGTCATGACCTGGGGTGCTGCTGTTTGAAGGGGATGGCTGTCTCATGGGTTTATCGTGCGCGGGAGATGGGGTTTGGCGAGAGAGGTGGGCGTGACTTGACCCAGACCCAGCAGCGTTATGGCGCTTCTGCGGCGAGGTTTGCCTCCAACCAATCGGTGGCACGCCACCATTTGGGTTCCAGTGTTTCAAGGCGGGTCCTGGTCCGGCGGCCCCCGCCGCGACTTGTCTCAGGGTTTGGCGCTATAGCCCTAACTCCACCCAGCCCCGAAAGGGGTCCAGCCCTATCCGGCGCTTGGAGAGCCGATTCAGAATGCCCCGCGCGGTGACTCTACCTCGCCCTTGATGCCCCCCTGAACCTAGTGGGCGAAGCTTAGCCATGACCATAGGCGTGAACGCATCCCTGTAGGACGGGGCTAGGGGCAGGGCGTTAGCGTCCCGATACTGCCCCTCCCCTCAGGCCACCGCCAAGACCTTCAGCCTCTCCGCGGCGGAATGATTTCCTTCAGGATGAGGTGATCGATGACGGTCTCGGCGAGTTGGTCCGGGGTCTGTTCGCCGCCGGCCAGCACCAGCTCCGGGGCATGAGGTGCCTCGTAGGGATCATCGATGCCGGTGAAGCCCTTGAGTTCGCCAGCCCTGGCCTTCTTATAAAGACCCTTGGGGTCTCGGCGTTCGCAGATCTCGATGGGGGTGTCAACAAAGATCTCGATGAATTCACCTGGGCGTAAGGTGCTGCGAATACGGTCGCGATCGATGCGGTAGGGACTGATGAAGGCAGTCAGGGCGATGAGGCCCGCCTCGCAGAAAAGCTGTGCCACGGCGCCGATACGGCGAATGTTTTCCTCACGGTCGATGGCTGAAAAACCGAGACCGAAGCGGTTGGCAAAATCCTGACCATGGGTATCGCGCAGCATGGCCGGTCCGGCGTTGAGACCGTGGCGCACATTGTCACCATCCAGGACGGCGCTGTGCATCCCTAAGCCGTGGAGGCGATGATCCAGGGTATTGGCGATGGTGCTCTTGCCCGAGCCGCTCAGGCCCGTGAACCAGATCACACAGCCGCGGTGACCGTGCAGGGCCTCGCGGCGCTCGCGCGTAACCTGATGTTCATGCCAGGTTACGTTGGTTTCGTTCGACATGATGGCGGAGATTCCAAGGTTGGGGTGATAAAACAGGATCCCCATCATGGCTTGAAAGGGGCTCGCCTTGCAACCCGGGTCGCTGCCGCGGTATTTCAGAGCTTGCCTCTACCGGTGGGTTTATCGCGCCCGCGCCAGGACTGGCCTGGAATCGGTTGCAGGCAGTCCCGCTTCTGGTTACATAGCGGTCCCCAGGAACCGAAGGAGGAGTTACTGAACGAAGGCCCCCTGGTTTAGGGCGGGCCTTGTGGGAGGGAGGTTGGTAGAGCTTAGGTGTCTCCGACTTGCGGGGCCTGCAGCCGGGCGAGGAGGCCGCCAGGACCGCTCCTCAGAAGTGCAGTAACAACTGGCCCGAGTTTCGTCCCTGTTGATGTGAGGTTCCTACCGCGGCCGCCCGACGAGGCGATTCGTCGCAGTCTTTTCGTTGCTCTCGATCAAGCCACCCGCTGGGTCTCCGTCGCGGTCCTCCCCCAGAAATCCACTGCCTATGTCCAGGGCTTCCTCGAGCGTCGCCTCGCGATTTCGCCCTGCAAGACCGCCAAGGCGTTCTGTGGACGGTCAGGGGCTCACTGGCCGCTACTTGGCTACCAGTGACCACCCGTCGACGGGATGCATCCGTTCAATAGATTCTGGGCCGCCTACCACATCACGCACGGCCTCATCAAATTCTTGGGAACGCCACCACCAAGACCTATCAGAATTTGGGTTGGTCACTGACATACTGGGCCACCTCGGCCGCTTGGTCGGCAACTCTGTCGCATTTGACTCCGTCAATCCGGTTCCCCTTGCCTTAGCCGGGATGCAGGTCTGCTAGAACCTCCGATTTGATGGATTTCCTTGGTCGCAGGCAGGCTTGCACGGTCTGGCCACATCACCCTAACATTGGTTGCGCGCCGCCGACCCCAATGCCCCGGGGTTGTGGCGAATCACCGTTACCTCGGCAAGCGGGGCAGAATACGGAGGAACTCCAGGTGGATAGAAGAACGGCTCTAGGAAGTCTGACGATGCTAGCAGCCGCCGCGATGGCGGGTAGCGCCGTGGCAGAGACCTCGGCGGATCACGAACACATGCATCACCATGGCGTAAACAGGCATCAGGCGCTAATCGACTCGGCCGGCAATTGTATGAATGCCGGTGAGGTCTGTCTTGCCCATTGCATTACCCTCCTTGGCGAGGGCGACAAGTCCATGGCGGAGTGCGCCACCAACGTCAATCAAATGCTGTCCATTTGCCAGGCGGTCCACGACCTGGCCGCGCAACAATCGCCCTACCTTCCCGCCATGGCCAAGATCGCCCAAGACAGCTGTAAGGCATGTCAGGATGCATGCAAGGTTCATGCTGATAAGCACCAGGAGTGCAAGGACTGCATGGACGCTTGCGAAGCTTGCGCCAAGGAGTGCGCCAAGATAGCGGCCTGATCTCGTCGCTGGCTATATTGAACGCTGGGCTCAAGCCCAGCTGACTTTTCCGCCCCTGTAGGGTGGCATGGCTGCATTGAGCGCCAGATAAGGAACCAAGGCTAACCGTCATGGTCTGGCCGGTGCTTGGTTTGCGGGGTTCCGCAACCGGCGAAACCCTCCGGTGACGTGCCACGGATTTAGCGCTTCTCTCACTCTTCGATACCGCAGACCCAATTTCACCTGAGCCTGGCTAGGGCGGTATCGCCAGTTTCGACCAGGATCCCCAGGGCCCGCCATAGGGTATTGGCAGGGCACGCCGGGTCGGTCCCGAGGTCTGCAATGGCTCGCCGTGACTGATCAGAACGTCGAGGCACGGTTCCAGAAGAATCCGTGCCGCCATGACCAGTGGGGTTTCCATTTCGAGGGGTTAGGACGGCTGGCTCCTAAATGATTCCATTGGCCTTTGACCCTCTGCCCGCTGGCAGGCGTGTCGCCTAGCTCTGCTCGCGATTTCCATCAGATCTGCCACGCTGATATCGAGGTAGGTTCCGATCTCGGCCAAGGCCTTTTCAAAATCCTCACGCTGGAGGTCTGTGGGGGTGTGGTCAGGCATAGGGTTTTCGAGCCTCGTGGGTAGTCATCTGCAGCGTCGGGTGGTGGCTGGCTGAGCGATTGCCTGGGACACGGGTTTCAAGGATCGATGCGATCGCGTCATCACGGTCTTGCTTCATCTCTCATACCTTCAGGCGACGAGTTTGCCGTGGGTGCGGAGGATTTCCCGCAGCTCTGGGATACAGGAGCCGCAGTTAGTTCCTGCCTTGAGCGCAGCGCCGATGGTCGCGACGCTGACGAGTTGGCCAGATTCGATACCTGCGAGGAGGGTGGTCATCCCCACATTGAAACAGGCGCACACGGTCTTGCCTTGATCTGGCCGTCCGGCGGCCGGCCGCCCCGCAAGCAGACTGGATCGATCGGCCGCATCCAGCGCGGTTGCGGAGAATAGCTTGCCGAGCCAGGTTCTTTCGGGCAGCCATCCAGATTCGGTGACGAAGAAACAGGCGCTAAGCCGGCCCTCGCGAATCACCGCGCCGCGATAGGAACCTCGTCCCTGGTCCTGTAGCTCCAGCCATTCTCCGGCCGGGCCCAGTAGTTCGCGTGACCAGATCGCCCAATTGTCTGGGCAGCGCAGGCCAGCCAGTTCGTAACGGTGTGCCCCTGCGTGCGGCGTAAGGACGCGGTACACCAGGTCTTCACCGAAGGCGATGGCATGGCGTGTGAAGAGGAACCCTTGCCAGGAATGGGCGAGTGGAATCACTCGCACGGGGGTGTGCTTGAACTCGGGTTGACCTGAGATAGGGTCCAGGGCCGGATTCGTGACGCTGTCAGCACGGCCCTTCAATGCAAACTGGTCGCTCCAATGCATGGGCACGAAGACGGTGCCAGGCCTCTGGGTATCGGTTACGCAAACGCGCCCTTGCATCCTACCCTGACGGCTGATCACTTGCGCCAGGCCTCCTTCGGCGAGACCCTGCGCGGCCGCGTCCTGGGGATGCATTGCGACGAAGGGTTCAGGGATATGGGCCATCAAGCGGGGTGCCCGGGCGGTACGGGTCATGGTGTGCCACTGATCCCGGATGCGGCCGGTATTGAGGGCGAGGGGAAAGCTATCGTCCGTGGGGTGGGCAGGGGCACGCCTGTCTACCGGAATGAAACGTGCGCGCTGATCGGCGGTGTAGAACCGGCCGTCAACGCACATCCGTGGCGTACCCTGGATCGCATGGGTCTCTACTGGCCATTGCAATGGGGACAGGGAGTCGTAGCTTCTATCGTCGATGTGGGCGAGTGCGCCGATGTCGAAATCCCGTTTCCCTCCGTTTTCGAACCCGGACAGGGCCGCGTGCTCCCGAAAGATATCGGCGGGGGAGGCATAGGGGAAGGCGGCGGCGAATCCCAATCGCTGTGCCATTCGGGTGATGATCCACCAATCCGGCTTCGCCTCTCCCGGTGCGGGGGCGAATGCCCGTTGACGGGAGATACACCGCTCGCTATTGGTCACGGTACCCTCTTTCTCGCCCCAGGAGGCTGCAGGAAGCAGTACCTGGGCGCACAGGGTGGTGTCGGTGGTCTTGACACAGTCCGAGACCACTACCAACTCGCAGCCTTGCAGTGCGGCGCGAAAACGGTCCGCGTCGGGCAGGCTGACCGCCGGGTTGGTAGCCATGATCCATACCGCCTTGACGCGGCCGGCCTCGATAGCCTTGAAGAGTTCGACGGCCTTGAGGCCAGGCTGGGTGGCGATCCGGGGCGCGTTCCAGAAACGCCGGACGCGGTCCACGTTGGCGGGCTCGAAATCCATATGGGCGGCGAGCTGGTTGGCGAGACCGCCGACCTCGCGCCCTCCCATGGCGTTGGGCTGACCAGTGAAGGAGAAGGGTCCCATCCCGGGCCGCCCGATGCGTCCGGTTGCCAAATGGCAATTAATGATGGCGTTGACCTTATCGGTACCGAAGGACCATTGATTCACACCTTGAGAATAAACGGTGACCGTCTTCTCGATGATGCGGAACCACTCGAAGAACTCCAGCACGTCTTCGACGGCGAGACCACATGCCGCTGCCGCCGCGCGGCTCGGATCCCCCTCCTGACGCGCCGCGGTTACTGCCTCGGCGTAGCCGTTGGTATGGTTCACGATGTATTGCCAGTCCACCGCGTCGGTGCGGTCCAAGTAGTCGAGCAGGGAGCCGAACAACATGGGGTCCGTGCCAGGGGCGAGCGGTAGATGGAGATCGGCGATATCGCAGGTGGCGGTGCGGCGGGGGTCAATGACCACGATCCGCATCCAGGGCCGCGCCTCCCGCGCCGCCCGCAGGCGCTGGAAGAGCACCGGGTGGCACCAAGCGGCGTTGGAACCGGTGAGTACCACCAGGTCCGCCAACTCCAGGTCCTCGTAGTTGCATGGCACGATGTCGGCACCGAAGGCACGCTTGTGACCTGCTACCGAAGAGGACATGCAAAGCCGGGAGTTGGTGTCGATGTTGGCGCTGCCGATGAATCCCTTCATCAGCTTGTTGGCTACGTAATAGTCTTCGGTCAGCAGTTGGCCCGATACGTAGAAGGCGATTGCGTCCGGACCATGGGTGGCGATGAGGGTCCCAAGCCGTTCGGCTACATGGTTCAGGGCCTGGTCCCAGGACACCCGCCGGCCCTCGATCTGGGGAAACAGTAGCCGACCCTCCTCGCCGAGGGTCTCGGCGAGGGCGGCACCTTTAGAACAGAGCCG
Organism: uncultured Chromatiaceae bacterium; assembly: GCA_964523415.1. Classification (GTDB taxonomy): domain Bacteria; phylum Pseudomonadota; class Gammaproteobacteria; order Chromatiales; family Chromatiaceae; genus M0108. The sequence continues at coordinate 78,084 of CAZFZB010000001.1, read as the reverse complement.
TCCACCATTGGCGGGATGCTCCGGGTCGCCAAGTACCTGCGGGGGCCCGTCGCCAAGGGTGACCTCGATGCCGCACCCTACGCCACAATAGGGGCAGGTGGTCTTGATGCTGTTGGGGTCTGTCGTCATTGCTGGTCGCGGGCCTGTACTTAAGGAGCCTTCATCGGAATTAGGCGCCGGTGTCTACCGGGGTCAGCTTCAGCAGCACCCGGCCCTCAAGGATCTGGACCGGATAACTCGGCACGCACCCCGTGTCGGGCGCTACCACTTGTCCAGTGTTCAGTTCCATACACCAGTTGTGCAGCGGGCAGGCGACCGTCCGTCCATAGACGATACCTTCGGACAAGGGGCCCCCTTTGTGTGGACACCGATTGAACAGTGCAAAGATCTCGTCATCGGCGTTGCGGAAAACGGCGATATCACCGCCCGGGGCCCTCACCACGCGTGAGCCGAGGGGAGGGATATCCTCGATCTTGCCGACGTCGACCCAGTCTGAGATGAGTTCAGGTGTTTGCATCGGTATTTCCTATAAGCTTTTCAATAAGGTGGATCAGTGCGCCTGCTCGAGTCCTGCCGGTGTGGGGATGACCTTCAACGGCTTAAATTCGTGGGCCGCGGCGCCTTGGGCCCGCTCGCTCCAGGGGTCCTTTTGAGCGATCGCCTGGGATTCGAGGAAACGCGCGTGCAGCGCCTTGCGGTTGCCTGCGTCGTCGAGGACTCGCTCCTTGATGTAGCTGAGCCCGACGCGCTCGACCCAGGGGGCGGTACGTTCCAGGTAGCGGGCCTCCTCGCGATAAAGCTGGATGAAGGCACCGCAGTATTCCTTGACCTCCTCGGCCGTTTTTACGCGGCAGAGCATGTCGGTAGCACGCACCTTGACGCCGCCGTTACCGCCGATATGCAGTTCCCACCCCGATTCGATGGCGACCACTCCGAAGTCCTTGATGGTGGCCTCGGCGCAGTTCCGGGGGCAGCCTGAGACCGCCATCTTGAACTTATGTGGCATCCAGGAGGCCCAGGTCATCTGCTCTAGCTCGATGCCCATCTGCGTCGAGTCCTGAGTGCCGAAACGGCACCAGGTGGAGCCGACGCAAGTCTTCACCGTGCGCAGGGCCTTGCCATAGGCATGGCCGGAGACAAGGCCACGGGCACTCAGGAACTCCCACATGGCAGGCAGATGTTCCTTCTTTACCCCCAGCATATTGATGCGCTGTCCGCCGGTGATGTTCACCTCGCCGACCTGGAATCGCTCGGCCGCGTCGGCGATGGCGCGCAGTTCGTTGGGCGTGGTCTTGCCACCCCAGATGCGAGGAATCACCGAAAAGGTGCCATCTTTCTGAATGTTACCGTGCACGCGTTCGTTGACGAAGCGGGACTGGGGATCGTCCATTGCCTCCTTGGGCCAGGTGGAGATCAGGTAATAGTTGATTGCCGGTCGGCATACATGGCAGCCGTCTGGACGCCGCCAGTCCAGGGTTGAGAAGACCTTGCGGATCGAGGTCAGCCGCTGGTCACGAATGGCGGCGCGCAGCTGGTCATGGGTCAGGTCAGTGCAGGGGCACAGGGGTTTGAGCTCGGGTGCCGAATAGTCGCCGCCCAGGGTATTGGCTAGGATCTGCTCCACCAGTCCGGTACAGGAGCCGCAGGAGGCTGCCGCCTTGGTGTGGGCCTTGACGTCATCAAGCGTGAACAATCCCTTGGCGGAGATGGCCTTGACGATATCGCCCTTGCAGACGCCGTTACAGTCGCATACCTGGGCATCGTCGGCCATGAGTGCCGCCTGATTTTGCCCGCCATGGCCAGAATCTCCGAGGTGGTGCTGCCCGAACATCAGGTGATCGCGGATGTCGGCGATGCCCGTGCCTTCGCGCATGAGCTGGAAGTACCAGGCACCGTCCACCGTATCGCCGTAGAGGACTGCGCCGGCGATACGGTCATCCCTCACCACCAGCTTTTTGTAGACGCCGGCGGCGGGATCCCGCAGCACGATCTCCTCGGTGCCCTCGCCGCCGAGGAAATCACCGGCGGAGAAGAGGTCAATACCCGTGACCTTGAGCTTGGTCGATGTCACCGAACCCTCGTAACGGGCGTAGCCAAGATTGGCCAGATGGTTGGCGCACACCTTGGCCTGTTCGAATAGGGGAGCCACCAGCCCGTAGCATTGGCCTCGGTGCTGAACGCACTCGCCCACGGCGTATATGCTCGGATCGAAGGTCTGCAGGGTGTCGCTGACGACGATGCCGCGCTCGCAATAGATGTCAGCCTGCTGCGCCAGTGCCATGTTCGGACGGATGCCCACTGCCATCACCACCAGGTCGGCAGGGATCTCGCTGCCGTCCGTGAAGCGGACTCCGGTGACCCGGGTCTCACCCAGAATGGCGGCGGTCTGGGCCTCCATGAGGAACTGCAGGCCGCGTTTCTCGAGCGCCACCTTGAGCAGGTCTGCTGCCGGCTTGTCGAGTTGGCGTTCCATCAAGGTATCGAGCAGATGAACCACCTTCACCTTCATCCCCTGCTTGACCAGGCCGTTGGCCGCCTCTAGACCCAGCAGTCCACCCCCGATGACCACGGCATGTTCGTAGCGCCCGGCGGTCTCCAACATGGTGTCCACGTCCTTGATGTCGCGGAAGCCGATGACGCCTTCGAGCTGGGAGCCCGGTATGGGAATGATGAAGGGGGATGAACCCGTTGCGATGAGCAGCCGATCGTAACCGATGCTATCTCCTGATTCGGTCTGGACCCTCCGATTGACGCGGTCGATGCTGGTGACCGGATCGCCAGTCTTCAGTACGATCCCGTGCTCTGCATACCAGGCGCGGCTGTTAAGGATGATATCGTCCAGGCCCTTTTCGCCGGCCAATACGGGCGACAACAGGATGCGGTTGTAATTTGGGTGAGGCTCGGCCCCGATGACGGTGATGTCGTACATCTCGGGTGCCAGCTTCAACAATTCCTCCAGGGTACGTATGCCTGCCATTCCATTGCCAACGACTACCAGTTTCTGTTTCATCTGTTACCTGTCTCCTGAACGTCCCGAGGCCAGGGCCCATGGGGGCCATGCGCCTCGCGGATGAATTAGCCTGCGGTGTTCAAGAATCCGCCCCGGTTGCCGTCGATGGCAGTGGCCAGTGCGTCGAGAGTCACGGTCATGTGGCTCTGGCTGAAGCCGGCCAGATACCCGATCAGGTCCTCAGGGTCGAACGCTCGGCCATCCATGAAGAGATCGGCACCCATGAGGAGGTGGTTCTCACCGTTCGCCAGCGTCCATTCCCCGGCATGAAGGCCTTCCGATTTGTAGTCGATCTGTGGGCACTGAATGCCGAGCCTGGCGGCTGCGGCACGATAGACCTCTGGCCGATAGACGGCGGCTGCCAGCGTTTCCGGCTTGATGGCGCGGTCGATCAGACCCCAACGCAACATCTGGGAGAGAAACCAAAGCGCATGGGAGCGCCACGGGAAATTGGCGGCATAGCGATGGAAGATATTGAAGTCTGGGGCTGCGCGAGGCGGCTGGTCTGACGAAAGCTGAAGGGTCCCGGTGAGTGATTTTTCCAACACGTCCGCCGGTGCATTCACATAGCGGCCAGCGCTCAACAGCTGGCAGGCCTCGCGGCGGTTGTTGATATCATCGAGCCAGATGCAGGCATCGATGAGGCCGGTGACCAGCGCCTGGTGGGTGTTGGGATTGGTCTGCGCCCAGATGCGGGTCACACCCAGCACCTTTTCGGGGTGGTTGTTCCAGATGTCGCGGCTGGTCAACAGCGTCCTCCCGAGACCCTCCGTGACTGCATAGGTATTCCACGGCTCGCCGACGCAATAGCCGGCGATGACCCCGGCCCGCAGATAGTTGCCCATCTGGGGTGGGGGGACCACGATGAGCCGCACGTCCCGGTCGGGATCGATGCCGGCGCTGGCCATCCAGTAGCGCATCAGAAGATTGTGCGAGGACTCGGGAAAGACGGTCGCGAAGGACAGCTGCGGCCGGCCGGCCGCCTGGTTGGCGTCGATCACCTGTTTGAGGGCGAGGGCGGCGCCGAGGGGGGTCTCGATGTCCAAGCTCGTGGCCGTCAACATGCGGCCGTAGATCTCTTTCGACACGGTGATGGCGTTACCGTTGAGGTCCAGGCTCAGCGAGGTGACCATGGGCTGGCCGCGGCTGGCGTTCAAGGTGCTGGCAAGGGGCATCGCGGCCAGCATCTGGGCGCCGTCCAGCATCCCGGTCGCCACCTTGTCCCGGATGTTGGCCCAGGAGGATTCGCGCGATAGGGTTACGTCCAGGCCTTGTTTGGAGAAGAAGCCGTGCTCAAGCGCGACGACCAGGGGGGCGCAATCGGTGAGAGGCATGAAACCGAGCGCCAGCTTGCGTTTTTCCACAAAGCCGGTGCCATTGGCTGAAGTCGCCTTGAGGGTGGGGAATGGCACGATATTGTTAGGATGTGCCTTGGCGCTTGGTGTGGGTTGGGCCTCGATCCTTTTGTCCGGATTCTGGTGTCGTTCGTGGAGGAAACGCAGCACCTCGGCTCGGTAATGGTTGTAGCTTGGATCGTCGGCCAGGGCGATACGGTTGCGGGGACGTGGCAGGTCGATTTCCAGGATCTGGCCGATAGTGGCCGAGGGTCCGTTGCTCATCATCACGATCCGGTCTGAGAGAAGTACGGCCTCATCCACGTCGTGGGTGATCATGATGACGGTATTGTTCAGCCGCGCCTGGATCTCCATCAGGGAGTCCTGCATATGGGTGCGGGTTAGCGAGTCGAGGGCTCCAAAGGGCTCGTCCATCAGCAGGACCTTAGGTTCCATGGCAAGTGCCCGGGCAATGCCGACCCGTTGCTTCATACCGCCAGAGATTTCGTCGGGCTTGCGGTCCAGGGCATGCGACATGTGCACCAGTTCGAGGTTATGGCGTGTCCACTCGTCACGCTCCCTGCGGGACTTCTTCTTGTTGAACACCTGGTCTACGGCGAGGCGGACGTTGTCGTAAACTGACAGCCAGGGCAGCAGGGAATGGTTCTGGAATACTACGGCACGGTCCGGCCCGGGCTCATCCACCTCACGGCCTTCAAGAATGATGCCCCCTGCCGTGGCCTTGAGCAGCCCAGCCACGATATTCAATACGGTGGATTTGCCGCAGCCCGAGTGACCGATGAGCGAGATGAACTCTCCTTCGGCCACGGCAAGTTTCACGTTGTCGAGAACATTCAACGGCCCCTTGTCGGTCGGGAAGGTGATGCTGACGTGATCGATGTTCAGATAACTAGTCATGTGCCGATTCCTCCTAACGCAGCACCGCTTTCTTGTCCCAACTCACCGCGCGCTGTAGTGCGAGCATGCCGCGGTCGAGCAGATAGCCGAGTATCCCGATCACCAGTACCGCCACCATGATGCGCGATAGCGATTCCGAACTGCCGTTTTGGAATTCATCCCAGACGAACTTGCCGAGCCCCGGATTCTGGGCCAACATTTCGGCGGCGATGAGCACCATCCAGCCGATGCCCAGGCTCAGGCGCAGCCCGGTGAAAATCATGGGGATGGCTGAGGGCAGTACGATTTTGGTGGTGCGAGTCAGCCAGTTCAGGCGCAGTACCCGGCTGACGTTGATCAAATCCTTGCTGACACCAGCTACGCCTACCGTGGTGTTGATGACGGTGGGCCAGAGACAGCACAGGGTTACGGTGATGGCCGAGTTGAGGAATGATTTCTGGAATATCGGGTCGTCGGTAACATAAAGTGCCGACACCACCATGGTGACGAGCGGCAGCCACGCCAGTGGCGACACGGGTTTGAAGACCTGGATCACGGGATTGAAGGCGCGGTAAAGCGTCTGGTTCATGCCGCAGACGACGCCGATGGGAATCGCGATCAGCGAGGCCAATAGGAACCCGGTCGCCACCGTCAGCAGGCTGGTCAGGATTTGATCTATAAAGGTCGGCTTGCCGGTGTAGTGACGGATCTTGACCTCAGCCTTGGGATTCTCCTCCAACTTGGCTGCGTTGCGTTCTTCCTGACGCTGGTAAAACTCCCTTTCCTTAGCGCGCTCGGCGGTGTGTTCCTGGTAGAGGACGGTCGTCTGGTGCCAGACCTCAATGGGGCCAGGCAGTTGTCCAAGGGAGGTTTCCACCCGGCTGGCACCGAAACCCCAAAGCAGGAGGAAGAAGGCGATGGCAGCCAATGGCACCATCATGTCCCAGGCCAATTTGGCCAGTGGCTTGCCCAGGCGCTCCCAGGTCAGCATTGCGGTGGTCCGCTTCCCGGATGGTGTTCCGATCCACGGCTGTATAAAGGTCTTGTTGGTACTGATGTCGATGCCCATGTCGATTTCTCCCTGGCGGGGGGTCCCGAGGACCGCCCCGCGCAATGGCTAGACCCGGTCGTCGCCTTTGAGGCCGATCTTGAATTTCTCCAGATACTCGTTGGGCTTGGCGCCATCGAAGATGACGCCATCGATGAACTCGGTCTGGGGCGTGCGGTAGCCGGTTTCCTTGGCGAAGTCCGGGAAGTCCTCGGTTTTCATCTTGCCTTCTGCGATCAGTTCCTCGGCAGCCTTGCGGTAGATGTCGGGACGATAGACGCTCTTCGCCGTTTCCATGTACCAGGCATCGGGTTTCTGTTCAGCGATTTGGCCCCAGCGGCGCATTTGGGTCAGATACCAGACGGCGTCCGAGTAATAGGGGTAGGTCGCGTTGTGACGGAAGAAGACGTTGAAGTCGGGCACCTCACGCTTGTCGCCCTTTTCGTACTCGAAGGTACCGGTCATGGAGTTGGCGATGACCTCCGCGTCCGCACCCACGTAAGCGGGCTGGGAGAGGATCTTTACTGCCTCCGGGCGATTGGCGTTGTTGTTGTCGTCCAGCCACTTGGCGGCTCGGATCATGGCCTTGACGACGCGGACAGTGGTATTCGGATATTTCTCGGTGAACTCTTTCGTCATCCCGAAGACCTTCTCTGGGTTGTTCTTCCAGATCTCGTAATCGGTGATGACAGGTACTCCGATGCCCTTAATGACGGCCTGCTGGTTCCAAGGCTCGCCCACGCAGTATCCATAGATGGTTCCAGCCTCCAGGGTCGCGGGCATCTGTGGCGGTGGGGTCACGCTGAGCAGGGCGTCGGCCTTGAGGGTGCCGGTGATGTCTCCCTTTGAGGGGGCGTAGAAACCAGGATTGATACCGCCTGCGGCTAACCAGTAACGCAACTCGTAGTTGTGCGTCGAGACTGGGAACACCATGCCCATCTTGAAGGGCTTACCCTCTGCCTTGTACTTGTCCACTACGGGCTTCAGATAATCCGCCTTAATAGGGTGCTGAGGCTTGCCATCGGCCTGCTTAGGCACATAATCCTTCATCGCCTGCCAGACTTCGTTCGCAAGGGTAATGCCGTTGCCGTTGAGGTCCATGGAGAGGGGTGTGACGATGTGCGCCTTGGTACCAAAACCTATGGTTGCGGCCAAAGGCTGACCTGCCAGCATGTGGGCACCGTCGAGTTGGCCGTCTATGACGCCATCGAGAAGCACCTTCCAGTTCGCTTGGGCCTCGAGGGTCACATAGAGGCCTTCGTCCTCGAAGAAATGCTTTTCGTAGGCGATGGCGAGGGGCGCCATATCCGTGAGCTTGATAAATCCGAACTTGAGGTCCTCCTTCTCCGGCGCCCCTATGGCGGCCAAACCGGTCATGGACTCCATCCCAAGGGTGATCAAGATGGCCATGGCGACGGCTCCCTTGATGAAACGGCTGCGGGTTGAGGGGCTGGATCGATTGGTCATGGCTGTACACCTCGTCTAAAAAGGGATGAAATTCACAAAACAAAACGGCGTCGCGAAACGGCCCTTCGGGAAGAAGGAGCGGTTCCGGACGCCGTTGTCCATTTCGCAGCCTACAGTGGCTGCGTTTGCTTGTGGGGTGCCGGGAACAAGGCCCGCCATTGGGCTTGCATTCGGTGGCTCTTTGGAAGTTATAAGGCAAATGGCATGCCAGTTGTTGGAGCGGCTGTAGAGGACTTTGCTAATAGGCTGAATTTCTCAACCACCCGGGAAGAATAGGGGGTGCCAGACTGGAATGCGCGGCTAACGAGGGATCGGGGGGCAAGACCGCGGCACCATTTAGGTGCCAATAGCGGGATTTCGGAAGGGAGTCGCCTTGAGTTGGTGCGAGGGCAGTGGGGTCAGAACAGCAACTCGGCACTGATGATCAGGCGTTCGGCCACGTCAGCTATGCGGCTATTGGTGCGCATGGCCGTCTTACGCAGGGCCTGGTAGGCCTCGTTCTCGGAAACACCACGCTGGCGCATGATCAGGCCCTTGGCCTTCTCGATAGTCTTGCGTTCGGCAAGTTGTTCACGGGTCCGGGCCAGCTCGGCCTCAAGACCACGGTATTGCTCGAAGCGTGCAATAGCGGCTTCGATGATGGGACGTACACGGCGTGTCTGCAGGCCATCAACGACATAGGCGCTGACACCGGCTTGCACCGCTCGGCGGATGGTCGCGGAATCGTCGTCCTGGGCGAACATCACGATGGGCCGCGGGACTTGATTTTGGACGCGGGCGAGGTTTTCCAGGGTGTCGCGGCTTGGCATATCCATGTCCATGATGATGATGTCCGGGTCATGTTGCTCGATTAAGGGCAACAAGTTGTCGTTCATTGACGCGGACGCCACGATGTTACAGCCGACCTCAGCCAGCGCATGCGCCAGTAACGACCGCCGTTTGGCATCGGTATCGACGATCATTGCCCTTAGGAGGTCGGTTGCGGGTTTCATGGCGACATGGACATAAGCAGGAATCATGCCGCAACTTTGGGAGAGAAACCGACTCGAGAAAAGTGCATCCAGGAGGCTAAACCTATAAGTTAGGCACCCTGTGAAGGATGGCGGGTGAGTCGATCGAGCAGGTTCGGTCACCCTGGTAAAGCCGTATCGGCCGGTTGGCATTTCTCTCGAATTTATCTGGACCCTGGTGGCCACCCGAGCGCAGGGTGTCGGCCCCCTTCCCCCAGGCAGGACGTGCAATAATCGGCTTTTCAACCTTGCGATCACGGGAGAGCCACAATGGAAAACCCAAATTTGGGCGAAGTCATTGTCGTGGATATCAAGATGCCCTTTTGGTCTATCGTCGTGTTTATGGTGAAGGCGGCGATAGCCGCCATCCCGGCGGTCATCATTCTGACCCTGGTGGGATCGCTGGTGATGAGCATTCTCGGCGGTCTTCTCGGCATGCCGGTCCATCACCTGTAGGGGGCCGTAACTTGGACAGGCTATCGGAACGCTTCAACGCTGCCATGGCACTGGCCGCTGCCGCCCACCAAGGGCAAATCCGCAAGGGCACGGAAAATGCGATGGGCCTGCCCTTGCCCTACATCACCCACCCGGTGGCCGTGGCCGCCCTGGTGCAACGCTATGGCGGTAACGAGGCCCAGATCCTCGCGGCCTTGCTCCATGATGTCCTGGAAGATGCCGGGTCCGCTTGGGCGCAACCCATTCAGGATGGCTTTGGGCCCGAGGTGCTCGACCTGGTGGAGTTTTGTACTGATGGCCTGCCAGACGCCACAGGCCGCAAGCCACCCTGGCGTCAGCGGAAGGAGGCCTATCTCGCCCACCTAGGGGCTGCGGCCGGTCCGGGCCTATTGGTATCAGCCTGCGACAAATTAATGAATTTACAAGCTATTCTTCTGGATCTGACGGAGATTGGTGAGATCGTCTGGGATCGCTTTACGGGCGGCAAGGAGGGCTCGCTCTGGTACTACCAGGAACTGGTCTCCTCCTTTGCCGGGCGGGTTCCGGAGCCGCTAGCGGAGGCGCTGCGACGCGATTTGGCGCGGGTAAGGGAACTGACGGGCCTCGGTGCCCAGGCGTATCCCATCGGGGGCGGTGTTGAGCAATAGGGAAAGGAGGCGCCGCCCCTGAGGATGCCATAGAGGTCCGGAAGGGAGGGTTTGGTGATCAGTGGGGAGCTAGCCGGATGCGCCGATCCGGGTTGGGGCAGGGGTGGGATGGCGGGCCGAGAGCGGCTAGGGCCCTCCAGTGACTCCCCTACCTCCAGTCACCTCTGGTGGGTAGGGCAGCCATTCAGGAATCCTGGGATCCCTGGGGTTAGGTGGTACCCAGGGGCGAAACCCCAAACAGCCACTTGTGGGCCCAAAGCAGGAAGACGACATAGAGGGCAAGCCCGATACCGATGGCGAGCAGATCGTTGGCCTTATGGGGAGGGGCGGCCTGGATCGACGGAGCCTGACGGAATAGAAGGGAGATGCGGTCAGTCAGGGACCAAGCCAGAAAGCCTCCGAAGAGCAGCAGGTCCGCCAGATTGCCATTAGCGGTCAGGTGAGCCAGGGCCCAGATGATCACGGCAGTCAACATGGGATGGACGACAGCAGACTGGATACGGCCTGGCAAATAGGTGGCCAGGAGCAGGGGAAAGACCGGCAGCATGATCAACAGACTGAGATGGCGGGACCAGATGGGCGGGGCATAAAGGGGGATGGGCTGGATCCGGGCAAGACCATAACCCCAGATGATTAAGATGAAGCCGGTGAGGCCGATTAGGCCGGCGATGCCCTGCCAGGCGGTCAAGCCCAGACGCGCCACTTGGCGTTCGCGCCAGGCGGGAGCGAGGAAGCCCAGGGAGTGGATGCCGAGGAAGAGGCAGAGGCCGAGGATAAGAATTGTCACGCGGAGTCTCCGGTGGGGGTTTCAGATCGAGGTGGCAAGGGCCGGAAATCGCCGCTGGCGGTTCGGGCTCGGGCTTGGGACAATACTACCGGAATCCAGCTTTCCCCGTCCGCTCGCCCTCTACTACAACTTCAAGGCCATTACCCCTGGACAGCCTGATCGAAGCCCACGACCTGGTTCGGACCTACCCTGGCGTCCGCGCCGTGGATGGGGTGAGCCTCGCCGTAGCCCCTGGCCGTTGTTTCGGGCTTCTGGGTCCCAACGGAGCCGGTAAAACCACGACCCTGGAGATGCTGGAGGGTATCCAGACGCCCTCTTCTGGCGAGGTTCGCTTCCGGGGTCGACCCCTGGACGCCGCTTATCGCGAGGCGGTCGGCATCCAGTTCCAGGTGACCGCCCTCCAGGACTTTCAGACTGTGGCCGAGTCTCTCGACATGTTCGCGTCCCTCTATCGTCGCACAGCCCCCAGGGAGGAGTTGGTTCGGCTCTGTAACCTGGACGACATCCTGGATCGTGACACCCGCAGGCTCTCGGGGGGGCAGCGCCAACGCCTGCTGCTCGCCCTCGCCCTGGTGAACGACCCGGAACTCGTCTTTCTGGATGAACCGACCACTGGCCTCGACCCCCAGGCCCGGCGCAACTTTTGGGGCCTGATCGAGATGGTGCGTGCCCGGGGGACCACGGTTCTCCTCACCACCCACTACATGGAAGAGGCCGAACATCTGTGTGACGAAATCGCTATCGTGGATCAGGGCCGGATCATCGCCCAAGGTGATCCCCACCAACTGGTGCGTGAGCACTTCCCCGCCACCTTGATCCGCTTGCCCGCCGCTGGTTGGCCTCCCCAGGTACCCTTGCCGGCGGGTGCCATGAGCCGCAATGGCCAAATCGAGTTGTTTGCCGAGGCGGTGTCAGCGGTCCTCAAGGACCTGGAGGCGGTCGGGGCGGATCTGGCCTTCCTGCGGGTCACGACCCCTAATCTGGAGGACCTCTTTATCAAGCTTACGGGACATGAACTGCGGACCTGATGGGCCCATAGGGCTGCGAGGCCCACTTGGCGGTCCCTTCCATTCGGGCACCTGGGAGTAACCCACATGTGGCGTCGAATTCTTGCCATCCTGGTCGCCCGTAACCGGGAGTTTTACCGGGATCGTGCGGGCCTGGGCTGGAATATCTTTATGCCCATCCTGATGGTGTTGGCCTTCGCCCTTATCTTCAGCGGTGAACCAGAGGACCCCTTCAAGGTCGGGGTGGTGGCGGTGGACGGGGCCCTGCCGCCCGCCACGGCGGGGTTCCTGGCCCTCGATCATATTAAGTTCGTTCCCGTGACGAATGCGGAGACTGCTATCACCCAGGTGGATCGCCATCAACTCGATCTCTTGCTGGACCCGCGCACCAAGCCCCTCACCTATTGGGTGAACTCGGAATCCCCACGGGGTTATCTGGCGGAACATCTCCTGCTCGGGGCCGAGGCCGGAACGGGGGGGGCCGGGTCACCAGGGGCGGGACCCGAGCGGCGGACCCGCAGTGGCGCCGCCCTGCGGTACGCGGACTGGGTACTGCCCGGCATTCTGGCTATGAATATCATGTTCTCCAGCCTCTGGGGGGTGGGTTGGGTCATAGTGCGGTACCGCAAGAATGGTGTCCTGCGCCGGCTCAAGGCAACCCCCTTGACGCCCTTTGAGTTTCTTACCGCCCAGGTTCTGTCCCGCCTGCTGGTGGTGATGTCCGCGAGCCTCTTCATCTTTGTTGGGGTCGATTTGCTTCTTGATTTCACCATGCGGGGCTCCTATGCCGCCCTGGTGCTTGTCTATGCCACCGGCGCCCTGTGCCTCATCAGTCTGGGGCTGATCGTCGCCTCCCGCTGGCGCACGGAGGAACTGGCGAATGGTGTACTCAACCTCATCTCCTGGCCCCTGCTATTACTGTCCGGCGTTTGGTACTCCATGGAAGGCACCAGCGCCATCGCCCGGTTTCTGTCCCAGCTTTCACCTCTGACCCATCTGGTCGACGCCGCACGCCAGGTCATGATCGACGGCGCCCAAGTGGTGGATGTCCTGCCCCAGGTCCTGCTGCTTGCGGCCCTGGCCCTGGTTTTTATCGCCATCGCCGCCTGGCTGTTTCGATGGGAATAGCCGGAAGGGGGGACCAGGTTCGCATCCTGATCGATCTGGCTAGCCAGAGCTTGTGCCTGTTCGAAAATGACGCCTTGCTGTTCAAGGCGACCGTTTCCACTGGACGCAATGGACCCGGCGAGCGGCGGGACAGTGGCTGTACGCCACGGGGCCTCCATCGGGTGCGGATCCGCATCGGTGAGGGTTGTCCGGCCGGAACCGTGTTCGTTGGTCGCAGGCCCACCGGTGAGGTTTATAGCCCTGAGTTGGCGGCCTGCTTCCCGGAACGGGATTGGATACTGACCCGGATCCTGTGGTTGACGGGCTTGGAGCCAGGCCGCAATCGTGGCGGAGGGGTCGATACCTTGCGTCGTTACATCTATATACATGGTTCACCTGAGACGGCCCCCATGGGGGTGCCACTGTCACATGGTTGCATCCGGATGCATGACGCGGACCTGGTACGACTTTTCGACCTGGCTCCGGCGGGAACTCTGATTGATATTCGCTGACAGCCCTGTCCTTGCATTTCTGTAATCCGCTGCCTCGAACCGATCCTGGTTAGAGAATTATGTTTAGGTTGTTGCTTTCCCGCTTCGGTTCGGCGCTGCTCGTGGTCCTGGGGGTTTGTTCCCTGGTCTTTCTGCTCATCCATCTGGTACCTGGTGATCCGGTAGAGGCTATGCTGGGGGAGAGCGCTCAATCTGCGGATCGGGAGGCGCTTCGGGTTGCCCTTGGCCTGGATCGGTCGGTCAGTGAGCAATATCTCGATTATCTTGGCTGTCTGATTCGCCTCGATCTGGGTGAATCCTTTCAGGATCGTCGCCCGATAGCCAGCATTCTGGGTGAACGCGTCCCGGCGACCTTGGAACTGACCGCTGCCGCCCTGAGTCTGGCTTTGGTCCTGGCCTTACCGCTCGGGGTGTTGGCTGCGCGCCATCAAGGTACGGGCCTGGATGCTGGGGCTATGGGACTGTCGCTGGTGGGGGTTTCCGTCCCCAATTTTTGGCTGGGCCCCCTGCTGATCTTGATCTTTTCACTCTGGCTGGGTTGGACGCCTGTGAGTGGACGTGAGGGTATGAGAAGCCTCATCCTTCCGGCCATTACCCTGGGTACTGGGATGGCGGCGATACTGGCGCGCATGGTACGAGGCAGTGTCCTGGAGGTGTTAGGCGAGGATTATGTGCGCACCGCTCGTGCCAAGGGCCTGTCCGAGTGGCGTGTGCTCTGGGGCCATGCCCTGCGTAATGCCTGGCTGCCGATCCTAACCCTGATCGGGATGCAATTGGGCGGATTGCTGGGCGGCGCCGTCATCACCGAGACCGTATTTGCCTGGCCTGGCGTGGGGAGTCTGCTCGTAGAGGCGATTCAGAGCCGTGACTATCCCGTGGTTCAGGCCTGCGTTCTGCTTGTCAGTTTGTCCTATGTGTTGGTCAATACCCTTACCGATTTGGTGTATAGCTTGATCGATCCACGCATCCGTTGGCGAACTTGATGAAGTCCATGCCACGCCTCTGGCCGCAGGGGGCGGGTTGGACCCCGCCGACGCTCTTTCTGCTGCTGTGGATCCTCGTTGCCCTGGTCGGACCCTGGCTACCTTTAGCGCCGAACAGGGTGGATCTGTCGGCGATTTTGGTGGGTCCGAGTTGGGGGTCGCCGTTGGGTTGTGATGACCTGGGCCGGCCTGTCCTTGACCGGTTGCTGGTGGGGGCGCATATCGCCTTCCTGGTGGGGTTTGGCGTCGTCGCCCTCTCGGCCCTGATCGGTGTCCTTGTGGGTGGTATCGGGGCCTATGCTGGAGGCTGGCTGGACCTGCTGTTGGTGCGACTGATCGATGTCTTCCTCGCCTTTCCCGGCATCCTCCTGGCCATTGCCCTGGCGGGTATCCTGGGTCCGAGCATCGAAAATTTGATTATCGCCCTGTCTGTCACCGGCTGGGTAGGCTATGCGCGCCTGACCCGGGCACAGCTTCTATCCCTCAAGGAGCGCGACCACGTGACCGCGGCGCGCGCCCTGGGGGTTGGTCCAGGGCGCACCCTGTTTCGCCACCTGCTACCCCTGGCCCTGGCTCCCCTGATCGTGGAGGCGACCTTTGGTATTGCCGGGGTGGTGGTCGCTGAGGCGGGGCTGTCATTTCTGGGTCTGGGCGTTCAGCCACCCCAGTCCTCCTGGGGCAGCATGATTCGCGACGGTGTGAGCTATATGCTGGTTGCACCTCACCTGGTGATGGCCCCGGGCATCGCCATCGCTGGGGTGGTCTTTTCCGTCAATCTCCTTGGGGATCGGCTGCGCGACTGGCTGGATGTACGTAATCCGGCTTGAGGGCTCTGGTCAGAGTGTCCCCTTGTGGTGGCTATGCAGACCTGGGAGGCCTTCGATAGGGTTGATTCTGGTCGTCAGGGTCCGGGCCCGCTATGCTGATACCTTGCTCCCATTCCCAACACTTTGGAGGGTCTCTATTCGTGTCCCTGGGTCCCGTCATCCTTGATCTTGAAGGGCTTGAACTCACCACCGAGGAGCATGAACTGCTGCGCCATCCGGCGGTCGGTGGCGTCATCCTCTTTTCCCGTAATTATCGCGATCCGGACCAACTGGCGGCCTTGACGAAGGCCATCCATGCCCTGCGGGAGCCACGTCTCCTTGTCAGCGTGGACCAGGAGGGGGGGCGGGTCCAGCGCTTTCGGGAAGGCTTGACGCGGCTGCCACCGGCAGCCCGTTTTGGCCAACTCGCACGAGGAAATCCCCATCATGCCCGGCAGGCGGCGGAGGCGGTTGGTTGGTTGATGGCCGCGGAACTGATAACCCTGGGCGTGGACTTTAGTTATGCCCCCGTGCTGGACCTGGATCGTGGTGTCAGCGGGGTTATCGGCGACCGCGCCTTTGCCGACACTATTAATGGGGTCTCCGAACTTTCCCGGGCCTGGTGCGAAGGGGTTAAAGACGCAGGCATGGCCGCGGTTGGCAAACACTTTCCAGGGCACGGCGGGGTGGCCGCGGATTCCCATGCCGAGTTGCCTATCGATGGTCGCTGTTTCATGGAGATCGAAATGGAGGATCTGGTACCCTTTGAACGCCTGGTCCGTCATGGTCTGGAGGCCATTATGCCGGCCCATGTTCTTTATCCCCAGGTCGATGCCCGGCCGGCGGGCTTCTCGCCCTTCTGGCTCAAGGAGGTATTACGGGGGCAACTGGCCTTTCAGGGCCTAATCTTCAGCGACGACCTCAACATGGGGGCAGCGGCGGCGGGAGGTAGTTATCCCGATCGTGCCCGCGCTGCCTTGGATGCCGGTTGCGATGTCCTCTTGATCTGCAACAACCGGCCGGCGGCCTTGGAGATAGTGGATGCCCTGCGCCATTTCGATGATCCCACCATGCACCTGCGTTGCCTGCGCATGCATGGTCGAGGGGGACTGGATCCTGCTCATCTTCACCTGGATCCCCGCTGGCAAAAGGGCGTTCGCGCGGTCGGGGCACTGGAGGAGTTGGGATCGCTCGATCTCGATCTGTGAGACCCTGCACCACAACAGGGATCAACCATGGTGATACCAGCATGCGCCTGACTCCGGAAAACTATGCCGCGGTGGCGTCCCGGGCCACCCTGCTCATCCCAGGGGAGGAACTGGAACAAGCCCTGGACCGGATGGCCGGGAGGATAGCCCAGGACCTGGCGGGGAGTGATCCCCTGGTGCTCTGTGTCATGACGGGTGCCATGATCTTGACAGGGCGCTTGTTACCGCGTCTGGATTTCCAACTGCAACTGGATTATCTGCACGCCACACGTTATCGAGGCACGACCCGTGGCGGGGAAGTAGCCTGGCTACATCGTCCCAGTGCCGCCATTCAGGGTCGCCAAGTCTTGGTGATGGACGACATCCTGGACGAGGGGTTGACGCTGGCGGCAGCCGTGCGGGCCTGCCGGGAGGATGGTGCAGCCAGTGTGAGGACTGCGGTGTTGGTCGCCAAGGACCGGAACCGCACCTGCGATATCGAGGCGGATTATGTCGGCGTCAGGACCCCGGACCTCTACCTGTTTGGCTATGGACTCGATTACAAGGATTATTTCCGCAATGCCCCCGGGATCTACGCCGTGGCGGACGAGGATGTGTAATGGCCATGATCATAATGGGTGCTTGGACATGCTGGTACGGGAAGTTGGGAAAATAATAAAAATCTAAATAAATTATATAGTTGTTGACATATCCCTGGTTTTCGTTTATTCATGATTTACGCCACCCTGCGCCTCAGGATCAAGGACCCTAAAGGAGCGAGAGGGTCAGGGTGATCCACCATACCGCCAATAAAATTACTACGAGACCGAGGAGGAGGGTCCAATGCATGACCTAGCTCACTACCGCGATCGCCACGCGGACTTGCTGCAGATGATCGAGGATTTGCGTTTATTGTTAACCCCCGAGATGCTTCAAATTCGTCCTAATGCTAAGACTGCCTATTTGCTGTTGTGCGAATTGGGCAGCAAGGTCAAGGAGCATCTGGGTGACGAGGATCGTGGTGTCTATCCCTCTCTGCTTATCCATGAGGATCCTCGGGTCAAGTCCCTTGCCTGGGGCTTCATCAGCGGTGAAAGGCCGCTGCGTCAGACTTTCGATGAGTATCATCGAAAGTGGCTGAAAAACTGTGACTTCAACTTTACTGGTGAATTCTTGCGCGAGAGCCATGCCGTATTTCAGATGGTCGCCGAACGTATCGAAAGGGAGAATCGGGTGCTGTTTCCCAAGTTGGTGGAGATCGGGCTCTTCCAGGAGGCTCGGTCCTAGGTGGGTGTCCCCGTGGTACCTTGGTGGGAGACTTAACCCCCGGATCCCTCCCTCTTTACCCCCAACCGGCGCCGGGCAACCCGCGCCGTTTTTTTTGCCTGATCCTGGCTAAACCCCCTGTATCACGCGCACCGAGAGCTAGTTAGCATGAGCCATATTGCTGTCATCGGAGGATCCGGCTTCGCCAGCCTGCCTGGCATGGAACCCTTGGGTGAGACCTGTCCCGAGACCCCTTATGGCCAAATATCTGCACCCGTCCAGCGAGGACGGCTTGCTGGCGGGGACTTTCTTTTCCTTTCCCGTCATGGGTTGCACCACCGGATCCCACCCCATGCGGTAAACTACCGTGCCAATATTTGGGCACTCAAGTCCCTGGGGGCAGAGCGGGTGGTGGGGCTGGCTGCTGTAGGTGGAATACATGCTCACTATGGCCCTCGGTCACTGGCGATCCCGGATCATCTCATCGACTATACCCATGGCCGCGACCAGACCTTCTTTGAGGGCGGGGAGGCAGGCGTGGTCCATATCGACTTCACCCGGCCCTATTGCGAAGCCCTGCGTACCGACCTGCTAGGGCTGGCGCAGGCGTCTGGCATCCCCCTGGTTGATGGGGGCACCTATGGCGTGACACAGGGTCCACGCTTGGAGACAGCCGCCGAGATTCGTCGTATGGAGCGTGATGGCTGCGATTTTGTGGGTATGACGGGTATGCCCGAGGCGGCCCTGGCGCGGGAACTGGGGCTTTGTTTTGCCTGCCTGGCCTTTGTGGTCAACTGGGCCGCCGGCAAGGCAGAAGGGGAGATCGTCTTTTCCGAACTCGAGGCCAATATGGCAGCTTGCATCGAACCCATCCAAGGGGTTCTAGCCGCCCTGATCGGTGTGAGAGGCTAGCTCAAAATTTCGATCTTCGGTGGTATGCCTTAAACTTTGCCACCTCGTCCCCTGCTTTCCTCCGGCCAAGGAGCCATTGCCGTGAAGTTGACCGTTGAAGCCTTTCGTGCCTGGGACAATAAGTGTATTACCCTGCTGGGGATGTCCGGGGTGGGTAAGACGCACCTTTCCGGCATACTTCGCCGCCAGGATTGGTTTCACTATTCCGGGGATTATCGCATCGGTACTCGGTATCTGGACGAGCACATCCTCGACCTTATCAAGGGTCAGGCGATGCAGGTGCCTTTTTTACGGGATCTGCTGCGTCAGGATTGGATCTTTATCCGAAATAACATCAAAGTGGATGACCTGGGTCCTGTGCTTAGCTTCGTGGGTAAGTTGGGCGATCCGGAGTTGGGGGGGCTGGGGCTGGAGGAATTCAATCGCCGTCAGGCCCTGTACCGTCAGGCGGAGATCGCCGCTATGATGGATGTACCGGCCTTTAAGCGTAAGGCGCGGGAAATCTATGGTTATCGCCACCTGGTGAACGATGTGGGAGGTTCGCTGTGCGAATTGGATGAACCACGGGTGATCGATCTGCTGGCGGAGGAAAGCCTGATTCTCTATATCCAGGTGCCGGAGGCGGATGAGATCAAATTGATCGAGCGGGCCCAGGCCGATCCCAAACCCCTCTATTACCGCCCTCAATTCCTCGCTGGCGCGGTACAGGATTACCTGACCGAGCGCCATTTGGACTATGTGGCGGAGATCAACCCGAACGACTTCACCCGTTGGGTGTTTCCACGCCTTTTCCATTCACGGGTGCCACGTTATGAGGCTATCGCCGCGCCTCATGGCTATCGAGTGTCCTCCCCGGAGGTGGCGCGGGTGCGCGATGAACGCGATTTTCTCGAACTCGTCGAGCAGGCCATCGCCCGCCGGGCTTGAGGCTTGGGACGGAGAGAGTGGGATCCTCTGAGGTACCATCAAATGCCTATCGTTGCCCATAACGACCTACCGACCTTCACGCGTCTGCGTGGGGAAGGGCAGAATATCCTGGATCCGGCTCGGGCCTGTCAGCAGGATATCCGTGAGTTGCACATCGGGCTTTGCAACATGATGCCGGATGCAGCCCTGGCAGCTACGGAGCGCCAGTTCTTCCGCCTGATCGGTCAAAGCAACCAAATCGCTCAGTTCTTTGTTCACCCCTTCAGTCTCGAGGCCTTGCCACGGGGTCCGGAGGCGCGGGCACACATTCAGCGCCATTACGAGCCCTTCGAGCGTATCCGAGTAGAGGGCCTGGATGCCCTCATCATCACGGGGGCAAATGTCACCGAGCCCGACCTATCTAGGGAGGTCTTTTGGGAGCCCTTGATCGAGGTCGTGGACTGGGCCCTGGAAAATGTGACCTCAACGCTCTGTTCGTGTCTGGCAACCCATGCAGTACTGCAGTTTCGTTATGGTCAGCGGCGTTATGGCCTGGGGCATAAACGCTGGGGGGTGTATCCGCATCGGGTGGTGGATCGCGATCATCCCTTGGTGGCAAACGTCAATACCCTGTTTGACGTGCCACATTCCCGCTTTAATGAAATCGGCCGGCAACAGTTCGACGCGGCGGGGCTTCGGGTGCTGGTGGAGAGCGAGGTGGCAGGGGTACACCTGGCGGTGAGCGAGGATGGCTTGCGTCTGGTCTTTTTTCAAGGGCATCCCGAGTACGATACCGTGTCCTTGCTGAAGGAGTACCAGAGGGAGGTGCGGCGCTTCGTGGCAGGGGAACGAGGGGATTATCCTCCCTTCCCGGAGCATACCTTCCGGCGACGGGATCGGGCTATTCTGGAGGAGCATCGCAGTCGTGTTTTGGCGGCCCTTGGTCGGGGTGAGGTCGTCCCTCAGGTACCGGGAGATCGCCTTGCCCTCTCGCTCGACAATACCTGGCACGATACCGCGGAGGGTGTAGTGGGTAACTGGATGGGGTTGATTTACCAAATCACCCATAGTGACCGGAGATTGCCCTTTATGCCCGGAATCGCGCCCGCGGACCCACTGGGGCGCGGAACCGAGGGCCGAGTTGGCTAGCCCGAGTGTTCCTCGGAGATCCGTGTCAGATCCTGGCCGCAGGTGCGGCACTGGTAACGCTGGCCGCGTAGGATGCGATGGTGACGGATGCTGGTGAGCTGGTGAGTGCGACAGGCGCATTGGTAGGAGAAGCGGACCTGGGTGCGGGTGGGGAGGCCGCTGATATCGAAGTCATGGCAGCGTGTGGGGTCTGCGCCGAAGTGGCACATCAGGGCTCGCCACTCGGGACCATGGGGGAGGATGCCAGGACCGTGCAGGCGATAAGCTATGACATGGGCGACCTCGTGAGGGATAGTTTTGGACAGGAAGTCCTCGCCATGGCGGGCTAGCAAGGCCGGGTTGTAACGCACCACCCAGACCCCACCTGCCCCCAGGCGTACCTGTCCGGCGCTGCGACCTCGCAGATCGAACCTGATTATCACTTGGGGCGATTTCAGACCAAAATGTCGCGAGGCTGTTGCCAGCAGGTCTTGGGTTTGGGAAAGCGACAGGGATAGCAGTAGGTCCGAGGGTAGCAGGGGGGTTGATGGTGTCATGATGTTGGCCATCGCGGGTGGCAGGTCAAGGTTTAGGGGTGGAAAAGGGCGGACGGGTTTTTCTTGCCCTTAATCCTGAAAATTCGTATTATCGCAAAGATTGGAGTAGGAGTTCCCCAGGAACCCTGGAAGCAAGCAGGACCCCGATATCGGGGTTTTTTTTGGTTTGTGGTCGCTTCGGCGGGCAATCCCGCTTGTGGTTGAACCGCACCGAGTGGGCCATCGGCCCATTTTTGTTTTATGGCGGTTGATGACGCAGTTTGCGCACAAGTTGGTGGATCTGGCCCGATCGGTCGTGGTGCCCATGGGTTACGAACTGGTCGGGGTGGTGCATTTACAAAAGGGTGGTAGCCATGGCGGTTCCATCCTGCGCGTCTATATCGATGCCGAGCAGGGGATCAACCTGGATGATTGCGCCGCCGTTAGCCATCAACTCAGCGGCGTGCTGGAGGTGGAGGATCCCATCTCGGGATCCTATGACCTGGAGGTCTCCTCCCCAGGGCTGGATCGGCCTTTGTTCGGAATCGATCACTACGAACGCTTCCGCGGCCAACGCGCCAAGGTGCGTCTCGGCACCAAGTTGGAGGGCCGGCGAAACTTCGAGGGCCTGCTGTCTGGGGTCGAGGGTGATCGCCTGCGGCTGGAGGTCGAGGGTGTCCTCTGGGAGCTGCCTGTCGCCATGATCGAGTCCGCGCGATTGATCCCTGAATTCTGATTCCGGATTAATGAATGAGTAAAGAAATCCTGTTAGTTGTCGAGGCCGTCTCGAATGAGAAAGATGTACCCAAGGAGGTCATCTTTGATGCCATGGAGGCGGCCCTGGCCTCGGCCACGCGCAAGAAGCTCGGCGGTGAGTCCGATGCCCGCGTTGCCATCGATCGCGCTACGGGCGAATACCATGCCTTCCGTCGCTGGGAGGTGGTCGAGGATCCGGAGGAGGGCGCCAACCTGGAGATACCCGACAGCCAGATCGCCCTAACCGCTGCCAGGGCCCGGGATGCCGCCTTGCAGGTTGGAGATGTCGTCGAGGAGGCCATCGAAATCGAACTCGGTGGCCGCATCGCCGCCCAGGCCGCAAAGCAGGTCATCGTGCAGAAGGTGCGCGATGCCGAACGCGCCAAGGTGGTAGAGGCCTACGAGGGGCGTAAGGGTGAGTTGGTGACGGGCCTTGTCAAGAAGGCTGAGCGCAACACCATAATTCTGGATTTGGGAGGCACCGCCGAGGCCCTCATCCCCCGAGATCAGGTTATACCCCGGGAGTCTGTTCGTCTGGGTGACCGGCTGCGGGGTTATCTCTACGAGGTCAGTGCCCAACCCCGCGGCCCCCAATTGCTTGTCAGCCGTACCCGACCCGAACTGTTGATCGAACTCTTTAAATTGGAGGTTCCGGAGGTTGGCGAGGGTGTGATCGAGATTCTGGGCGCGGCTAGGGATCCGGGGGCGCGGGCCAAGATCGCCGTACGGAGTCGCGATCCCCGTATCGATCCCGTCGGAGCCTGCGTGGGCATGCGTGGCTCCCGGGTACAGGCCGTCTCGAACGAACTCAATGGCGAACGGGTTGATATTATCCTTTGGAATGAGAACCCTGCCCAGTTTGTCATTAACGCCATGTCCCCGGCGGATGTGGTTTCCATCGTTATCGACGAGGATGCCAAGAGCATGGATGTGGCGGTCAAGGAGGAGAATCTGTCCCAGGCCATCGGTCGCGGCGGCCAGAATGTCCGCCTTGCCAGTCAGCTTACAGGTTGGCAACTGAATGTCATGAATGAATCGGATGCGGCCTCCAAGAGCGAGCAAGAGTCCCGTAAGCTGCTGGAAAATTTCATGGAACAGCTTAATGTCGACGAGGACGTAGCCACGGTGCTGGTCGAGGAGGGTTTCACCAGTATCGACGAGGTGGCATTTGTACCTATGGCCGAGATGCTCGCCATCGCCGAATTTGACGAGGAACTGGTCATCCAGTTGCGCGAAAGTGCCAAGGATGCCCTGTTGACCCGTGCCATTGCCAGCGAAGAGACCCTAGTTCGGGAGCCGGCAGCAGATTTGTTGGCCCTCCTGGATAGGGACGAGGCCCTTGCCTACACCCTGGCCAGTCACGGCATCCTGACTATGGATGATCTGGCTGAGCAATCCGTGGATGAGTTGGTGGAAGCTGCCGGCATCGACGATAAGCGGGCAGCCCAATTGATTATGAAGGCGCGCGAACCCTGGTTTACCGAGGCGGCGAGTGCCTAGTGGCGGAGGCTATACCCATGAGTGAAGTGACGGTCAAACATCTCGCCGGAATCGTGGGTATCCCGGTTGATCGCCTGATGACCCAGTTGAAGGAGGCGGGAATCATCGTTGCCGATGGTGATGCCCGACTCAGCGAACAGGAAAAGGTGCGCCTTCTGACCTACCTGCGGCGCAGTCACGGCAAGCAGGATGCGACGGAGGCCAACGGGGCTCCCAGCCGTGTCACCCTGCAACGCAAGTCTGTTAGTGAATTGCGTCAGCCTGCGTCCACCCCTCGCGCCCCCGGGGGGGGATCGCGTGCCCCTGCTCCCGCAGTCCGCGCCAAGACCGTCAGCGTCGAGGTGCGTAAGAAGCGAATTTACGTCAAGCGTCCGGGTACGGGTGAGGTAAGCGAGGCCGAGGCCACGTCCCCCTCGCCTACTCAGGTAACCATGCCCTCGGCGCCGGCCCGACCCATCGCCACTCCCGAGCCGCGACGTCGCGTCGAACCGCCGCGCAACCGTCTCGACGAGTCTCGTCGCCGAGGTGAACTGGAGGCTCGTCGCGCCGAGGTTGAGACCCGTCGCTTCGCGGATAAGGAAGATCAGGAGCGCCAGGCTCGGGAAGAAGAGAGCCGCCGCCGTGCCGAGGAAGAGATGCGTCGTCAGGCGGAGGCCGAAGCCCGGCGTTTGGCGGAAGAAGAGGCCCGGCGTCGTGCCGATGTGGAGGCCAAGGCCCGCCAGGAAGAGGCCGTTGGCGAGGATGAGGAAGAGATCGAGGAAGAGGAGGAGGTTGCCGTTCGTCCCAAGGCCCGGAAGGAAGGTGCCAAGGCCGAGGCGAAGCCGATCAAGGCCGTCAAGCCGCGCACTGAGGTTACGGAGCGGGAGCGTTCCATCAAGAAGGCGGCGCGCAAGGATTCCCTGAGGGATCGCGACGGCATTGTGCCCCAGGCCGAATACGAGGAGGAGATAGGGGCTTCCATCCCAGGCGGGCGCGTGCGGCGCAAGAAGCGCCTCGGCAAGCCCCAGCTACAGGATAAGCATGGCTTCCAGCGTCCAACCATGAAGGTGGTACGCGAGGTCGAGATTCCCCCGACCATTACCGTCAGCGAACTGGCCTCGCGCATGTCTGCCAAGGTGTCGGATGTCATCCGGGAACTGTTCAAGCAGGGCCTGGCGGTCACCATCAATCAGTCCCTGGACGCGGATACCGCCACCCTGCTGGTGGAGGAGATGGGTCACAAGGCCGTTGCCGCCAAGCAGGAGAGCGTCGAGGACGCCCTCATGCTCGAACTGGAGCGGGAACTGGGCGAAATGGCCCAGTTGGCGCGCCCGCCCGTGGTCACCATCATGGGTCACGTCGACCACGGCAAGACCTCTCTCCTCGATTACATCCGCCGCACCAAGGTGGCGGCGGGAGAGGCGGGTGGCATCACTCAGCATATCGGCGCCTATCACGTTGAGACGGGCCGGGGCATGGTTTCCTTTTTGGATACCCCGGGTCATGCGGCCTTCTCAGCCATGCGCGCACGGGGTGCCCAGGTCACGGATATCGTCATCCTGGTGGTGGCGGCTGATGACGGTGTCATGCCTCAGACCGTGGAGGCCATCCAGCATGCCCGTGCCTCCAAGGTTCCCATTGTCGTTGCCATCAACAAAATGGATAAGCCCACTGCCAACCCGGATCGGGTGATGCAGGAGCTTACCCAGCACGAGGTGGTGGCAGAGGAGTGGGGTGGCGATACCATCATGGTCCAGGTCTCGGCCAAGTCGGGTTTGGGTATCGATGCCCTGCTCGAGGCCGTTCTTTTACAGGCGGAGGTCTTGGAACTCAAGGCGCCGATCACGGGTCCTGCCCGCGGTACCGTTGTCGAATCCAGTCTGGACAAGGGTCGCGGCCCGGTGGCGACCATTCTGGTCCAGGCCGGCACCTTGCATCAGGGTGACATGATTGTCACAGGCGCCGAATTTGGTCGGGTACGTGCCATGTTCGACGAAACCGGCCGGCTGGTCCGGGATGCGGGCCCCTCGATTCCGGTGCAGGTTTTAGGCCTTTCGGGTACCCCGAATGCGGGGGACGATGTCGTGGTGGTGGCCGACGAGCGCCGCGCCCGTGAGGTTGCTGAACTGCGTGCGGGCCGGGAGCGGCAGTCCCGTATTGACGATCAGAAGGTCGCCAGCCTTGATCAACTCTTCTCTCAACTCAAGGAAGGCGACACCAAGACGGTGAATATCGTTCTCAAGGCCGATGTCCAAGGGAGCATGGAGGCGCTTCGGGATAGTCTGAACAAACTCTCCACGGACGAGGTCAAGGTCGTGATAGTGGCCACGGGTGTGGGCGGTATCACCGAGTCCGATGCCAACCTGGCGGTGACCTCGAACGCCATACTGCTCGGCTTCAATGTTCGCGCGGACACCGCCGCCCGGCGAGTGGTGGAGGACAAGGGACTCGATCTCCGTTACTACAGCATCATCTATGAGCTGATCGACGACGTTAAAAAGGCCCTGTCTGGCCTGCTAAGTCCAGAGGTGACCGAGACCATCATTGGTCTGGCCGAGGTCCGTGACGTCTTCCGGTCCTCTAAGTTCGGCGCTATCGCGGGCTGCATGGTAGTGGAGGGTATCATCAAACGGAACAATCCTATCCGGGTTCTGCGCGAGAACGTGGTCATCTTCGAGGGATCCCTGGAATCGCTTCGCCGCTTCAAAGACGATGCCAGTGAGGTCAAGGCAGGCATGGAATGCGGCATTGGCGTCAAAAATTACAATGATGTGCGTAATGGGGACCATATCGAGGTCTTCGAACGTACCGTGCGCAAGCGCGAACTTTAGGCAGGGATTTACCTAGGGATCTGAATCGCCTATGAAGGAATTTGATCGAACGGAGCGGATAGGCGCGGAGCTACAGCGAGAGTTAGCGGTTATTTTCCGCGACGAGGTTCGCGACCCACGACTCCAGCAGGTGACCATCCAAGAGGTGCGGGTTAGTCGCGACCTCTCTTGGGCCAAGGTCTTCTTCACTTGCTTTCCCTTGGATGAGGCCTGCCAGGGACAAGCAAAGTTGCTGAATGGCCCACTATCCGGTTTCCTGAGGGCACAATTGGCGCGACGGGTACTTTTGCGGACCATTCCGCAGCTCCACTTCGAGCATGATGAGTCTATCGCCCGGGGTGAGCACCTGACGAGCCTAATCGATGGGGCTATGGACTCCATAAAGGTGGATACGGATTGATACGTCGTCGTCCCGGTCCCAATTGAACCTTTCTATTTTTTATCTAAGGAATCGTTAGTTATGGGGCGTCGGCGTAGGCTCGGCCGCGACATCGATGGCATTTTGCTGCTGGATAAGCCGCTGAACTTGACCTCCAACGAGGCCCTCCAGCGAGTCAAACGCCTTTACCAGGCCAATAAGGCGGGCCATACCGGGAGCCTAGACCCTCTAGCGACCGGTTTGCTGCCGGTTTGCCTGGGTGGAGCGACCAAGTTTTCCACCTACCTGCTCGATGCCGACAAGCATTATCGGGTCAGGATTCGGTTGGGCATAACGACCACGACTGCCGATGCCGAGGGCGAGGTTCTGGAGACGCGGCCCCTGGAAGGGGTGAACGAGGAGCGGGTGCGGACGGTTCTCGAGCGCTTTCTGGGACCCATAGAACAACTGCCACCCATGTATTCCGCGGTCAAGCACCAAGGTGAGCGCCTCTATAAGCTCGCACGTCAAGGTATCGAGGTGGAGCGCCAGACACGCACCGTTACCATACACGCCCTGGACCTGCTCCACTTGGCACTACCGGAACTGGAACTGGATGTGCATTGCTCCAAGGGCACCTATGTGCGTACCCTGGCCGAGGATTTAGGTGCCTTGCTAGGGTGCGGAGGTCACGTCATCGGCCTGCGCCGTACCGGGGTTGGACCCTATGTTCAGTCGGAGAGCCACTTCGTGACCTTGGATGAAATCGAGGAGATCGTTTTGGCGGGCCGGGAGGGTTCCATGCTGGCCCTAGACGCCTTGTTGCTACCCCTGGATACGGCCCTGGATCATTGGCCAGCGGTGCGACTGACCGCTGATGCCGCCTTTTATTTGCGTCAGGGCCAGGCCGTACTGGTGCCTCAGGCCCCGACCGAGGGCCTGGTGCGGCTGTACGATCCCTCCCGTCACTTTCTGGGGGTAGGCTGCATCCTTGATGATGGCAAGGTGCAGCCAAAACGTCTCTTGTAGGGGCGGTTATCGCTGTAGTACCCGAATCATTTTTGGGATGGCCGGCCTTCTGGCCGTCGTCCTTCACAAACGGCCCTGCCCCCTGAACTCATTGTCGGAGGGCTGACGGTAACACCGTCAAGGGCCACGGTCGTCACACCCTGAGAGGAGTAAGACAACATGGCAATGAGCACAGCCGATAAAGCCAAGGTTATCGAGGACTATAAGCGCGGACCTGGGGACACGGGTTCCCCTGAGGTCCAGGTGGCCCTGCTGACAGCACGGATCCTGGATCTGAGTAACCATTTTGCCCAGCACAAGGGCGACCATCACTCCCGTCGTGGTCTGGTGCGTATGGTCAACTCCCGCCGCAAGCTGCTTGACTATCTTAAGGGCAAGAATGTCGATCGCTATCGCGAGTTGATCGCCCGTCTGGGTCTGCGCCGCTGATCCTCGTCATGGGTAGCTCAGGGGCCCGAACTGGGTCCCTCGATATCTGGGTGCCTCCTAGCATCGCGAGGTGCCCGGTATGTTGCCCATTGCGTTATCCGGGGTCAAGCCGCGGGATGGGCTTTCAGGCTCAGTCCCGCACTCCGGTACCTCATCCCGAATCGCGCCGGCCCTACACCCCCGCCGGCGTCGCCAGGCCCCTTAACGGCGGCATATCGCCCCGGCCTGACATTGCCCCGAGGAACCTCCAGTGACTCACATCAAAAAGACCTTTCAATTGGGCGCCCAGACCGTGACCTTGGAGACGGGCGAGATCGCCCGTCAGGCGGATGGCGCCGTCCTGATCAATGTCGACGATACCGTTGTTCTCGTGACTGTCGTGATAGACAAGCGCGCCACCGAGATCAAGGACTTCCTGCCTCTAACCGTGGACTATCAGGAGAAGACCTACGCGGCGGGCCGCATCCCTGGCGGTTTTTTTCGCCGTGAGGGCCGGCCCAGCGAGAACGAGATCCTGACCTCCCGTCTCATCGACCGCCCAATCCGTCCGCTCTTCGCCGATGGCTTTGGTCGCGAGGTGCAGGTCATCGCTACGGTCAAATCCCTGAATCCCGCCGTCAATCCCGAAGTACCGGCGATGATCGGTGCCTCGGCGGCCCTGGCCATCTCCGGCGCACCCTTCAATGGGCCCATCGCCGCGGCGCGGGTTGGCTATAAAAATGGCGAGTATCTTCTCAACCCCTCCGTAATTGGTCTGGGGCCCGATAGCGACCTGGACCTGATCGTTGCGGGCACGGAACACGCGGTGCTTATGGTCGAATCCGAGGCCCGCGGTCTGTCCGAGGAGGTCATGCTTGGCGCCGTCCTTTTTGGCCATGCCCAGATGCAGGTGGCTATCCAGGCCATCCGCGAGTTGGCAGCCGAGGTCAATAAGCCGCCTCTGTCCTGGACACCGGCTACCACCGACCCGGCCCTGGCCGCGGCCGTTGCGGCCATCGCCGCTGATCGCCTGGGTGAGGCCTACCGCATCAAGGAGAAGATGGCCCGCTACGATGCCTTGGACGCCATTCGCACCGAACTTTACGCTGAACTCAGTGGTGAGGGTACGGCCTGGACCCAGAGTCAGGTTTATGGCGCCATCGAGAAGCTGGAGATGAAGATAGTTCGCAGCCGCATCCTGGCTGGCGAGCCCCGCATCGATGGCCGCGACACCAAGACGGTCCGCCCCATCAGCATCCGCACCGGCGTCCTGCCCCGCACACACGGTTCTGCCCTCTTTACGCGTGGCGAGACGCAAGCCCTCGTCATTACCACCCTGGGGACCGAGAGGGATTCTCAAATCATCGATGCTCTGGACGGGGAGCACCGCGAGTCCTTCATGCTCCACTACAACTTTCCCCCCTTCTGCGTGGGCGAGGTGGGTCGTGTCGGTAGTCCCAAGCGGCGCGAAATCGGCCATGGCCGGTTGGCCAAGCGCGGTGTGCTCGCATGCATGCCGAGCATTGAGGAGTTCCCCTACTCAGTACGCGTGGTCTCGGAGATCACCGAGTCCAATGGCTCCAGTTCCATGGCCAGCGTCTGCGGCACCAGCCTGTCGCTGATGGACGCCGGCGTACCGGTCAAGGGCGCCGTGGCTGGCGTTGCCATGGGGCTGATCAAGGAGGGCGAGGCCTTCGCCGTTCTCACCGATATCATGGGCGATGAGGATCATCTGGGCGATATGGATTTCAAGGTCGCTGGTACCGCCGATGGCATCAATGCCTTGCAGATGGACATCAAGATCGAGGGCATCACCCGGGAGATCATGGAAACCGCCCTGGATCAGGCCAAGGCTGGTCGTCTGCACATCCTGGGTGAAATGAACAAGGTCATCGGCTCCCACCGTGCCCAGATGTCCGAGCACGCCCCGCGCATCATCGAGTTCAAGATCCACCCGGAAAAAATCCGCGACGTCATTGGCAAGGGAGGCTCCGTCATCCGTGCCATCACCGAGGAGACAGGTGCCACTATCGATATCAACGACAATGGTCTGGTCAAGATTTTCTCGGTCATCAAGAGTGCTGGCGAGGAGGCCAAGCGCCGGATCGAACTCATCACCGCCGATGTCGAAGTAGGCGCCATTTATGAGGGTCGTGTGGCGCGTCTCATGGATTTTGGCGCCTTCGTCACCATCCTCCCCGGTCGCGACGGCCTGGTCCATATTTCCCAGATCAGTGAGGAACGTGTCCAGAACGTCAGCGATAAGTTGGCCGAGGGCGATGTCGTCCGCGTCAAGGTCCTGGAAGTGGATAAGCAGGGCCGCATCCGCCTTAGTATGAAGGCGCTGGAACAGGGTTAGTTCACAATCCCTATAAGCGAGAAAGGGGCCGTAAGGCCCCTCTATTGTCACAAGCTTCCAGGCCGACGGGGAAGGTTCAGTACCTGGGTTCTGCAACCCCGCACCGAGAAGGATATGTTGGAGTCCGAAAGCAGCGCTGAGCCGGCCTTTCTGGCACCCCTAAGCTTGTCAGCTGGGATTTGGAGAGCTTCACGGCCCTGTGTTCAGCCTGACTTTTGCTGCAAGGATTCGAAGCGGGCCTTAAAGGCAGCCTGACGCAGGCGTTCGGCGTCGGCCTCTTGGGTCACCAGGGGGCCATCCTGCCATTGGCTCCTGGCATGGTCGTAAACGGAAAAGCGGTAGCCCTTCCCAACCTTGAAGACCTGGGTAATGTCGTTACCCGCCTGTTCCATGGCTTGGAACTTATTCAGTCCCAGGGGCGCGGGCGTGGGCAGAAAACTGGTCGTAGCCAGATCCGTGGCCTGTGGCGTCGTGGCGGGGTTGGCGGCCACCGTAAACAGGCTATTTTGCATCTCGCCGTGGGTGTCCAGGGTGACGGATTCCACGCCGGGAAGGCGGGTAAGGATGTAGCCGGCCATCAAGATGCCAAGTTTGGTATTCTCCTTCTCCAGTGCCGTCAGGAGTTTGTCGCCAACGATCTGGCAGCGCTCGACCGGACTGGGGTTGGCGACCCAATCACGACTCATCTGCCAACCCTGATCCATGTCGGCGTCCATCTTGGCGAAAAAGGCCTCGCCCTCCCTAATGACCTGGTCAGGAACTTCCAGACTAAATTCTTGATCCTCGATGATGGCTTTGAGGAGCATCTCCTTTTCCCTTTCGCGAGTGAACGAAAAAAGGCATTCTATCAGAATAAGGGTCCTGACCCGCCCCGGTACTTGCCGCCGTACCCTTCTCACCCTGTATATTGGGGGACAAGCCCTGATGCTCCTCACCATCCCTGGCCTGCTCAACACTGCCCAAGTGGCCAAGATTCATGAGATCCTCCGGGGTGCTTCCTTTGTCGATGGCCGCCTGAGTGCCGGTTTTGCTGCCGCCCATGTCAAGAACAACCTTGAACTCCAAGCCGACGAGCAGCGTAGAGGACGGCTGATCCGCGTCATTATGGCTAGCTTGGGGCATAACGAGACCTTTCGCTTCGGCGCCCTGCCGTATCGGGTCGCCGATCCCATCATCGCCCGCTATGAACCGGGCATGACCTATGGCGATCATGTCGACGATCCCATCATGGGCACCAACGGGCCGCGCTTTCGTACCGATGTCTCCATGACCATCTTTCTCACCTCCCCGGATGGCTATGAGGGTGGCGAACTGGTGGTACGTACCCCTTTCGGGGATCAGCAGGTCAAGCTTCCGGCAGGTGATGCCGTGGTTTATCCCTCCGCTAGCCTTCACCAGGTGGCCCCGGTTACCCGCGGCGAGCGCCTGGTGGCCTTGACCTGGATACAGAGCTATGTCCGCGATGCCGCCCGCCGTGAACTACTTTATGAGCTTAACCTTGCCCGCGAGACCCTGCTCAGGGAGGCGCCGGGCACGCCCACCACCGGCTATGTGGACAGGTCTTATGCCAACTTGGTGCGCATGTGGGCGGAGTTGTAGGCTCATGTCGGAGCTGAACGGAGCGGGTGCTTGGAGGGTCTGGCTTGTCCTGCTACTCGGTGTGGGGGTGGGGGTATCCGGCTGTTGTAGCCGCCGTCCGGCCACCGAATTCAACCGCTTTGATGGAACGGCTAACCAGCCCTCGGGATTTTGCGGCATCTTCGCCGGTTTTGGGACCACGGATGAGCCGGCACGCTGGGGTGCCGTCTATTCCCCTGTAACGGTCGAGGAATATGGTGACCTCCTATGCGGTCACCTCGATCCTGGGGACTATACCACTTGTGTTAATCGTACTTGGGCCCATTATCGACAGACCCAACGCCAACCTAAGGTACCTGGGGAATCCACTTCGGGTCCCTTTGCTGTCCTGGTCGGTAATGAAATCCTCCTTGGTAACTATTGGTCTCAGCCCTTCGCCGCCCACTTTCAGGCAAACAATGAACGCCTCGGCTGCCAGGGTGACTACGATGCCTTCATGGGCGACTCCCAGGCCGTTTTCCAGGTTAAATGCACCAATGGAATAAAGGGTAAGGCCCAGATTGTCCGCGATCGCAACGGACGTGACGGGATCGGTGGCCTCTATCTGGACGATGGCACCGTCGGGAAGATCGTCTTCGGTCCCGATGTCCTGGGGGCGTCTGGATATTTCTCGGGAACCCCATAGCGTCCAAGCCTGAATCACATGGGAGTTGGCGGGGCGCTCGGTTTACTCAGACCCGCGAGTGTGGTTGTGCTCTTCTCGGCTTCACCTTAGCCCAATCAATGTCGCTGTTCGACGCCCTCTACGCTGGAAGCCGAGGCCATGTCCATGAGGCCGCGCATGAGCTCGGCTCGGTCCGCCAAGTCGACGGTCTCGATCAAGGCCTGTTTGTCCTCAGGTGGCAGGGGCAGGTGAGCGGTCAGAAGATTTATCAAATCAATATCTTCCATACCCTTTAGGTCGTCCCAAGGGATCTCGACTCCACGGGGTCGTACATAGGTGCGCAAGGAGGTAAGAAAACGATCGCGGTTTACCAGGTGACCGACCTCTGGCAGAAAATCGTTGGTGAAGCGACTCCAAACCGCGCGGACGCGACGGTAGCCGCGGGTCTCCTCCAGCTCCCCTTGGACCTCGAAACGGCACACCCCCGTGAGGACGATAACGACACGCCCATCATTGGTCTCACTGTAGGAGGTGACTCGTCCAGCGCAACCGACCCGGTGTAGGGGAGGGACCTCGACCTCCTCTGGGCCACTCAAGGGCTGGATCATACCGATGAGGTGATCGGTTGCCAGCACATCCTGGATCATGTTGAGGTATTGCTGCTCGTAGATATTCAGGGGCAGTTGTATCCCCGGCATGGCCACGGCCCCAGCGAGCGGGAAGATGGGCAATTCCGCTGGCAAGTCGGCGAACCTGGGCATGAAGGGCGATGGCATGGCAATAACTCCGGGGCCGGTCAGGGGCGGGTGACGAATACGCGCGCCATGCCGGGATCCAGTTCGAAATCAAAAGGGGTTGGTAGAAAGTCCATGGCCCACTCCGGTGAGACATCGAGGAGGGGAGGCGGGGCCTGCACCAACCGGTAGAGGTCGTCGCAATGAAAATGCTGGCGGTTCCAAGGGTCCTTGTTCAACACCAACAGGGCCTGGCCATGGCCTTGGGTGGAAGCCTGCCAGAGTAGCAGGACGGCGGGGTTGAAGGATTCCAGGCGCTGTATCAGTCCATCCTCGCGAAAGACAGGATAATCAGCCTTGATGCGATTGACGGCCGTGATGAAGGCGGTCAAATCCACTGCTGGCGGTTCCCAATCCTCTGGTCGGGTCTTGACCACATGCAGCGGACGTTGAAAGCCAAACTCATACCCCATAGGCATCATGACACCCGTGGAGAAGAGGGCGGTAAAGAGGTAACGCTGCTTGAGGGCGTTCACATTGCATCCAGACTCCACAAAGAGGCGTCCCGTATCGTGACTCTCGGGAAACCCGATGGAGGGTGCGATCTGGCGTGTGAGTTCGTATTGTTCCAGTAGCCAGGGACTGTAAAAATCCCACCACTTGGCGCTGTTAAAGATGGCGTCAAAACCCGCAGCGGCAGTCTGTCGCGTCTGTTCTGGTGAGCAGCCAAGGGTCTCGGCGACAAAAATCACACCAGGATGTTGGCGTCGGGTGTCCTTGATCAGACGCCGCCAGAACTCAGTCGGGATCTGATAAGCTGCATCACAGCGGAACCCCGCGAACCCCAGGTCGATCAGATGCTCCACCAGTTTGCCGGTGTATTCACGCAAACCCTTGGCATCCGGTGAATAGCTATGATCGAACTGAGCCAAGTCCTCCCAAACCACCTTACGTCCGTCCTGCTCCAGGCAAAAGGGATGGGCAATGCGCCCACCTTCGCGCTTAAACCAATCCGGGTGAGTCTGGGTGAGGGGGGAGTCCACGGCACAGTGGTTGATGACCAGATCGATCATGAGGCGCAGGCCCAGCCTCTCGGCAACCTTGAGCATATCCCGAACCTGGGTTTCGGGTCGTTTGCGCGAACCAGCGGCCAGCAGCGCCGGATTAACTCCAAAATAGTCGCTGATCGAATAGAGGCTCCCTGACTGTCCAGTAGGTTGTATCGGGTTCACGAAGATCCAGTCAAAGCCCATGGCCGCCGCGCGTTCTAAATGGGGCGTCCAGTTACTGAACGGCCCCGCCAGCAGAGGGAAGAGATTATAGATTTTCATGCTTATCCAAAATATAGAATCAGGGGGACTTGAGCCTGAGGCCCCGACCCTATAGGGTATAGCGAGGACCCGTGCATATCATATTCTCTTGCTGGCTAGGGAGTTGTGCCTATTACCAGTCACCCTGACGAACCAGGTCTGGAACTGCAGGAAACCCATTGCTCAACATGGCGGCAAAGGGGGCGATTTTCATTGAGATGGGCATGAAGAGGGGTAAATGCCCTCGTTGAATCGATGGGGGGCGAGTTGTGCGAGTCGGGGTCAGCAAGGGGGTCTGAACCAAAGGTATACGACTTCAACTTGGTTGCTTCTCGCGGGTTCTGGCGGATGGTCAGGTGGTCGTGGCCTTCTTGTACTGACAAAGGTTCATGTGGTCTGGCTCCGGAGTCCTTCAGCGAGGTCGCGCATCGCTTCATGACCCAAAAAGAATTCGCGACCTGAGGCCTCCTGGCAGTCGACCTGAATCCTGCAGTTACCCCCCTTCGACGACATCACCTCCGGGGCTCGATCACCCGGAACCGGTCTGATAGGCTCAGTCCGCTATCCCTGTTTTCGAGGCGGAATTGACGCTGGTTCCGGTTTTTTGACGTATGTGACCCGGGTACCAAGTCGTAAAGCCGGCGGTTCCAAGCATCAAGGTGTAGCTGATTATCTCGTAAGCCGATTCAGTCAGGAACAAATGCTCCATCTTGCCCCAGGCTAACAGCGCGTTGATAGTGAAGGTGGTACCCCAGGCTGCAGTCAGAAGCATGTTTGTTCTAACGAAGATAGGACTATTCCATAATGACGGTTCCGTGTGTTCCTTGGCGTATTCCATTGTAAAGGGCCTTTTAGTAATTAGGGTTAGCCAGGTACTTATAGCCAGGGTACCCGAGGCAATGATCCCCATGTATTTTACCGCCCCCATGTTATTAAAAACATTAACTGCGAGTGTGGCGCATGAAAAAAAGGCCAACCCTACCCATAAAATTATACCCCGATGCAGCCGGGCAAGACCCATTGCGATGCTCAGAACCAGGGCGGTTAGTAACCCGAGTTTGAGACGAAAGAGGCTGTCGTGAGCAATTAACAGGAATGCAAGCCATGGCGCAAACGCAATGATAAGTTTCAAAAATAACATGATTTGTCCTCGTAATTCCGAATCCAGGCTATTGGCGTAGTGGAACCTTTTGATTATCGGAGGATCGCAGGCGTTCTGCTAGCCTTACTTAACAGGATGGATCAATATACGGAGCCCTCCGTATAAACTGGGGCGAAAGGAGTCGCACGCTATTCACCCTCAGTCCCTTCCCGCCCGGAACAAATCTATCGCCCCCTGGTAATAACCGGTCTTTGTATTTCAGTATAAGGTCAAAAAATCCGATCAATATTCCTTCGCGAATGGAATCGTCACCAGGATGATGGGTTGAAATAACGCCGCATCAGCAGGAATTCACATACTTGGAACGAAGCGATTCGCCGAATTAATACTCGATTTACCCCATAAAATGAATTTTTGCAAACCACCAAAAATCATCTTGACAAGGAGGGATCAACCACTCCAAGGATCACGGCTATCGCAATGGGTCGGAAGGGACAGGTGGCAACTGGCATGGATATAGACAGCAGGAATGCTGGCTCCAAGCCCAGAGGGAAGTATTCACGGGGCCTCTTTACGGTCGTCGCCTACCCCTGGACGCCAAAATGCCTAGCTTTCTGGTAAGCCACTCCGATCCGCACCAAGTAAGCAACAAGAGGCGATCAGGAAGGCGACCACGAGGGGCAAAGCAGCTAAAATGGCAACATTTCATCGGTTGAGGACAAACCATGTTTGACCAGTCCATGCATATCTGGAGTTACGACGACGAACTTTGGGCGGCTATTCAGGGTGAGGAGCGCCGCCAGGAGGAGCACGTCGAGTTAATCGCCTCCGAAAATTACACCAGCCCACGTGTGATGCAGGCTCAAGGTTCCGTCTTGACCAATAAGTATGCCGAGGGCTATCCAGGCAAGCGCTATTATGGCGGCTGCGAGTTTGTCGATATCGTCGAACAACTGGCCATCGATCGCGCCAAGGCCCTTTTTGGGGCGGATTTTGCCAATGTGCAGCCTCACTCGGGTTCCCAGGCCAATGCAGCGGTCTATATGGCCTTGTGCGAACCGGGTGATGTGGTTCTGGGTATGAGCCTGGCCCACGGCGGTCACCTGACCCATGGCGCTAAGCCCAACTTTTCCGGAAAGCTCTATAAGGCCTTTCAATATGGCCTCGACCCAACGACAGGCGAGATCGACTATGCCGAGGTGGAACGCTTGGCCCGGGAGCATGGACCCAAAATGATTGTCGCGGGTTTCTCCGCCTATTCGCGTTTCATCGACTGGCAACGCTTCAGGGATATTGCCGATGGGGTTGGTGCCTTCTTCCTGGTCGATATGGCCCATGTGGCTGGCCTGGTGGCGGCAGGCCTCTATCCCAGCCCGGTTCAGATCGCTGACGTGACCACGACCACCACCCACAAGACCTTGCGAGGCCCTCGCGGTGGTCTCATCCTGGCCAAGACCAATGCTGAGGTCGAGAAGAAACTCAACTCCCTGGTCTTCCCCGGTACCCAAGGTGGACCCCTGATGCACGTCATCGCTGCCAAGGCGGTGGCCCTCAAGGAGGCCATGGAGCCCGGCTTCAAGGACTATCAACGCCAGGTCTTGGCCAATGCCCGCGCGATGGCCCAAGTCTTCATCGATCGGGGTTATGAGGTGGTGTCTGGTGGCACCGATGACCACCTTTTTCTAGTCAGCTTCATCCAGCAGGGGCTGACGGGTAAGGATGTCGATGCCTGGCTGGGCGCGGCCAACATCACGGTCAACAAGAACGCCGTGCCCAATGACCCTCAATCGCCTTTTGTTACTAGCGGTATCCGCGTTGGTACCCCTGCCCTGACGACGCGTGGTTGTGGTGAGGCCGAGGCGCGGGCCCTTGCCGGTTGGATGTGCGATCTGATCGACGCTCGCGGCGATCAGGCTAAGGTAGATGAGGTCAAGGCCAAGACCTTGGACCTCTGTGCGCGTTTTCCGGTGTACCGGCATACGGCTGGCTGATCTCAGACTTGGATCTGGCCTCTTATAGACCCAGCCCTAACTAGGTGGTCGGATGCGCTGTCCCTTTTGTGGTGCGCAGGACACCAAGGTCGTTGATTCCCGACTCTCAGGGGATGGTGATCAGGTACGTCGCCGCCGCGAGTGCCTGGTTTGCAAGGATCGTTTTACCACTTACGAATCGGCGGAACTGAATCTGCCGCGTGTCATCAAGCGCGATGGCACCCGGGTGCCGTTTGACGGCCGCAAGGTGCGCTCGGGCATGATGCGTGCTTTGGAGAAGCGGCCCGTGGGCACCGAGGAGATTGAGGACGCCTTGGCACACGTCACCCGGCGGCTCATTTCCAGTGGCGAGAGTGAGGTCCCGGCGCGCGAAATCGGCGAACTGGTCATGGAGGAACTGCGCCACCTGGACCAGGTTGCATATGTACGCTTTGCCTCCGTCTATCGCAAGTTCGAGGATGTGCGGGCCTTTCGCGATGAAATAGACCGTCTGGAGCGCCAACAGGGACCCGAGTCGAAGCGCATGCAACTCGATTTCCTGGTAAACCTGGACCCCCTGGACCCCAAGCCTTGATGGATCCCATCAGCGATTCCACCAGTGATCGGATTCACATGGCCCGCGCTATTCGCCTGGCGGCGCTGGGCCTCTATACCACTGCGCCCAATCCCTGCGTTGGATGCGTCCTCGTCCGAGATGGTGAGGTCGTGGGTGAGGGTTGGCACCATAGGGCGGGCGCTCCCCATGCCGAGCGCCTGGCACTGGCTATGGCGGGGGATCGTGCCCAGGGTGCGACCGCCTTTGTCAGCCTGGAGCCCTGTTGCCATCATGGTAAAACGCCCCCTTGTGTCGATGGACTGATCAAGTCTGGGGTCAGGCGGGTGGTGGCGGCCATGCAGGATCCGAATCCCCTGGTTGCTGGCGCGGGCCTGGCGCGGCTGCGGGCCCAAGGTGTTTCCACGGCCGTGGGGCTGTTGGAGGAGGAGGCGCGGCGACTCAACCCCGGTTTTATTAAACGCATGGAACAGGGGTTACCCTATGTACGCTGCAAGCTGGCCGCCAGCCTGGACGGTCGTACCGCCATGGCAAGCGGCGAGAGCCAGTGGATTACCTCCGACGCCGCGCGGCGCGATGCTCAGTTTCTGCGCGCCCGCAGTGCCGCGATCCTCACCGGGGTAGAAACCCTATTGGCGGATGATCCCTCCCTGAATGTTCGCTTGTTGGCCACCGAATTGCCCGGGGTCGAGCCTGATAGCCAGGTCCATCAGCCAGTCCGGGTGGTAGTCGATAGCCGATTGCGTACCCCACCGACCGCGCGGCTACTGACCTTGCCCGGGTCAAGCCTGATTGCCTGTTTGTCGGCCGAGCCTGGCCTGGCCGCGCGCCTGGAAGCCGCGGGTGCCCAGGTCTTGGTGACACCGGCAGGACCCGGCGGCGTGGACCTGGAATTCCTGTTGCGTTATCTCGCACGCCAAGAGATAAACGAGGTACTGATCGAGGCCGGTGCTACCCTGGCCGGCGCCGCGCTCCAAGCCGGACTGGTGGACGAATGGGTCCTCTACCTGGCCCCGCACCTCATGGGTGATGCCGGACTGGGTCTCTGTCACCTACCTGGACTGGAACTCATGCGGGACCGACTCCCTCTGTCTATCCAAGATATCCGCATGGTTGGGCCGGATCTGAGGATAACTGCCATTCCCCAGACTCCAAAGGGTGGTTCTTTGACCACTAATCACAGCTAAGGCATCAGGGTTGAACCCTTGAACGGGCGTTAGCGCGAAATTACGGGATATGAATCACCTTCTGGGCTTAGGTCCCTTCCTGACGGAATTCTGGCGTTTTGACCCTCGCGCGGTATCGATCACCCTGGGCCTTAATTTGCTCGGCGCTCTATTGGAAGGGTTGGGGATCTTGTTGCTCCTGCCTTTACTGACCCTGGCTGGGGTAGTCAACGGAACGCCGGGAGCGGCTTTGTCGATAACCTTGCCTACCAATGTGTCGCGACTACTGGAGAGTATCCCCCCCGAGCACAAGCTTCTGCTCACGCTTGGCCTCTTCGTCAGTCTGATTGGCCTGCAATCTTCAGTAACCTTGCTGCGGGAACGGCGTTCCCAGCGGCTGCAACTGCGTTTCGTCGATCACCTGCGCACGTCCCTCTTCAGCGCATTGTCCGGGGCTCGCTGGTGTTTCCTGTCCCAGCATCATAGCAGTGAGTTTTTGAGCGTCCTGACTACCGATATAAGCCGGGTGGGCACCGGCACTATTTTTTTGTTGCAGTTATTCACCCAACTGGCGGTTTTCCCTGTCTATCTGGCCTTGGCCTTTGCCCTGTCGCCACCCGTCACCGGCTTGGCCTTGGTCACGGGGATGGCCCTTTGGTGGCTGCTGCGCAAATCCCGGGATGCTGCCCAACAAAGTGGCCAGGTTCTGAGCCTGGCCACTCGTAACCTGTTCAACAAGGCACAGGAGTTTCTGGGATCCCTCAAACTCATCAAGATCCACGGTGAGGAGGCTGGCTACCAATGCCAGTTCGCCCAGGTCGTTGCACAGTTGCGTGAGCAGCAGTTGAACTTCACCCAGGTCCGAACTCGCTCCCAATCGGCCTTCCGCCTCGGCGGCGCCCTGGCGTTGGCTACGCTGACCTATGCTGCCCTGGTCTGGGTCGAGCTACCGGCGGCCCGTCTGCTGGTTTTAATCGCCATTTTCGCCCGGATGTTGCCTCAGGTCTCGAGTATTCATCAAGGCTTACAGCAGATCTGGCATATGGCTCCAGCCTTTACGAGTTGGCTGGAATGGATTAAACGTTGCCAGGAGGAGCGGGACCAGGAGGGGGATGCCCCAAGGGGGGATCCTAACCCTATCGTAGACCAGAGTTTATACCCCATCCTGGCGGAGGGCCTGGGCTTGCGGGATGTGACTTTTCGTCACCCCCAGGGCAGCCGGATCTTTGTCATCCCTGATCTCTTTATTCCGGCCTGCCGCACCACGGCCATCATAGGTCCGACCGGCGCGGGCAAGACCACATTGCTCGACCTCCTCAGCGGCCTGAACGCACCCACCTCGGGCCGGATCCTGGTTGACGGAAGACCCCTAATCACGGATGCCAACTGGCGGCGGTGCATCGCCTACATCCCCCAGGACGCAGCCATCCTCGATGGTACCCTGCGTGCCAACCTGGCCTGGGGTGTGGTGAGGGCTGACGATGACCGGTTGATGGCGGCTCTTGATAAGGCTGCTGCCGGTGCCTTCGTTCGTGGCATGCCCCTGGGTCTGGACACTTGGGTGGGGGAGCGCGGCGTCCGCCTCTCTGGTGGCGAAAAGCAGCGTTTGGCCTTGGCGCGTGCCTTGCTAAGAGACCCCGAACTGCTGATTCTTGACGAGGCCACCAGTGCTCTGGACCATGAGCATCAGCAGATCGTCCTGGAGGCTTTGCGCACGCTGCATGGCCGTATGACGGTGCTGATCGTCACCCATCGGTATGAGGAGATCCGCGATCTGCTCGATGGCGTGGTCCGGATAGAGGCTGGGCGAGTGGGCGGCTGGATGAGAGTGGCTTGAGGGGTCAGGGACAACAATTCTGGCCTATGGGCTGCCGCTCTCTGCCCGGGGATGTACAGAACGCCTCGAGGCGTGCATGCAAGGAGGGATCCCTGGCCCAGCGTTCAGATGTCGAGAAGGGTTCCGGGGTGTTGCTCACCGCTGTGAAACCGGGTCATCTCCGCTCGCTGGCGATAGGTCGGCTGGGGCGCTAAGATCGCCTCACTTTTTGGCAACTCAAGTCAACGGTCATGTTTACAGGCATCATCCAAGCCATTGGCGAGGTCCATTCCATCGAATCCAGGGGCGGAGACGCCCGCCTCACCCTGAGCACCGGCAAGCTTGCCATGAGTGGTGTTGGGCTGGGGGACAGCATTGCGGTCAATGGCGTCTGTCTCACCGCGATCGCAATTACTGGCACCCGCTTTGCGGCGGATGTCTCCAGGGAAACCCTGGCCCTGACCACCCTCGGGGATTTGAGCGCCGGTAGTCGGGTCAATCTCGAAAAGGCCCTGACCCTGGCCACGCCCTTGGGAGGGCACCTGGTTAGCGGCCATGTTGATGGGGTTGGGGAGGTTCTGGAACGGCGTCAGGATGCCCGCTCCTGGCGGTTTCGGATTCAGGCCCCGGCGGGTCTGGCACGCTACATTGCCCAGAAGGGTTCCATCTGTGTTGATGGCACCAGCCTGACGGTCAACTCCGTCCAAGGGCCGATCTTTGAGTTGAACATAGTCCCCCACACCCTGGCCGAGACCCTCTTCGGCGACTACGAGACGGGGACCCGTGTCAACCTCGAGGTGGATCTGGTAGCCCGCTACCTGGAACGGCTATTGCTAGGCGATCAGGCGGCCGAACCGGCGGCCGAACGCATCACGACCCGTTTTCTGGCCGAGCATGGCTTTATGCGCTGAGGTGCCCCTTAAGGGATCGGCAATGGGTGGAAAGTCGAGTAAGGGCGACAACAAGCGCAGAAATGAGTTGGCCGGGCCGCTACTCTTCAATCCCGTGCAGGCTCTAGGGCGGTCACCAGAATCTGGTCACCGGTTTCACGCCATTTTACCTCCAGGTCGAAGAGCCGCATGGCGAAATCCTGACGATCCGGGTAGAGGTCCATGTAGCCGGGACGGGGGTCAAGGCTCAGGATTTGGGTGATCAACTGGTGGAGGTGGCGATGATCGGCGGGGTCATGGGCGCTGAGCTGTGCTTGAGCCCCTGGGCTGAAGTTTACACGGCGAGCCTGATCTGGCGGGTCTGGCACGAATCCGGAGTCGGCGTGGGGTAAGGAATCGGCATAGGGAACATAGGGTTTGACGTCCAGAACCGGAGTGCCGTCCAGCAGGTCTACCCCACCCAGTCGCAAGGCGAGTCCACCCGTCTCTTGATGGAGGCCGAGAAAGGTGACGGCGGAGAGGCCGATGGGGTTGGGTCTGTGAGGGGAGCGGCTGGCGAAGACCCCAACCCTGCGCCGGCCCCCCAACTTGGGTGGCCTTACCGTCGGTCGCCAGCCTTCGGCGAGGGCATCATGGAAGACGAAGATTAGCCAAAGATGACTGAAGCCCGTCAGCCCGGCAAAGGCCTCCTGTCTGGAAAACTCTGGAAACAATTCCAGCCGCGCCTCTGCCGCCGCCACCAGGCCCGCTTGACGGGGGATGCCAAATTTGCCGGTGAAACAGGAACGGATTAGGCCAATGGGGCTCACGGCATAGGTTTGCCTTAAGCCTGGTTCGGGAGGCTGCATAATTGGGGCTTCGAGTGGCGTTGCCGATTAAGTGAACAGCGATTGCCGAAATCAATTATAGGGAGGTTCCAGCAGGGGCATGGCATCGCTTTCGGGTCCCACGGCGCTCTGAAAGCGCTCGACAGCCTCGGCGACCATATCGGGTTCCCCGAAGCGGGCAATGTGGTACAGGGCCTCGCCCTCGTTCACTAGGGGTAGGTTGACCTTGCCGATGATGACGCCAGCGGTGGGTGACTCCACCGCCACCTCGTTATCGCCCAAGGGATCGGCGATCCAGCCCAGTTTTTCCCCCTTCTCGACTCGGGCCCCCAGGGGTCGGGGAACTCGCAGGATACCGCTTTGGGGGGCGCGGACCCACTGACTGGAGGTGGCGATGACGGCCTCGGATGGGCTCTGCCCAGCCCGCTGGGACCGCTTGGCCCCGCCCAACATCCCCAGGGCGCACATCATCCCCAATACGCCGCGGACGCCGGCGCGAATTGCCAGTTCGCTGAAGCGCAGGGCCTCGCCACCCTCGTAGACGAGTACGGGTACCCCCAGATTGGAAGCGGCCTCGCGCAGGGAGCCGTCTCGGAGGTCGGCATTGAGGATAACCGGGCTTCCAAAGGCCTTTGCCAAGATCTCTACCTTGCCGCTAGGTTCGAAGCTAGCGCGGATCTGGGGTAAGTTCTCACGATGCACGGCTCCAGTGTGCAGGTCGATGCCAAAGTCTGCCTTTGCGACGATCTCCTCGAGGAAGGCATTAGCCAGGCGTGCGGCCAGGGAGCCCTTCTCAGAGCCAGGAAAACACCGGTTGAGATCCCGCCGATCTGGAAGGTAGCGGGATTGGCGTACAAAGCCATAGACATTGACCACGGGCACCAGAATCAGGGTGCCGCGCAGGCGGGTGAGAGCTGGCGCCTGGCGCAAGCGCCGAATAATTTCGACTCCATTGATTTCGTCACCGTGCACGGCAGCACAGACGAAAAGGCAAGGCCCGTCTCGCCGGCCACGAAAAACCTGCGCGGACAACACCACCGGCGTATGGGTATAGAGCAGGGGCAGCCGTAATTCCACCTGCCGTTGGCTGCGGGGGGGGATATCGATCCCACCAATCTGGAGTTTGGCGTTCACCCCTGTCCCCGGGTCCTGGTCCTTCCGAGTGAGGCGTTGCGTTCGATGAAGGCGATGATGGTACCAGCGATGTCCTTGCCGGTCGCCCCCTCGATGCCCTCCAGCCCAGGAGAGGAATTGACCTCCATGACCACAGGGCCATGGTTGGCGCGCAGTATATCCACGCCAGCCACATTCAGCCCCAGGATGCGGGCAGCGCGAACCGCCGTGGAGCGCTCCTCCGGGGTGATACGGATCAGGCTGGCGGTTCCCCCGCGGTGAAGGTTGGAGCGAAACTCGCCCGACTTGGCCTGGCGCTTCATGGCCGCCACTACCTTGTCGCCGATAACAAAGCAGCGAATATCGGCGCCCCCAGCCTCGCGGATGAATTCCTGGGCCAGGATGTTGGCCTTGAGCCCCATGAAGGCCTCGATGACGCTCTCCGCCGCTTGCTGTGTCTCCGTCAGGACGACTCCGATGCCTTGGGTACCCTCCAGGAGTTTGATAACGAGCGGGGCTCCGCCCACCATCTTGATCAGGTCCTGGATGTCGTCCGGGGCGTGGGCAAAGCCAGTCACCGGCAGACCTATCCCCTTGCGTGCCAGGAGTTGTAGGGAGCGCAACTTGTCTCGGGCGCGGGTGATGGCGACGGATTCGTTGAGTGGATAGGTATCCAGCATCTCGAACTGGCGCAGCACGGCAGTGCCATAAAAGGTCACCGATGCGCCGATACGCGGTATGACGGCATCATAACGGCACAATTCCTCACCCTTG
This sequence comes from uncultured Chromatiaceae bacterium, assembly GCA_964523415.1. Classification (GTDB taxonomy): domain Bacteria; phylum Pseudomonadota; class Gammaproteobacteria; order Chromatiales; family Chromatiaceae; genus M0108. The sequence goes on along the minus strand of CAZFZB010000001.1, from coordinate 33,340 downwards.
TAGTGAATGGTGGGCCGGTGGGAGGCGATGTTCATATAGCAGCGCAGCACATCGATGACGCGGGCCTCGTGGCCGCGCTGGGTGGCGGCCTCTACCAGCCGTTGGGTCGAGTAGAGCCGGGGATTGCGGGAAAGGATGGCGATTTTCATCTCTAGGTAGAGTTACCTATGGCCGAGGGCTGATAAAGGCGTTTCAGATTTGGCTTGGCACCTACCAGATAGGAGGCCTGAGGGTCCACAACCAATCGTCCACTCATGGCGCTACGTCCCAACAGCATACGAAAGAGCATGGAATCTCGATCCGTGAGGGTGAGTTCCAGCGTCCATTCGTCTTCACCGAGTCGAGCGGTCGTGGCGATGACCCAACGCATCTCCCGGTGGCCACCGGAATCGCTCACCAAACGCTGATCCAGGATCGGGGCGGTGCAGATCTTTGTGAGTTTCTGACGTCGCTGCAGGGGTCGCACCCCGAAGCGGATCAGGCTGCAACCCCTTTCCCGGTAAGACTCGGTAAAGAAGGCGTGGAGCGCAGAGGTTCGGGCACCCGTGTCCAGCTTGGCCTTGATGGCGGGAATTCCTAAGTCCGGCAGCGCCAACCATTCCCGCCAGCCAGCGCGGGTCGGGTCCTGAGGTACGAGTATTGAGGGCATGGATCGCAGATTCGTCGAGGCCGGATATGGAGGAAGGGGCCACGCGGGACCATGGCCTGTAGGTTCGGGGTGCTGGTGGGGTGGAATCCATCCGATGAAACGTGATCCTAGGATAAGTGGGGGCTTGGCGCCAGTATACTCACTGGTCGGGACATGGACAGGCGGGCCATGCCCGGGGGTTCGGATCTTACAACCTTGGTAAGGTGGCCCAGTCAAATCTAAATTCGGCAGAACCCCTTTAATATGGCCTGGGTTTCCTCAGCAGGCAGGCGGGGACCATAACTGGAGACAAGTCGGGCGGCAGCTGTGGCGGCCAGATTGCCGGCACTACGGAAGCTCCAACCCTGAGTGAGGGCGTAAAGGCAGGCGCCCGCAAACATGTCGCCTGCCCCGACCGTATCGAGCGCATGGGTCGGAATGGGGGCAATCTCGATCAATTCCTGGCCATCGTAAAGGAGGGCGCCCTTGGGCCCCAGGGTGAGGGCGAATTCCCGGCCGATGGTCTTCAAGTAGGCGATAGCCGCATTGAGGTCGCTTGTTTCAGCCATACCCCTGGCCTCCGCCTCATTGGCGAAAACCAGGTCCACCCCAGGGCCGATCATGGCCATCAGACCAGGCTTGAAGTGAGTGACCATGTTGGGGTCGGAAAGGGAAATCGCGGTCTTGACCCCGGCGGCATGGGCAATCTCCCGGCCGCGGATGGCGGCGGAGCGGGCGCCCTCCGAGGTGACCAAATAACCTTCCGTATAGTAGTAGTCCGCGTTGAGGATGGCATCCGGGACCAGTTCCCGGTTTGTGAATTCTCCGCTGATACCCAGGTAGGTCAGCATGGTCCGATCTGAGTCCGGGGTGACCAGGACGACGCAACGGCCCGTGTCGCCCTCCTCGCGCTCGCCATGACGATTGGTGGCGACGCCATTGGCAATGAGATCGTCCAGGTAAAAGTGGCCCAGGGAGTCGTTGGCGACCTTGCAGGAATAGAAGGCCTTACCACCAAGCTGACTGACCGCGATGATGGAGTTGGCAGCAGATCCTCCCGAGCCCTTTTGATGGGGCCGCTCGGCCAGATGGGCCATGATCTCGCTTTGGTGCCCTTGGTCAACCAGGGTCATGACACCCTTGTCGATGCGCAAGGTTTCTAGGTCCTCGAATTCGACCTCGTATTCCATGTCCACCAAGGCGTTGCCAATGCCATAAACGTGATATCTGTCCATACAAAGTCCGAGGTCGGGTGACAAGGCGGGCATTGTAGCCTTGCCGGTGGTAATGGGGAAGAATGGTCGGAATATGACGCAGTAACAGGACCTTGGCGGGAACCAGAAGGCTGAGGTGATGGCTGCGCCTCTGGGGGCTGGTCTGTTAACATCTGCGCCTGGGCGGCACCCTGTCAGGTGTGCCCTGAACCTGGAGATCCGAAATAATGATATTTCCCAAGAAGTTAAGCGCCATCCTCGCCGCTGCCCTACTGACTGCGGGTTGCGCTACCGATGAATATGGAAATCCCAGGCCGATATCCGAGACGGAGAAGGGACTTGGTATTGGCGCCGCTTCCGGTGCTGCCATAGGCGCCCTGGCTGCCAGAAATTCTGGCCAGGGTGCCGTCATCGGTGCCATTGGTGGGGCCCTGGTCGGGGGCTTGATCGGCAATTACATGGAGAAGCAGCAGCGGGATTTTGAGCGGGTACTGGCAAAAGAGATCGCCTTGGGCCAGATCCGGGTCGAACGTCTCTCTGAGGGTGAGTTGTTGGTAGGGATGACGGGTGAAACGGCCTTTGAGGTCGACTCCGATGTCATCCAACCCAGCTTCTACTCGACCATGGATAAGATAGGCGCCATTGTCAATCGCTACGGCAAGACGCGCCTGGATATAGCTGGTCATACGGACAGCACAGGTTCCCGAGGCCACAATCAGGAGCTTTCCGATCGGCGTGCCTACTCAGTCCAGAATTACTTTTTGGCATCGGGTGTCTACCCAGCGCGGATGCGGACTCAGGGCTTTGGCCCCGATTATCCAATAGCTTCTAACGAAACACCGCAGGGTCGGCTTCTGAATCGACGTGTCGATATCACCCTTATCTATCAGGAAACCCCCCAGGGCTGATGGAGTTGCCTCAGGGTTTTCATGGGAGGATGGTCCGGGGTAAGGGAATTCTGGCAGTTGGAGACGTGTGCCGCGATTCATGAACCTCATTGGTTCAGGTTAGCGTCGGTGTCGAACAAGCCCTTGGCCCAGTCCTCCATGACGGCATTGGCCACGGGCATGGGGGCCTCCAGGAAGGTGATTTGAAACCCCTTGCTTGTCTGGGCCACCCCAATGGAGCGTGGGCGGATGGCCAACATCCCAGGGTCTGGCAGGCTGATGCCGAAGCAAAAGATCAATAGCTTAGCTGCTAAAATATCCTTTCCGATCTGGCCCTCGGGCAGGGCGCGGGTATGAGCATAGTGGTCAAATTCCTCGATGAACCGGGCGGTACGGTGTTCCTCGATGCGCTGCCTGAAGTAAGCGACGATCTCATCCACTGAGCGATAGCGGGTCTCCCCTGCTTCGATCTCCAGGCTGAAGGTGCTGTAGGACGCCTGTGACAGGGTTTGTTTCACGGCTGACTCCCTTTGATGGACAACTAAGAGAAACTGCAGGACCTTCCAGCAGGGCCGGTGAGCCTAGGAGGTATTAGTGTGCCGGCACGCAGATCTGGCCCTCCCGAATGGCACAGGTCGTGCGATAGAGCAGGTAGGTCACCACCAGGCTGACCAAACTCAAGAGCACCCACCCCAGGATGGCGAAGGCATGATTTTGGGTGAGCTGATACATGAGGAAGGTTGCGATTGTCATGGCGGCGAGGGGGAAGGAGTAAGCCCACCAGGAGAGGTAGAACTCCAGGCGTAGGAATCGCCCCGCCTGAACCGTCAGCAACAGGGTCAGGAAGAGTCCCACGTAGTAAAGGATGCGGGCCATGGCGTCCAGTCCTCCACTCAGTTGCAAGTAGGCGCTGAACCCTACCGCCGGTGGAGCAATGAGAATGAAAAAGGTGGGCATCAGCCGGTCGGGGAGGGAGGGGTGAAAGATAAAGCGCTGGAGGACGAGGGCGAAAAGCAGCAGCCAGAAGAGTAACCCAATGGCGAGGAAGAACCAGGAGGTTTCGATGAACCCCAGGCGTGCGCCGGCAATTGGTACCAGGACATTACCCACGACTGGGATGAACCAGGCGGGGTTGACATGGTGGACCTCGAATCGCTCGTGGTGAATCCAGACAGTCAGTACATAGAGGGTCAGTAAGAGCTGCGTTCCCGCGCCGATGGCCCAAAGAGGTTCCGCGATAGCGGGCCAATGCTCTAGAGTGGCGACGGCGAGCAGAAGCAGGCTCATGGAGATGGTCGGGAAAAAATTGAGTTGGATGGGATGGGTGAGTTCCTGGATGACCGCCTCGCGGTAGCGGATCAACTTGATGAGATAGGCTATTCCTAGCACTAGAAAAACGAAGGTGGCGAGGGCAAGCAGAATGGCGGCGATGGGCAGGCCGATCCCCAACACCTGCTGAGCCTTGTGCCAGGCAATGGAGAGCCCGGCCAACCCCATGACCATGGAAAAGAAGGCAACGGGAAGGTGAGCCAGGCGGGGCAAGGGCAGGGAATTCGTCATGTTATTCTGAGGGAATGGCTGTCACGGTAGGGGAAATAGACTAGGGGAACGAGGCCAAGGGGGCATTGAAAAGGGTCAATTGGACATGGTCAGGTGGCGTTTGTCGTAGCGTCATCCCAACGGGGCCTGGCATCCAGGGGATCGCGGCGAGAGATGCGGGGGGTTAGCGTGGCTTATGTTTGGGACCTGAGACCCGGACGGGCGGGTCAGATGGCGAGTTGGAAGGAACCAGAGGCTTGGTCGGGATCCTTCAGTCTCCGCCAACCCGTTGCAGGTTGGGGATGTCGAGAAGAAAGCGGTTGGCGGTGAGATCGACCAACAGCCCCTGGCGCTTGAACTCGGCGATGGTACGGCTGGTTGTCTCGGTGGTGATACCGAGCATGGCCCCCATGTCTTCGCGGCTAAAGAGTTCACATTCACTGCTCTCACGGTCGCGCACCAGGCGTAGGAGCAGGCGTGCGACGCGCTGGCGGGCAGAGCCGGTCGAGAGTTCCGTCAGCCAGGCGTCGGCCTCCGAGAGGGCGCGTTGCCAGCGGGACATGAGTTCGGTGTGCAAGCGGGGATTTTCCGCCCCCAGGGTCTTGACTACACGCGCTGGAAAGCGGCAGACCTCCGTTGGCTGTAGGACTAGGGCCTCATGCTGGTATGGGTTTTCGAGGATGGCTTCCAGTCCGAGGACGTCGGTAGGTCTGGCAAGGCGGACGATACGCTGGCTGCCATCCGGTAGGTACTGGACCAACTTGAGGGCGCCAATGCGCACCGTAAACATGTATTCCCCCCGGTCGCCAGCATGGTACAGGCAGGCCCCAGGTTTGAGGGAAAACTGGTCAATAGGGTCGTGGATCTTTTCGAAATCCGTTTCCGTCAAGCCCGCGAATAGGACTGTGTGGCGCAAGGAGCAGTTTCGGCAATCCGCCTCGCCCGACCATGCCTCGCGTAAGGAGATGATTTTTACCATGGAGTCTATTCGGATGCGTCTGTCAGGATGCATTTAGGCAACTGGTCCAAGTTTAACCGAAAACATCCGAACCCGAGGGTGTAACATCCAATTCTCGCTTTACAACGAATGCGAGCAGGAGGGTAAACATATGACCCATATCAATGCCTGGGCCGCCCCCAAGGCGGGTGGCACCTGCCAGCCCTATTCCTACGTACCGGGTCCCCTGGGTCAGGATCAGGTCGAAATAGCCGTCGAGTACTGCGGCATCTGTCATTCCGATCTCTCGATGCTTAACAATCACTGGGGCATCACACGGTATCCATTCGTGCCGGGGCACGAGGTGGTGGGGCCTATTGTCGCCCTGGGGGAGCAGGTCGCGGGATTGGTCCTGGGGCAACGTGTGGGTATAGGCTGGACGGCGCGCAGCTGCATGCGCTGTCATACCTGTTTGGCGGGTGACCATCACCTTTGTGGTGAGGCCCAGGGAACCATTGTTGGCCGTCACGGCGGCTTTGCGGAACGCTTACGCAGCCATTGGGCGTGGGCTATTCCCCTGCCGGAGACCCTTGATCCGGCGGCGGCGGGTCCCCTGCTATGTGGTGGCATCACGGTTTTCGCCCCACTATTAACTCATGGCATCCTGCCGACCGCCCGGGTGGGTGTGATCGGCATCGGGGGCTTGGGTCACATGGCCCTGAAATTTCTGCGGGCCTGGGGTTGCGAGGTCACCGCCTTCACCTCGAGCGAGTCCAAGTGCCAGGATGCCTTGGCCTTTGGCGCCCACCGGGTCGTTTCTACTTTGGATAGCTTCGCCCTACGCGACATCGCAGGATCCCTGGACCTCGTCATTGATACAGTCAATGTCCCGCTGGACTGGCCGGCCGTAATGGGAACCCTGGCCCCCAAGGGTCGCCTCCATGTGGTTGGAGCCGTTCTGGAGGCTATACCCGTCAGTGTCATGCACCTCCTCGTGGGACAGCAGACTCTATCTGGTTCTCCCACCGGATCCCCGAGCGCCATTGCTACCATGCTGAATTTTGCTGCCCGTCACCAGGTGTTGCCACAGGTAGAACATTTCCCCATGAGTAGGGTGAACGAGGCCCTGGAGCATCTGGGCTCCGGCAAGGCGAGGTATCGCATCGTCCTGGACACGGATTTCACCGTATAGGGGGTGAGTGTGCTGACTTTCGCCCAGGTGGCGGAGGGACGGGTCGTCGACAAACCTCAGGCGGATCGATAGGTTTTGCATCTTGACCCAGCGGTTTATTCAGCCTGAGGGAAACCCGTAGGGAGGCTCTCGAAGTTTCAGAAGGGGTCCGGAGCCGGCCAGGGCAACACGACCATCCTCGAAGGCGGCGATCTCAACCACCAGTGAGACCTCGTAACGGTCATCGCCAAGGGCGCAGGACTCCACAATCGTGCCCGCGGTTTGAGCGGAGTCGCTAATCGGCGAAAATACCCCGTCGCCTGGTTGGGGCGCATGCTTGGTGGTCACCTCGCCCAGATACAGGCGACGTTTGAGTTTCCCCAGGTACTGCATGCGGGCCACTATTTCCTGTCCCGTATAGCAACCCTTGGTGAAGCTGATGCCATCGAGGAGCTGCAGGTTGGCCATCTGGGGCACGAATGCCTCGCGGGTCCCGGGCTGCAAGTTTGGAATACCTGCGCGGATGTCGAGGAGGGTCCAATGCGCTGCATTGACGATGGTAGCCCTGTGGGCCAAGGCATCCCAGAGGGGTGTCATGCCGCTCGACGGCCCCAGGATCATAAAGCGCGGAGTGGGACCGGCTAGGAGGATCAGCGTCTGTTCACCCTGGCGGGCCACCTGATTGACCTGCCCGGCTAGGGCTGGGAAATGGGGTGCCAGGCATTCAGGGGCCCGTTCACCACTCAACCCGAGGGTTACAAATTCGTCTGAGGCATCTGACAGGGTGACCTGGGCGCGGAGGACATACATCCGCAGTCGCTTCAGCAACATGTCAAGCTGAGATCGTGGCAGTTGCAGATAGTAGGTCCCGTCGAGGTCAAAGACGCGGAAGTTGGCCAGCATGCGTCCCTTGGGGGTGCAATGGCTGCTCATCTGGCTATGGGTGGCGCTGACTTGGCGAATGTCATTGGTGAACTGGCCTTGCAGAAAGGTGACGGCATCCTTCCCCGTAACCGAAATCAGGCCTAGGTGACTTAAGTCGCAGAGGGCAAGGGGGGCGGTGAGGGGTGCATCGGGAAACCGGGCCTGCCCCAGTTCATCGATATTGGCCGAGCGCTTCTGCAAGAATGCCTGCCACAGTTCGTTCATGGTCATGGGTCTCCGTTTCGAGGTTGTCCGGGGCTGGTCGCAACCGGTATATCATAGCGGGGAGCGAGATTTTCCAATCCAAACTACGGCAACCTCATTGAGCATCCTTCAAGCCAATTTTCGGGTCGACAGCCTGGTGCTCTACAAGGGTCATCCAGCCCGAGTCTTGAGCTTGGGCGAAAAAATCGAGATTGGTCTCGACAAGGGCGAGGTCAAGCGGGTACGCCCCAAGGATATCGAGTTGTTGCACCCAGGCCCTCTGCGCAGCCTCAAGGAACTCTCCTATCCGGAGGGCGGCTTCCTTGAGGCTTGGGAGCTTCTGGAAGGCGGTACGACCCAGTTGCGGGAGTTATCGGAACTGATCTATGGTGACTTTACGCCAGCCTCCGCTTGGGCAACCTGGCGATTGGTAGCGGCCGGGCTCTGGTTCACTGGAACCCCGGAGGAGATTCAGGCCCGCCCCCGCCAACAGGTGGAGGCCGATCAGGTTCAGCGCAACGCCAAGGAAGCGGCGTCGCGGGACTGGGGGGACTTCCTGCAGCGTCTAGCCAACCGCCAGCCCTTACCAGAGGATGCTGGACGGCTGGCGGAGGTGGAGCGCCTGGCCTGGGGCCGTTCCGAACACAGCCGCATCCTCAAAGCCCTGGGGCATGCGGAAACTCCTGAGAATGCCCATCGTGCCCTGATCCAGTTTGGATTCTGGATTCCGGAGCACAACCCTTATCCTGCCCGCCAAGGGTTACCCGAAGCTGACCCCCTCCTGCTGGTGGGTCAGCTTCCGGACGAGGAGCGCCTGGACCTCACTCATCTGTCGGCCTTTGCCATCGACGATGAGGGTAACCAGGATCCGGACGATGCCTTGAGCCTGGAGGGCGAACGGCTGTGGGTCCATGTCGCCGATGTGGCCGCCCTCATCCCCCCCGATAGCGATCTGGATCGCGAGGCCCGTGCCCGTGGAGGGAACCAGTACCTGCCGGAACGCATGGTCAACATGTTGCCCCTAGAAATCACCCAACGCTTGGGCCTGGGGCTCCAAGAGGTCTCGCCCGCCCTGTCCTTCGGCTTTGGATGCGACGAGGCGGGTGAGGTGAGGAACCTGACCATCCAGCGTACCTGGGTCAAGGTGCAACGTCTGAGTTATGAAGCGGCTGAGGACCGTCTTGAGACGTTTCCATTCGCGGCTATGGTGTCATTGGTCGAACGGTTTCGGAATCGCCGACAGTCCAACGATGCCGCGGGTATCGAACTGCCGGAGGTCAATGTGCGCGTTTGTGATGGTGAGGTGGTTATTCGCCCACTACCCCGTTTGCGCAGCCGGGCCCTGGTAATGGATGCCATGTTGATGGCCGGGGAGGCCGTGGCCGCCTTTTGCCGTGACCTGGGTATCCCTATCCCCTATGTTTCCCAACCAGCACCGGACAAGGTTGAACAGCCCCTGGATCTGGCGGGCATGTACGCCTATCGCCGCCGCTTCAAGCCCTCGCGACTAGTGGATGAGCCGGCACCTCACTTCGGCTTGGGTCTGCCCCTCTATACCCGGGCCACCAGTCCGCTGCGGCGCTATTCCGATCTCCTGGTACACCAGCAACTGCGGGCCTGGCTGCGGGGAGAATCCTTGATCGAGGCCCATGCGGTAGCCTCACGGGTAGGCGAGGCTGAGGTGGCGGCGGCGGCAATCCGACGAAGCGAACGGTTATCCAATCAACACTGGAAGTTGGTTTGGCTGCGCGATCATCCTGACTGGAGGGGTGAGGCCCTGGTGGTGGACCGGGAAGAGCGCAAGCATGTCCTCCTGATCCCTGATCTGGCCTTGGAGATCCGGATGCGCCTTCAAGGGGATCCCGCTCTCAACAAGGCCTTCTGTGTCTCGCCACGTGAGGTAGACCTACCCGCATTGGATTGCCGCTTCCGGATCCGCGAATGAGTTTTGACAGAGGTCTGAACTTTGACCAGTTGGAAAATTACCCGACAATAGCCGCTAATGCCGCGTACCCAATAGTCGCGGCCCACGAGGTCATCCCATGATTAAGCTTCCCTTTAGCCGTAAGACCAACGAGGAACCTCTCGAACGCCCCAGTGTCATCTTCGCCGCCTATTGCGCGGCAGAGCAGGAACGGCGGCGCGATACGGCCGAAGGTCTGGACGAAAAGCGCTTTCAGGCCGCCATGGATCTGGCTCTGGAGCGACTTCAGGCCTTGGAGACGGTGGGGGAGGGACGTACATGATCATTCTGCGCATCGAGGCTGAGTGCCTGCATCGCTACCGGCGTTTACGCCTGGCGGATCTCCCGGAGCGGGGCATCATTGCCTTGAGTGGGGACAATGAAAGTGGCAAAAGCGCGATCGGCGAAATCATCTGCTTTGCCCTCTTCGGCCGGACCTTCTCCCTCGCCGAGGACCGTATCGGTAAACTGGTACATTGGGGTTCGGGGGAGGGGGCGGTGACCCTGCGTTTTCGTGTCAAGGGCCGCAACTATGAGGTTAGCCGTCACCTGGCCCGGGATGGCGAGCAGTCGGCACGTCTCGTACTCGTCGATGCCCCCGATGGGCCGCTGGCTAGGGCTACCGGGGTAACCAAGGCCATCACCCGCCTGATTGGTTATGGCTTCGACGATTTTGTGGAGACCTTCTATCTGGCCCAGAGGGAGATCGTCTCTCCCCATCCTCGCAGCCCTGCCGTCCTGGCCATGGTTGGTTCAGCGCCACTGGAGGCCTGTGCCAATGGGATTGGCGAGGAGATGCGACAGGCTGAAGAAAATCGGGCCTCTCTCCTTGAACGCCGAGACGCCCTGAAGGACGAACTGGAGCGGCTTTCTCCCGAGGCGGGGCGGGTACAGGCCTTGGAAGCCAATCTCGCGGAGATCGCCGAGCGTGAGGAGCGGCTTTCCGTGCGTTTGCCTGCCCTTCAAGCTGCCACCGACGAATATGGCTCTTCTTACCGTCGCCATGGCTCCCACGGTGCTCGTCGCGCTCTGGCAGGCCTCCTCTCAAATATTGCCCTGCTAGCCGTTCTGGCAGTGGGGGCGATCTGGGGCCTGCTGCGCTTCCAGGCGGAGACCTGGCCCATCCCGGTGCTATTGACTTGGTTGGAGGGCTTGATCGCCAAGACGGGGCTGACTCCTCATACGGTCGTGCTGGCCGTCGAGGTGGTCCTGAGTGGATTATTGCTCCTATTCTGGCTATGGCTAGCCTTACTGGCCCTGGGAATGCGTCGCCGCCGTTCGCGAGCGAGACGTCTGGCTCAAGAGTTGGACCGTCTGGATGCCATAGAACCCTTGCCGTCGCGATTGCTCATTGCCTTGGGTCATCAGGGGGGAGTGGATGAGGCCACCGCGATCTTTAACGATCGGCCAGATTTGGAGCGGCGCGCTCGCCTGCGCCAGCGTATCCTCTTGCTGGAGGCTACGGTTCAGGAGGTCGGTAGCGCCCTGGAGCATGAAGCCGTTTGGATCAAGCGTGACCTCGGTCGGCTCGCAGCCTTAAAGATCTCCGTAGAGGTGGCACTCGAGCGGCTTCGGGGGGAGGGGCTGCGTTTTCGCGACCTGACGCGGGAGTTGACGGAACTTGAAAAGCGCATTGCCCTGGATACCGACTGGATTGCCACGCGGAGGCTGGCCAAGGATCTTCTGGAGGGCGCGGCACTGAACCTGTCACAGCGCTTCAGCGAAGGGCTGCGCGATATGGTGAGCCTCGCCCTGCCCCGATTCACTGAAGGCCGCTACGAGTTTATCGAGGTGGATGAGAGTCTGCAGGTTAGGGTCTATTCGGGGGATAAGCGCAACCTTCTGGATCTTGACGAGATATCCAATGGTACGCAACGACAGATCATGTTGGCTTTGCGCCTCGGTTTATCCCAGGAACTGGTGGAACGGATGGTACGCGACGATCAGTTTGTCTTTCTCGATGAACCCTTTGCCTTTTTCGATAGCCGCCGCATGCGTGGCGCCTTGAAGAATTTGGCGGAATTGGGCGGCGATTTGACTCAGTACTGGGTAGTCGCTCAGCGCTTCCCGCAAGACTCACCCATCGGTCTGGAGATCACCTGCGGGCAACACCCAGACAGCCTGACGATAGGTTTTCCGGATACCCATTGAGGCATCACCCCCAAGGGCTCACACCCGGTGCAGTTGGCATGGGGCGGCTTGTTGACCAAGCCGCTATGTCATAGACAGGACAGCAAAGGAAAGCTAGGATCGCCAGGCACGAACCGGTCCGGTATCGAGGTGGACGAAGCTGCTCGAGTTGCCATAGTAGCCCACGCCGCCTCGACTCAAGGCAATGGCGCATTCCCGTAGGCTGGAATTGCAGCAGCCAGCGAAGCTGACATCAATGGCTTGACCACTCATGTGGAGGCTATTACGCGCGACACGCTTGGAAGCCCGGCGGAGCTGGGCATTGGTTTCGGGCGAGCGATAACCGCTGTAGACCTCAATCTCGCATTCCTGGCTGTTCACACGGGTCTGCAAGTCATACAAGAGATCGAACAGCTTGGGATCCATGAAAGTGGTTTCATGGGTGTAGTGATCCCGGAGGAAATGATTCAGCTTGGCCAGGGCATCCCTCTGGTAGCTGTCACCGATGCGGTAGGGGATACGCAGTGTTTCATCGGTGTGGGTGTGGCGGAGGTTAAGAACGCGAGTGGTTTCCTGGGTGTTGAATCTGGCGAGGGCGGGTGCCGTAACGGCGGAAAGGGCGAGGCCAAGAAAAATCCGCCGGTTCATGCGGTAACCCTCGTTGTTATCGTGGTGGTGGAGAACTCGGGTCGGATTATAAGAATAAATATGCGTCTTGCAACTAAATAATTTGTTTAATTTTCCGATGCCTGGCAATTGTGTCATTCCGTGAACTTGTCGCCTGTTTGCGACGAACGGATGATTGAAATTCCGGCATCCTTCTCGTGGAAGCAGATCCGCATCCTGAAAAATATATAATTAAGAGAATAAGATGATAAAATGATTCGAAAGGAAATGGGGTTATTGTAATTTTGCTGCCATAAGTAACATTTGTGCAACTAAATTGTAAAAGTACCCTTATGAGTCCAGGTACGGACCAGGTCTGTCTGTAAAATTTCTGCTCCCGATGGGGCCTGACAAGATCCCTTCTAGTCTTCGATACTGCTTGCTTGGCTGGATCTGAGAGTGGATTTGGCCTTGGGGTGAGGTGTAGGATAAGTTGCCCTCGGCCTGGAAGGGGTCCTAATCATTATTTTAAGTCGGAAAGCTAAGAGGTCCCATGCGCGGAATCCTCCTTATCCTGATCCTCTTGCCCCTGTATGGTCAGGCGGACGTCTATAAGTACGTGGATTCGGCTGGAAAGATCTACTTCACCGATTCCCCGCTCCAGGGTAATGATCTGAAGCTCGAGTGGAAGCGGGACGCGGGTAAAATCGTCACGGAAAAGAGCGCCAAGCTGGTGGCCATGGGCCAGAGCCGCACCCTGGTCGAGCCGTCCCCGGCTAAGCTTTCCGCCCGCCGGGCCCGTTACGAACGTGCTATCGAACTGATCGCGGGTCAGGAAATGGTTAATTCGGATTTGCTGCATGCCGTAGTTCGCGCCGAGTCGGCCTATAACCCCGTTGCCGTCTCCCCTGCCGGCGCCACCGGCCTCATGCAATTGATGCCGGCTACCGCCGCACGTTACCAGGTTCAGAATATCGAGGATCCGACGGAGAATCTACGCGGCGGTGCCAGGTATTTACGCGACTTGCTCACCTTGTTCGGCAACGATCTACAGTTGGCCTTGGCGGCCTACAACGCTGGTGAAAACGCCGTGGCGCAGTACGGCAACCGTATACCACCTTATCCAGAGACCCAACGCTATGTGCGTAAGGTTCTGCAATTTATCTGGGCGGAACGTACCTCAGCCAATAAGGGCTGAACGACACCCTCTCCCTAGTGGCTAGGGTTCGGTCGACCCTGGTGGGTCAATCCTCCCCGATCACCCGCTCATCCCTGGGGGTAGAGAGGAGTCTTTCCGCCTCGCCCATGCTCTTGGCAAAAATCATCCGATAAGCGGCGTCCCCGGATAAGGGGTGATCCTGCCGCAGGGCGCGCACCGTCTCCTTGGCCTCCCGGTACCCCTGTTGAGTTGACAGATGGGACAGGGTAAGAGGGTTTTCAGTCTTCCGGTAAATGAAATAGGGCATGATAAAAAGGCTCCTGGTCGCAGGTGAAGGTGGGAATTTTAGCCCAAGGAGGTTGCTACCGCTGGCCTATGATTACCATCTGGACCACAGGTTTTTTATCCCGACGCTCTAAGCGAGGCTTGGGGAAGCTCTGCTGCTGTGGTAACTTTCCTAGTGGCGCGCCAAACCCGGAGTTGGGATTTGGCGGATGGGCCGCGGATGCGGCGAACAGCGCCACTGAGGTTTACCAACAACTAGCTCACCGGCTGATCGGACAAGGGTCCGGAACGCGGCGCGGGGGGCGATCAGGAGATGCTGAAGATGATCAAACCAGTCGGTTCCGACGAACTGAAACCCTTGTTTGTGTACGACCCTGACCAACACCATCGTCTGATGCGCGAGGCGGAGTCCTTGCCCTCGGTGGTTATCAGTTCTCAGGCGGCGGGCAATGCCGTCATGATGGGAGGTGGCTATTTCACTCCCCTCAAGGGTTTCATGAATGTCGCCGATGCCATGGGTGCTTGCGAGAAGATGCGTCTGACTGACGGCTCCTTCTTCCCCGTGCCGGTGATGTGCCTACTGGAAGATGTCACGGCTATCTCGGGAGCCAGCCGCATTGCCCTGCGCGACCCTAACATGGATGGCCATCCGGTACTTGCGGTCATGGACGTGGAAGCCATCGAGGAGGTCAGCGATGAGCAGATGGCCTTCATGACTGAGAAGGTCTATCGCACCAGCGATGGCGAACACCCGGGTGTGTCCACCTTCAATAGCCAGGGCCGCCATGCCGTCTCCGGTTCCATCCAGGTATTGCACTTTTCCTATTTCCAGGATGACTTTCCGGATACCTTCCGTACTGCGGTGGAGATTCGCCACGAAATCGCCGAACGCGGCTGGAAGAATGTCGTTGCCTTCCAGACCCGCAACCCCATGCACCTCGCCCACGAGGAACTGTGCCACATGGCCATGGATCGCCTGGGCTGCGACGGTCTGGTGATTCACATGCTGCTCGGCAAGCTCAAGCCCGGCGACATCCCAGCGCCCGTGCGTGATGCCGCCATCCGCAAGATGGTGGAACTCTACTTCAAGCCTAACTCTGCCATGGTTACCGGCTATGGGTTCGACATGCTTTATGCCGGCCCCCGCGAGGCGGTGCTGCACGCCTATTTCCGCCAGAACATGGGCGCCACCCACTTCATCATCGGACGCGACCATGCCGGTGTGGGCGATTATTATGGCGCCTTCGATGCCCAGACCATTTTCGATGAAGAGGTGCCCGAGGGTGCCTTGGAAATCGAGATCTTCAAGGCCGACCACACCGCCTGGTCCAAGAAGTTGGGTCGGGTGGTCATGATGAGGGAGGCTCCGGATCATACCAAGGAGGACTTCGTGCTCCTGTCCGGTACCAAGGTGCGGGAACTCCTGGGTGGTGGCATTGCCCCGCCCAAGGAGTTCTCACGTCCCGAGGTAGCCAAGATCCTCATGGATTATTACCAATCCCTGAAGTAAGCCCGACCCCGTGACACCCAGCGGGGCTCTAAGCCCCGCCCTTACTCTGGCGCTCGCCCCAGGCCGGGGTGACAACTAACGTTCCGCCACTCTCTCGATGGGTTTCCCCGTGGGAAGCCGGGGGCGCCAAAAGTTGGGAAAGTCAGGGTTGACGTAACCGGGCTCTGCGACCATCTCCTGGGGTGGTGCCAGGCGGGAGGTATAGTCCATGATGGCGGCCACCTCGCGGTTGCTGAACCCCTGGATCTGCTTCACCATTTCCCGATCCGCGTTGCGGCGTTTGCCGTCGCGGATCCATTGAAACTGGCGTATCAAGTAGCGATAGTGTTGCCCTTGGAGCATGGGCATGTGCTTTTCCGGTACCCCCTGGCCCCGATCGCCATGGCATTCCACGCAGTTTTCATTGAAGAGACGCTTGCCTAACTCCAGGTCTGTGCCTGGACCCATGCCATTGTAAGGGTCCATGGGAAAACGCTGGATGTAAGCGCTTACATCGGCAATATCCTGGGGGGTGAGAGTCCTTGGCATGGTAAAGGGCAACATGGTGGGGTTATCCCGGTTGCGCGCCCGGATGTCGGCGAGCTGCTTTATGGTCACCGAGGCATATTGCCCGGCGATCTGGGGATAGGCCCCGTCCACGCTTCCCCAGCCCTCTGGTTGATGGCAAACGGAGCAAATCAGGTAAACCCTTTTGCCGTTTTCCAGGTTGGGCTGGAGATGGATGGCTTGTTCTACCTCCTTAGCCGCGGCTTCAGAGTCATCCGCCAACAGGGGGAAACTGACCGTCAGGCCAAGGACCAGGGAAAAGGTAAGGGCAGAGCTGGGCTTCATGGATATTCCTCCTAGGTGGGCGCCATTGGCCAGGCCACCATTGAGCCCCTTATCCCATGCGGCATATTCCTAGGGGTAAAACGCTTGGGGGGCGGCGAAAATGGGATTGGTGACCTGTCTCCCCCGATACTAGGTCGGGAGAATTATTTCTGTTTCATGACAATAATCGGAGTTCTTGTCCGATGCAAGGCCCTTTGAACAGATCATCGATGGAAAGGTAGGTGGTTATCCCCGCTATCTGTGGATAAGTCTGTAGACAAGGCCTGCCGATTCCCCGAGAACCCCCGTCACTCAAGGGCTGGGGCGGTATTGGAAACTTTCTGGTCAGTTCTCTTTAGTTAATGATAAACAATGGGTTATATTTCTAAGACATTGATCCGAGAACATCTTGACATCCAAAATCAGGCATGAAACACCCCTGTGGGAAATGCCTCGCAAGCATCCGGTTTTCAGGATTCCTGGTTGCCGAGCAGTTTGCGAATTAGGGGGAGGGTCGGGCGTCTTTTTTGGGCAAGGCTGGCCTGATCGAGCGCCCCGAGCAGGGCAAGAAGGTGGCCAGGTTCACGAGGACACCTTTTAAGGAGGTACGCGATGGCCTCCTCGCCGAGTGGGAGCCCACGCCTTTCGGCCCCTTGACGCAGCAAGTCCGCGCATTCAGCCTCTCCAAGGTGCTTGAGTCGATAGGCGGGGCCCCAGGCCAGTCGGGAGAGCAGGTCCGGAAGCAGGATTCCCAGTTCCACGTAGGGATTCCTTGAGGCGACCAACAGGCCCCGATCAGCCTCGCGAAGTCGATTGAAGAGGTGGAAGAGGGCATGTTCCCAGGCGGGGATACCTGCGACGGCCTCCAGTCCGTCGAGGGCAATACGGTCCAGGCTTTCAAGGTCGTCGAGGATGGGGGGGTCTAGACCCGGGTGGTCCAGGGGCAGGTAGGCCGAGGCCAGACCTGCCTCCCTTGCGGCCCGGCAGGCGGCCAGGAGCAGGTGGGTCTTGCCCGTGCTGGAAGGGCCAAAGAGGTAAACAAAGCGGTCGCTATCCACCTCAGGAAAGGCCTGGGCCCAGGCACAGATGGCTTTCACCCCTTCGGCATTGGGACCGGGCAGATACTCGGAGAAATTCAACTCGGGTTGTTTGTCGAGGGCGAGCGGTAACTGGGGCCCAAGCCCCCCACCTCTTGGCTCGGTTCGCGGCGGATCCTCCGGCTCCACTGGCTTCTTCCCCTTATTTGCCAGTGCGTCCCTTATCCAGAACAAGGGCCACGTGGCCCAGTCGTCGGCCCAGGGCCAGGGAGAGGCGCCTTTCTTCCTCGGTCAGGGGTTGATTATTTTCTCCGCCCGCCCAATGGCTGGGACCGTAGGGTGTCCCGCCGCTCCGGGTGCGCAACAGGTCCGTTTCGCTGAAAGGCAGGCCAAGGATCATCATGCCATGGTGGAGGAGCGGCAGCATCATGGTCAGGAGGGTGGACTCCTGGCCTCCATGCAGGCTGGCGGTAGAGGTAAAGACGGCGGCGGGTTTACCGATGAGGGCACCGGCCATCCATAGCGGGCTGGTACCGTCCAGGAAGTATTTCACAGGGGCCGCCATGTTTCCGAAGCGGGTCGGACTGCCCAAGGCCAGGCCGGCGCAGTGACGAAGGTCGTCGGGGCTGGCGTAGGGGGCGCCACTGGAGGGGATGCTGTCCTCAGTGGCTTCGCAAACCGTGGAAACCGCAGGGACGGTTCTTAGTCTGGCCTCTATACCCGGTACCTCCTCGACTCCCCGGGCGATGAGACGCGCCATATCCGCCGTGGCACCGTAGCGGCTGTAATAGAGGATGAGAATGTAGGGCATGGTGGGGGTTTCTTTGGTCTGGGTGTGGGGGAGGTCGATGACCCCTTACGCTGCTGAGTGACGCCCATTCTAAGGGGGGCACGCCCCTTCGCCCAAGTCTCGGGGAGAAAGCAGGGCAACTCGGTGACATGGAGTGGGCATGACGCCTTGCCTCGGTGGCCCGGTGCTCGGACAATCCTCCTGATCCAAGGCTGCAGATAGTGCAAACCGATGATGAACTCTAGGAGCATGCGAGGATGAACCAGCAAGAGGGGAAGGCCGATCCGATCGGCCTGCGTTTCCTGGTGGCAGGCCAGGTTCAGGGCGTCTTTTTCCGCGCCTCTACCCGGGAGCAGGCCCTCCGCCTGGGGCTCACCGGGACGGTACGCAATCTTCCCGATGGTCGCGTGGAGGTATTGGCCTGCGGTTCGGCCGCAGCTCTGGACCAACTCCGTGACTGGCTACGCCTAGGTCCACCTTTGGCCCGGGTTACCGCCGTTACCAGCGAGTTCGTGCCCTGCCAGTCCCAGAGCGGTTTCTCGATCCGTTAATTCCTAGCCAAATACCTGCCCTGTCATACCGATTCCCGTGTTACTGCCGCCCTTGGTCGATGGGTTCATTCTACGCCGTTACCAACGCTTTCTCGCCGAAGTGGAGTTGGCGGATGGCCTCCGCGTCATCGCTCATGTACCCAACACGGGGCGCATGACTGGCTGCTGGGAGCCTGGGTCCCCGGTTCAACTTAGCCACAAGGAGGATCCCCGACGCCGGTTGGCCTGGACCCTGGAGCGAGTCGATATGGGCCAGGGCTGGATCGGGGTCCATACCGGCCGCCCCAACGCCGTCATCGCCGAGGTTATAGGCGCTGGCGTGATCCCCTCTCTGGCTGGTTACTCCCAGGTACGTCGGGAAATAACCTATGCCCCCGCTGGAGGGGCCTCTGGGCGTCTGGATCTCGGCCTCTTCGAAGGCCAAGCCCCCCCTGCCCTGGTGGAAATCAAGAACGTGACTCTGCTAATCGGGGAGTCGTTGCAGTTTCCGGACGCCGTCAGTGACCGCGGGCTCAAGCATTTGGGTTTGCTCCAGAACGCCCTTGGCGATGGCTACCGTGCCGTCATCCTATTTGCTATCAACCGGCCGGAGGGCCTTGGCTTCACCCCCGCCAGGTCCGTGGACCCCCGATATGCCGACCGGTTACGCCAGGCCGTAGAGGCGGGTGTGGAACCTCTGGCCATTCGTCTGCGCCACACCCGGGAAGGGATCGAGGTGGGCGAGGCCCTGCCGGTGGCATTGGATTGACAAAGTTCAATAGCCCGTGCCGCTGAGGTCGAGAGGGTCTGGATAGGCCGCAATACGTTCGATCCCCGTGTCGATATGGCCATCCGGATATAGGTCGAGCCAGCGGAAGCCAGGAGTGGCCGGGTCTAGTGCGAAGCCCTGGCTCTCCGGCAGGAATTGAATACAGGTAGAAGGGGCCCCAAGCAGGGCCACACCCTTGCGTTCGGCGTTATAGGCTTGGTGGATATGGCCAAAAAGGAGGCCCCGCACCTGGGGGTGCTGGTCAAGAACGGCGAAGAGGTCCTCGGGGTTATCCAGGCCTATCTCATCCAGCCAGGGACTGCCCACCGGCAAGGGTTGATGGTGCAGGAGCACCAGGGTTGGCGCCTGGTGCCTAGCAACCAGTGCTAAGTCCAGCCGTTGCAGCGCATGGTCGGGCAGGTGGCCCCACTCCTTATCCAATTGGGTCGAGTCCAGAAGGATCAGCCGCCATGGGCCGCAGTCGACGTGGTGGGGCATGTCGATGGGGCTGGTCTCGAGGCTCCGCATCATCACCTCGGGATTATCGTGATTGCCCGGGAGGGCGTGGCAAGGCAGTCCCAGCTGCCCGCAACGATGGGCGAGGTAATGGTAAGCGCCTGGAGTGGCATCCTGAGCGAGATCGCCGGTCAGCATCACCCGATTGGCGCTGCCATAGTTGGTCCGGGCTAGGCTCAACACCAATTCCAGGGTCGGACGGGTCTTCTGACCGAGGAGTTGCCCCTCCGGGTCTGCGTAGATGTGCGGGTCCGAGATCTGCAGCAGGTGTTGCGTAACTGGGTGAGACATAGGCGCTCCCTCGAATCAGGGGTAGTCAGAGGTCATTCGGTATTCTGAACGAAGGCAAGGGGTTGGAGCGAGCACTGGCTCCCTCGGTCACCCCCCCGACCAGGGATGGGCCCCGTCTCCGCCCCTTGCCCTTGCAGCGATTTGTCCAGCCTATCAATATCATTGATAGAAACTATTGCTCAAGATGCCGGTCAAGGCTATCTTCTCCTTCATCCGGGCGAAGTCCTCGCCCATCATCACCACCATCGGAGATTAATTATGGAACTCAAAGGCAGCAAGACCGAAGGTTGCTTGAAGGAGGCCTTCGCCGGCGAATCCCAGGCTAACCGCCGTTATCTTTACTTCGCCGCTAAGGCGGATGTCGAGGGTTATAACGACGTCGCCGCAGTATTCCGCTCCACCGCCGAAGGTGAGACGGGTCATGCCCATGGGCATCTCGAATACCTGGAGGCCTCTGGCGACCCCGCTACGGGCCTGCCGATTGGGGGCACCAGCGCCAACCTCAAGGCCTCCATTGCCGGTGAGACCCATGAGTACACCGATATGTATCCGGGAATGGCCAAGACCGCTCGCGAAGAAGGCTTCGATGAGATCGGCGACTGGTTCGAAACCCTGGCCAAGGCGGAGCGTTCCCACGCAAACCGATTCCAAAAGGCCTTGGACGCTCTTGACGCCTAAAGGCCGTTGATATTCACGGCAGAAAAAAGGGCACCCGGTGGGGTGCCCTTTTTGTTGTTGCCGTTTCGACGTCGTCGGGGTCTAGTGGCCTTGTTGGAGGCCCCCTTCATTCATCCTCATCGACACCTAAGGCCTTTAGGGTCTTTTTGACCAAGCCGGCATCCCCGCTCCAGTTCGGCACCTCAACCATCATCTCCTCGGGCTCACGCCCCGCCGCCCGCGCTTGATTGGGGGTAATGAAGCCCTCGACCCGCGTCATGGTGTCCCCATCGAAGTGGACGACCAGGGGCTTTTTCTCCATTTCCTGGTGGGCCTGGCGAATGGTATAGGTGTAATACCAGCGGTCATTGTGGAATATGTCCACGAGCATGGGCGTACCAAGCAGGTAGCGCACCTGACTGCGGGTCATTCCGGGTTCCAGCCGGTCGACCATGTCGTCCGTAATGATGTTCCCCTGTTGGATGGTCATCTGATAGACGAAGGGCAATCGGTTAAGCGGCGACTCGCGATATTGGGGCGCACCGTCCGGATTACTGGAGCAACCGCCCAGCAGCAGGCCCACGGCCAAGGTCTGTAGAATGAAAGGCTTTTGCATCTTGATGGTCTTTAACCCGGGCGGACGCCACTAATTAGGGGCAAATGATACCCCAGCGCATGGAGCCGGTGGGAGCTAATCCATGCCCCCGCACTCCCAAATGGCTCATACCGGTGTGGTGGCTATTCAGGCTGCGGCCCGTTCTATCATTTCCCTGGCATGTGCCATGGTCTTTTCGGTGATAGTGGTGCCGCCTAGCATCCGAGCTATTTCTTCCACCCTCGCCTCGGGATCCAGGCGGGCTATATGAGTGTAGGTCTGGCCGTCGCGATTCTCCTTGCGAACCCGCAGATGGTGGTGAGCCTGGGCCGCGACCTGGGGTAGATGGGTGACGCAAAGTACCTGCCGCTTCTCCCCCAAGGAGCGAAGCAGCCGACCGACGATCTCGGCCACCGCCCCTCCTATGCCCACGTCCACCTCGTCGAAGACGAGGGTGGGGATGGCGGCACACTCGGCGGTGGCGACCTGAATGCACAGGCTGATGCGCGACAGTTCTCCGCCAGAGGCGATCTTGGCCAGAGCCTGTGAGGGCTGGCCTGGATTGGTGCTTACCAGGAATTCGACCCGATCCAGGCCCTGAACACTGGCGGCTGACTCCTCCCCGCGCAGAACGCTGATCTCGAAGTGGCCGCCCCTCATGCCTAACTCCGCCATGGAGGCGGTAACGGTCGCCGAGAGCCGGGCCGAGGCCTGCGTCCGCTGCTCACTGAGGATTGTCGCCTGGTCCAGGAAGCGGTGCCAGGCGGCATCCCGCTCCCGGGTCAGAACATCGATCGATATCTCATCAACCTCTAAGGTCGTCAGTTCGTGCCGCAGACGTTCTAGGGTCTCAGGGATCTGACGCGGCTGGATGCGGAATTTGCGGGCCAGATCATGGACAAGGGCGAGCCGAGTCTCGACCTGCTCCAGCAGGCCTGGGTCCAGTTCCAGCCCGTCCAGGTATTGCCGCAGACCCGAGGCGGCCTCCTCGACCTGAATAGCTGCCCCGGCGATCAGGTCCCGAACCTCACCCAGGCGTTCATCAAAACACAGGAGTCCCTCAACCTCGCTCAGTGCCCGCCCCAACTGGTCGCTCATGGCGGTCTCACCGTCGTAGAGGTTGTCGAGGAGGCGGCCGGCAGTACCCTGCAGCAGGCCCAGATTAGCCAGTCGCCGCTGCTCCCGGTCCAATTCGTCGATGTCTTCGGCGCTCATCCCCAGGGCCTCGAGCTCGGCCACCTGGAAGCGCAGCAAATCCAGGCGCGCCGCCCGTTCCGCGCCCTGGGTCAGGATATCCCGCAACCTTTCATCGAGGGCGCGAAAATCGCGGAACAATCCCGTTACCTGCCGCGCCAGCTCCCCATGACCGGCATAGGCGTCCAACAGCTCCCGCTGGGCCGCCGGGCGTAGTAGGGATTGATGGGCATGCTGGCCATGGATATCGACCAGGTACTCGCCGAGGGCCTGGAGTTGGCCGCTACTGGCGATTCGGCCGTTGATGTAGGCCCGCGAGCGCCCCGTGGTCGGCAGGAGACGGCGGATGGCGCAGTCGCCCCCATCGGCCAGGTCTTGCTCTGCCAGCCAGGCGCGAGCATCCTCAACGTCATCCAGGTCGAAACTGGCCGCCACCTCGGCGCGTTCCCCACCATTGCGGATCATGCCGGCATCAGCCTTGTCCCCCAGGGTCAGTCCCAGGGCGTCGATCAAGATGGACTTGCCCGCCCCGGTTTCGCCGGTCAGGGCCGTCATACCGGAACTCAGTTCGAGTTCCAGTGAACTGACGATGGCCAGGTCATGGATGAGGAGATGGCTCAACACCTGGCTTACTCCAAGTTGATTCCGGCGGGATGACCGCCCCAGCCGAGTTTGGCTCGTAGGATTTCAAAGTGGTCGTGACCCTTGGGGTGCAGCAGGCGGATCGGGTGCGGCCCGCGCTCGATGAAGACGCCGGATTCCGAGTTCAGGAAGACGTCGGTTTGGCCGTCGCAAGTTACGATGATATGACCTTGATCGGCGCGACTGCGGGCCCGGATTTCGATGCGGCTTGACCCCGTCACGACCAAAGGGCGGTGACTGAGGGTGTGGGGGCAGATAGGTACCAGGGCAATGGCGTCCAAGGCTGGGTGGATCAGCGGGCCGCCGCCGGAAAGGGCATAGGCGGTTGAGCCCGTGGGGGTGGAAACGATGATGCCGTCCCCGCGCTGACGATTGACAAAGACGCCGTCGATAGAGGTCTCCAGTTCTATCATCCGCGCTATGTTCCACTTGTGGATCACAACGTCGTTGAGCGCAAGAACCGGAGGGTTGCCATTCACCCGAGCCGAAAGCAGAAAGCGTTCCTCGGCATCGAATTCACCGGCAAGGATGGGTTCCAGATGGGTTTCGATGGTGTCCAACGAGACGTCCGCGAGGAAGCCCAGCCTTCCCAGGTTGATCCCCAAGAGAGGCACGCCCGAGTTGGCCAGGGCACGGGCGGCCCCGAGGAGGGTGCCATCGCCGCCCACAGAGATGACGAGGTCGCATTGCCTGCCCATCCCGCCCGGGGAAAGGGTCTCGGGTTCCGCCGCGCCGATGAGGGCAGCGGCAAAGGGGTCAAAGATGACCCGCGGCCCTTGTTGACGCAGGTAACGGGCCAGGCGGGCGACCGCGAGGCGAGTATTGGCGGGCTCACCCTGTTTGGCGATGATGCCGATGTTCTGGAACTGGGGATGCAAGGTCATGATGGGCGCGATGATCGCCGAAAGGGACCTTGGCGTAAACCTTGACAGCCCGATTGGCAATCCCTAAATTGCCCACCTTAGCACTCTTTGGTGGCGAGTGCTAACAGGGTCGGGTTTCGCGCAGTCGCGCGTGGTTCGGGATTCCGAGAGGCGCAGGTTGACGGCTAAGAATGACAATCCGGTCAACGATCGGGCCTTGCATTTTCTCAAGGTGCTAGTCGAGCGCTATATCCGGGATGGCCAGCCAGTAGGTTCCCGTACCCTGGCGAAGGACACGGGGCTGGAACTGAGTCCGGCTACGGTGCGCAATGTACTGTCGGACCTTGAGGATTTGGGCCTGGTGGCATCTCCCCATACCTCCTCGGGGCGGGTGCCGACGGTGTCAGGATACCGCCTCTTCCTCGATACCCTCCTGACGGTGCGCCCTCCGGAGGAGATCGAGGTGGACGAGATGCGCCGGCGCTTTGCGGCCCTGGGTGACTCCGCGGCCTTGATCGCCACGGCCTCTCAGGTGCTCTCGGGCGTGACTCGCCTCGCCGGGGTCGTGATGTTGCCACGTCGCGAGCGCAACGCCTTTCGCCAGATCGAATTTCTTCCCCTTTCTGGTGATCGGGTGTTGGCCATCCTGGTCACGGAGGAGGGGGAGGTACATAACCGCGTCCTCCATACGGATCAGAGCTATTCGCCCTCCCGGTTGGAGCAAGCGGCGAACTACCTCAACGGCCTCTTCGTGGGCCGTGACCTGCGCGAGGTACGCCGGCGGTTGGTGGATGAACTGCGTCATACGCACGATCGTCTGGATCGTCTGATGCGCCAGGCCGTTGAACTGGCGCGGCAGGTGGTGGAAGTGGCCGAGGATAAGGACAAGGATGATCTTTGCGTGGCGGGCCAAACCAACCTGATGGACTTTTCCGAACTCGCGAGCATGGAATGGCTCAAACAGCTCTTCGAGGCCTTCGCCGAAAAGCGCCAGATCCTGCACCTCCTCGATCGCTGCCTGGAGGCCGAGGGCGTACAGATATTCGTTGGCGAGGAGTCCGGCTACGACTTGCTGGGGGGCTGTAGTCTGGTGAGTGCGCCATACCAGATCGATGGCAAGGTGATCGGGGTACTCGGCGTCATAGGCCCGGCGCGCATGAATTATTCCCGCGTCATCCCCATAGTGGATGTCACGGCGCGTCTGCTGGGCGCGGCCCTAAAAAACAGTTGATTTGGCATTCGTGGATTCCTGGGGCTAAGCGCCCTTATACCCATTTGGGAGGTAAAAAAATGGCAGTGGATGAGGAAAAGGTTCAACCTGGCGAGGTGCCCGGGACCAAGGCCGAGCCCTTAGCAGAGGCCGACTCCAAGGCCCAGGGAGAGCTGAATCCTTTTGAGGGGACCAGTTCGGCCTCCGCTGCGTCGGCGGCTACGGGCGGGGATTTGACCGCCCTGCTGGAGGATGCCCGCGCCAAGGCGGATGATCATTGGGATCAATTGCTGCGATCACGCGCCGAGATGGAGAATTTGCGACGTCGCCATGCCAGCGAACTGGAGAAGGCGCACAAGTATGCCCTCGACAGCTTCGTCAAGGATCTCGTCGGGGTCCGCGATAGCCTGGAACTTGCCCAGGAGGCCGCCAGCGCGGAGTCGGCGGATCTCGCGAAGTTGAGGGAGGGTACCGACCTGACCCTGAAGCAGCTTGCGGATGTCATGACCCGCTTCGGCGTCGAGCGTCTGGACCCCCTGGGTGAACCCTTCAACCCCGAGTATCACCAGGCCATCACCGTCCAGCCGCGGCCCGACTTGGCACCCAACAGTGTGGCGGCCGTGATTCAGAAGGGTTATGTGCTCAATGGCCGTTTGGTGCGTCCCGCCCTGGTCATCGTATCGAGCGCGGGATAAGTAGGGGTCTTGAAATACTCGGTAAC
The DNA here is from genome assembly GCA_964523415.1 of uncultured Chromatiaceae bacterium. Lineage (GTDB taxonomy): Bacteria > Pseudomonadota > Gammaproteobacteria > Chromatiales > Chromatiaceae > M0108. The sequence goes on along the minus strand of CAZFZB010000001.1, from coordinate 7,558 downwards.
CGAAGGTTTCGTTAAAACGCATTTTCTATCTTGAAACTCAAGGGGTATCGACCCCACCTGACGCGGCAAATCAGCGCGCCCGGCGCGCCAGCCCCATTCCGGAGATAAAATCATGGGAAAAATAATCGGCATCGACCTGGGTACCACCAATTCCTGTGTCGCCATCATGGAAGGTGATAAGGTCAAGGTCATTGAGAACTCGGAGGGCGATCGCACTACGCCCTCCATCGTCGCCTATACCAACGACGGCGAGGTGTTGGTCGGTCAGTCCGCCAAGCGCCAGGCCGTAACCAACCCCCAGAACACCCTCTTCGCCATCAAACGTCTGATCGGCCGCCGTTTCGAGGACGCCGTAGTCAAGAAGGACATGGGTATGGTGCCCTACAAGATCGCCCGTGCCGATAATGGTGACGCCTGGGTTGAGGTGCATGGCAAGAAGATGGCCCCGCCCGAGGTTTCCGCCAAAATCCTCCAAAAGATGAAGAAAACGGCTGAGGATTACCTGGGCGAGGAGGTACGCGAGGCCGTTATCACTGTACCTGCCTACTTCAACGACTCCCAGCGTCAGGCCACCAAGGATGCCGGTCGTATCGCCGGCCTCGATGTCAAGCGCATCATCAACGAGCCCACCGCCGCCTCCCTGGCCTATGGGATGGATAAGCAGCGGGGGGACCAGAAGATCGCCGTCTATGACCTGGGTGGGGGTACCTTCGACATCTCCATCATCGAGATCGCCGAGATCGAGGGCGAACACCAGTTCGAGGTGCTATCCACTAATGGCGACACCTTCCTGGGCGGCGAGGACTTCGACAAGCGCATCATCGACCACCTGGTGGAGATATTCCAGAAGGAGCAGGGCATGGACCTGCGCAAGGATCCCCTGGCCTTGCAGCGTCTCAAGGAATCCGCCGAGAAGGCCAAGATCGAACTCAGCTCCAGCCAGCAGACGGACATCAATCTGCCCTACATTACCGCCGACCAGAATGGTCCCAAGCACCTCAACGTCAAGTTGACGCGCTCTAAGCTCGAATCTCTGGTGGAGGATCTGGTTGAGCGCACCATAGCCCCCTGCCGTACCGCCCTCAAGGACGCCGGGCTGGGCGCGGGCGAGATCAACGAGGTGATATTGGTGGGTGGCCAGACCCGCATGCCCATGGTTCAGGCCAAGGTCCAGGAGTTCTTCGGCAGGGCGCCCCGAAAGGACGTCAACCCCGACGAGGCGGTGGCCGTTGGCGCCGCCATTCAGGGTGGTGTTCTCGGGGGGCAGGTCAAGGATGTATTGCTCCTGGACGTCACGCCCCTGTCCCTGGGTATCGAGACCTTGGGCGGGGTCATGACCAAGCTCATCGAAAAGAACACCACCATTCCGACCTCGGCCCAACAGGTCTTTTCCACCGCCGACGACAACCAGACCGCCGTCACGGTCCATGTGCTCCAGGGTGAACGGGAGCAGGCCTCCGCCAACAAGTCCCTGGGACGTTTCGATCTCAGCGATATCCCGCCCGCGCCGCGCGGCATGCCCCAGATCGAGGTCAAGTTCGACATCGACGCCAACGGCATCCTCAACGTCTCGGCCCGGGATAAGGCGACCGGCAAGGAACAGTCCATCATCATCAAGGCCTCCTCCGGCCTTTCCGATGACGAGATCAAGCGTATGGTCAAGGATGCCGAGGCGCATGCCGAAGAGGACCGCCGCTTCCATGAGTTGGTCGGCGCGCGTAATCAGGCCGATACCCTGATCCACGCCACCCGCAAATCCATGGAGCAACTCGGCGACAAGATGGAGTCCGGCGAGAAGCAGCGCATCGAGGCCGCCATCAAGGATCTCGAGGCCGCCATGAAGGGCGAGGACAAGGAGCGGATCGAGTCCCAAACCAAAGCCTTGGGCGAGGCATCCGCCAAGATGGCCGAACGCCTCTACTCCCATCAGGGCGAGGCTGGCGCTGACCCGGCCCAGGCCGGTGGTCATGCGGGCCAGGGCCATGGCGGTGGTGAGAAGAAGGGCGGTGACGAGGATGTCGTCGATGCCGAGTTCGAAGAGGTCAAGGACGACAAAAAGTAGCCAGTGCGGGAGTCTGTCCCGCGTTTTGTGGAAGGGAGTCCCCGGATTGGGGCGCCTGACGGCCACCCGAAGTCTTTCGCGGTGGCCGTTGCCCCTCCAGCCGATTCATTGCCACGAGCGACCTTCGATATAGCCCTCTGAAGCCTTTCCGCCATGTCCAAACGTGATTACTACGAAGTCCTGGGTGTCCCCCGCAATGCCAGCGAGGCCGACATCAAGAAGGCCTACCGGCGGTTGGCCATGAAATTCCACCCAGACCGTAATCCGGGTGAAGAGGCGGAACAGAAGTTCAAAGAGGCCAAGCAGGCCTACGAAATCCTGACGGACCCAAAGAAACGTTCCGCCTATGATCAGTTCGGCCATGCCGGGGTCGAGGCGGATGCGGGGCAGGGCGGCGGCTTTGGCGATATCTTCGGCGATGTCTTTGGCGATATCTTCGGCGGTCGGGGCGGTGGCCGGCGCGTCCACCGCGGCGCCGATCTGCGGTATGACCTCGGCCTCAGTCTGGAGGACGCCGTTGCGGGTAAGGAGGTCAAGATCCGCATCCCCACCCTGGTGGAGTGCCACCATTGTGGTGGCAGCGGTGCCCGACCCGGCTCCAAGCCCCGTACCTGTAGCACCTGCAACGGCATGGGTCAGGTCCGGATGCAGCAGGGCTTTTTTTCCATCCAGCAGGCCTGTCCCCAGTGTCGGGGTACCGGCACCCGCATCGATGACCCCTGCATCCATTGTCACGGCCAGGGTCGGGTCCAGGAGCAGAAGACCCTCTCGGTCAAGGTGCCCGCGGGGGTGGATACCGGCGATCGTATACGTCTGGCGGGGGAGGGAGAGGCCGGCGATAAGGGGGGCCCACCCGGGGATCTCTATGTTCAGATCGAGGTGGAACGCCATCCCATCTTTACCCGCGAAGACAATCACCTCTATTGTGAGGTGCCGATTGGATTCGTCACGGCCGCCCTTGGCGGTGAGATGCAGGTCCCGACCCTCGACGGCAAACTCATGCTCAAGATTCCAGCCGGCACCCAAACCGGCAGGATGTTCCGGGTCCGCGGCAAGGGCGTGAAACCGGTGCGCGGAGGTGCCATTGGTGACCTCATTTGCCGGGTCCTGGTGGAAACCCCGGTCAATCTCACCGAACGCCAAAAGGAACTGCTGCGGGAATTCGACGAGTCCGTCATCGCTGGTGGCGACAAGCACAGCCCCCAATCCCATTCCTGGTTGGATGGGGTCAAGGGCTTTTTCGAGAAGATGGGATTTTAGCGAAGCCCTCCCTGCCCTGATTCCCTGGATCGCCCAGTGAATCGCCCCACCGGGCATCTGCCTTGAGGAAGGGCTTAATCAGTGCAGGCCGGCCTCCGATCGTTCGAGTTTGCGCCGGAGTGCCTCTTCCCGGGCATCATCGATTTCCCGCATGATGCTGTCCAAGTCTGCCCGTTTGTTGCTCCCCTTGAAATGGCCTGTCAGTTTGGTGGTGGGCGTCAGGTTGCCACTCTCGTAGAGGTACCAGATCTCCTTGCCATAACTGGTGGCTAGCAGTTCAGGCGCATAGCGACCGAAATAGACGGCGAGATTGTTCACATCCCGCTCTAGCATCCTGGCGGCATTGTTATTTGCTGCCGCATCAACGGCCTGGGGCAGATCGATGATGACGGGGCCTTGGGTATCCACGAGGATATTGAACTCGGAGAGGTCCCCGTGGATCAGGCCACCGCAGAGCATTTTCACCACGTTAGCGATGAGTTGGCCGTGGTACTCGAGCGCCTGAACTCCGGACAATTCAATATCGTTGAGCCGGGGCGCGGCATCACCGTCTTCATCGACCACCAGCTCCATCAAGAGCACCCCCTCGCTATAAAGATAAGGCTGGGGAACCCGCACCCCGGCCGCGGCCAACCGGTATAAGGCATCGACCTCCACGTTTTGCCAGACGTCTTCCTGCTGCTTACGGCCATAACGCGAGCCCTTTTCCATGGCCCGCGCCTGTCGGCTATTTCGCACCTTACGGCCTTCCCGATACAGGACCTGTTTGTGGAAACCCCGTTGGTTGGCTTCTTTATAGACCTTGGCACAGCGGACAGTACCGCCACACCGCACCACATAGACTGAGGCCTCCTTGCCGCTCTTCAGCGGGCGGATCACCTCATCGACGATACCCTCGCTCACCAGCGGTTCGAGGCTTCTTGGGGTTTTCATGGTCAGCCTCGGGGGGATGCCGTGACAGGGATATTACCAGCCGCCCGGATCCAGGCGGCGACGGGGGCGATGCACCGCGCCTCTCACTTCTTCACCCACTGGCCCCCGGACTGGACGAACTGACCGGGAGGGGTCTTGTCGATGGCCTTCTTGCCGGCCATGGCCTCCACATCTCCCAAGGGGACGGCGTTCTTCTTGGCGACCTGCTGATATTCGAGGCGGCGCGCCTCGTTGATCAGGCGGGCAATCTCGGCGGCCTGGCCACCCGGGGTTATGACTCCCAGGTAACCATTGGGCTTTTCCCCGACCTGACCCGCGGCCTTGGCCTGGCTCAGGGCGGCGCTCGCCTGATTCAGGTCGAGCGCCAAGGCGGGCAGACTCAGGGCCAGGGCCAGAGAGACCGTGACGAATCGGATGCGTGTGGACATGGGCGACTAACTCCGGGGAGCCGCGGGGGGGCGCCTAAAAGAGACCGCTGGATTTATTGAGAACCTTATCAAGGTCTTTATCGACCTTGATGTAAATCTCGTGTTCGATTTTGACGTTGAGATTGATATTAATCGGTTCGGAGGGCATGGCCAGTTGCACGGTGGGGGTACAGGCAACCAGCAGGGGCGCAAGCAAGGCCACACAGGCCGGTCTGGATAAGGGCATCGCGGTTCTCCTGAAATCTCGCTGAAGAGTAGCCTCTCGCTTCCCACCTGACAAGAAAATCCCGGTTCCTCAAGGACAGCCTGGCCATTCTGAGCTATATAGTGATTGGCCCCTTCTAACCGAGCCTTGGGAGACTGCTCATGTTTAAACCCGTTGCGCATCAGAACCTCGGAAGGGAGGGCGGCTTCTGGCGCGGGCAGGCGGTCGTGCTCCTCATGGTCAGTCTGGCCTTTGCCTACCCGGCGCGGGCCGCCGATCTCAGGGTGTATGAGGACGCCCTGGCGCAGGGTTGGGAAGACTGGTCCTGGGACACTCACCTGAGCATCGATTCGACCCGCAAGGTCACGGGGGCATCCTCCCTGAAGGTGGCCTATACGGCGGGCTGGGGCGGTCTCTCCTTCCGTGCCGGCCCTGCTATTGACACCGCCGGCTACTCCTCGATCCGTTTTTGGGTTTATGGCTATTCGGGAAGCGGGAAACTCTATCTGTTTACCCAGCCGACCGATACCGGTGACGGCAGCAGCGGCTTTGAGTTCACCCCCACCCCCAATGCCTGGCAAGAGGTCGATGTGCCTCTGAGCGCCTTGGGCAGCCCCTACCAGATTGCCCGGATCAACCTCATGGACTGGACCGGCGCCATCCAGCCGGCCTTCAACCTCGATACCCTGCGCCTCATCGGCAAGACCCTGCTGCCCTTGACCCTGAGGGTCGATGCCACGGCGGCCCGGCAACCAATCAGCCCCCTGATCTACGGCATCAATGGCGAGGGTGCGACCGCCGCCGACGCGGCCTATATGAAAAGTCTGGGGGTAACGGCCCGGCGTTGGGGTGGCAACAGCACCACCCGTTATAACTGGCGGCTCGATGCCAGCAATACGGCCAGCGATTGGTATTTCGAGAACGTCAAGATGAGTGACGCGACCCGCCTCCCGGGTGACTCCGCTACCAACCGTATCATTGCCCAGGACCGGACCTCCAAGGTGGAGACGGTCCTCACCGTCCCCATGATCGGGTACGTCGCCAGCAATGGCGACCTGTCAACCTGCGGCTTCAGGGTTACGAAATACGGTCCCCAACAGCGGACCGACCCCTGGCGACCTGACTGCGGCAATGGCTTCAAGACCGACGGCCAAAGGGTTACCGGCAACGACCCGGCGGATACCAGCCTCAAGGTCGGTCCCGGCTTCGTGCGCAACTGGGTGCAGTATCTGGTTAAGCGTTTCGGTCCGGCAGGCGGGGGAGGCGTCACCTATTACAATCTGGACAACGAGCCGGACATCTGGTGGAGCACCCACCAGGACGTGGCGCCAGTTGGCCTGAAATATGACCAGATCCGGGCCCGCACCTACCAGTATGCTGCTGCCATCAAGGCGGCGGACCCCTCCGCCCAAACCCTGGGGCCGGTGGTGATGGGCTGGACCTACTACTGGCATTCACCCTGGGACGGCCAGCGGGGGGACTGGGAAACCCCGGATGATCGCAACGCCCATGGTGGTACGCCGCTGGTCCCCTGGTATCTCCAACAGATGAGGGCCTACCAGCAGGCCCACGGCCAGCGCATCCTGGACTTCCTGGACCTGCACTATTACCCCGCCGCGCCCGATGTCGCCCTCGCTGATGCGGGCGACGCGGCCACCCAGGCCTTGCGGCTGAGGAGCACACGCTCCCTGTGGGACCCCACCTATGTGGATGAGAGCTGGATTGCCGACGCCGGTCCCGAGAACGGGATCGTCCAACTGCTGCCACGCATGCGTGCCTGGGTAAACACCAATTATCCCGGCACCAAACTCGCCATCACCGAGTACAACTGGGGGGCCCCCGAGCATATCAACGGCGCCTTGGCCCAAGCCGACGTCCTGGGTATCTTCGGCCGCGAGGGCTTGCACCTGGCGACTCTCTGGTCGCCGCCCGCAGCCAACCAGCCGGTCGCCTTCGCCTTCCGCATGTTCCGTAACTACGACGGCGCCGGGGGCCATTTCGGTGAGACCAGCATCCGCTCGGTGAGTAGCGACCAGGGCCGGTTAGCCATCTATGCCGCCGAGGAGGAAGCCACGGGCGCCTTGACCCTGATGCTGATCAACAAGACGGCTGGCCCTCTGGCGGCTCCCCTGACCCTCGAGCACTTTGCGCCCGCCGGGTTGGTGCAAGGCTGGCGCTATAGCGACTCATCCCTGACCCAGATAGTACGGCTGGCCGACCGGAGCATCACGGGCAGCAAGTTCAGCCTCAACATCCCCGCCAACTCGATCACCCTGTACCGGATACCTGGTCAACGTCTTTAACCCGAGGGCGCGGAAGGCGCAAGCCTGTTCCCACGGGATTCAGGGCCATGGGTGCAGGGCGCTAGTAACTGATCCCAATCAATAAAACGCCAAAGATTTCGCGCCGCGCGGTTTATTCATCTCCTTGGGGCGGATCCCGGGTGTAACCTCCGCGAGGTTCCCAGTGCCCCGGCCGCATCCCCGGTCAAGCCGCGTTAGGTGGGGGCCTCGGGGGTCCAAGTGCCATTCATGGAGGTTCCGTCCTGATGAGAAGGCTGCGTTGCCCGTCCCCCTGGTTATTGGCCGTTCTGCTCCTGCTGGGTCTCGCCCGGCCCGCCTGGGCCGAGGTCTTCTGCGTCGCCACGGCATTGGACCTGCAAAACGCCCT